>CAZAQG010000015.1:0-36038 GCA_964487445.1 uncultured Chromatiales bacterium
CTCGTTAATTTTAAAAGCAGATGGCGACAGGGTCATTTTCCTGGAAGCCAATACAATTGCGGTTCCGAGTATTACGCTGACAGAAGTCTTTAAATGCATTATGAGGCAGAGGGGGGAAGATGTGGCGTTGGAGGCTGTTGCTCATATGGAACAAGGGAAAGTCATTTCCCTTGATGGTGTCTTGTCTATCGATGCAGCCGTTTATGGGTTAAAGCATAAATTACCACTGGCGGACAGCATTGTTTATGCAGCAGCAAAAAAGTTCAGTGCGGTGATTTGGACCCAGGATGCAGATTTCAAGGCGTTGCCCGATGTCAAATACTTCCAGAAGGTAAAAGCCATATAAGGTTGGATTGTGTGAGGAACGAACCACAATCTGAACCGTTTGTTGGACAAGCCCGGGCTTGATCATAGCCAAGAAACACTCCAGATCGTAAACGCCTCGGGACACCCGATCAGGATCGCTGCGCACCACTCCGATCCCACGTCTATACGCTCCGGAAACCACACGGTTACTTCGATCCTCCGCGCCGATCGCGCGCGCGCAGCTCCGCGAGTCGCTCGCCGATGCGGATCTCGAGGCCGCGCGGTACCGGGCGATAGTAGCGCCGCTCGCCCATCGCCTCCGGGAAATACCGCTCCCCCGCCGCGTAGGCGTCCGGCTCGTCGTGCGCGTAGCGGTAGCCCTTGCCGTGGCCCAGCGTCTTCATGAGCTGCGTCGGCGCGTTGCGCAGGTGCGCCGGGACCTCCAGCGAACCGCGAGCGCGCACATCCGCGACCGCCGCCTGGAAGGCGCTGTAGACGGCGTTGCTCTTCGGGGCGCAGGCCAGATAGACCACCGCCTGCGCGAGCGCCAGTTCGCCCTCGGGGCTGCCGAGGCGCTCCTGCACCTCCCAGGCGTCCAGGGCCTGCGCGAGCGCGCGCGGGTCGGCGTTGCCGATGTCCTCGGAGGCCATGCGCACCACCCGCCGGGCAATGTAGCGGGGATCGCAGCCGCCATCCAGCATGCGCGCCAGCCAGTAGAGCGCCGCATCCGGCGCCGATCCGCGCACCGATTTGTGCAGCGCCGAGATCTGATCGTAGAAGGCGTCACCGCCCTTGTCGAAGCGGCGCACCCCGCCCGCCGTGACCTCGCGCACGATGGCCTCGCCGATCACCTCGGTCGCGCCCGCGGCGACGGCCAGATCGGCGGCGGTCTCGAGCAGGTTCAGCACCCGGCGCCCGTCCCCGTCGGCGGCCGCGGCGAGGGCGTCGCGCCCGGCCTCGGCGATCTGCAGCGCGCGCCCGCCCAATCCGCGCTCAGGGTCCTCCAGGGCCTGGTCGAGGATGCACCGCAGCTCGGGCGCCGCCAGGGCCTTGAGCACGTAGATCCGGGCGCGTGAGAGCAAGGCGTTGTTCAGCGCGAAGGAAGGGTTCTCGGTGGTTGCGCCGATGAAGATCAGCGTGCCGTCCTCGACGCTCGGGAGGAAGGCATCCTGTTGCGCGACGTTGAATCGGTGTACCTCGTCGACGAACAGCACCGTGCGTCGGCCCTCGCCGAGCGCGGCGCGCGCCCGCTCGACCGCCTGGCGGATATCCTTGACGCCGGCGAGCACCGCCGAGAGTTGCAGGAACTGCGCCCCGCAGATGTGAGCCATGAGCCGCGCGAGTGTGGTCTTGCCGCTGCCCGGCGGCCCCCACAGCACCATCGAGTGCAGGCGGCCCGCGGCGATCGCCTCGCGCAGCGGCTTGCCGGGCGCGAGCAGGTGGACCTGGCCGGTGAACTCCTCCAGCGTGCGCGGACGCATGCGGTCGGCCAGGGGACGGGGATCCGGGACCGCGCTCGTCATCGCCGGTGTGCGTTCCATATCCGCCGTCTCAGGGTTGCGGCGTACCCGCCACGTCCACGCCCGGCGGGGGCGTGAACCGGAACAGGGCGGGGGCGAGTTTCGGATTGCGCCGCACGTGGCTGAAGCGGATTCGCGTGGTCTGCCCCAGGCTGTCATGCAGCTCCATGCGCACCAGCAGATCGCCGCGGAACCCGAGTCGGATCCATTCGAACCCGCTGTCCTTGCCGCGCGGCGTGAGCCGCAGCCAGTGCAGGCCGTCGGCGGTCCCCGCAGCGGCTACGTGGAAGCGTTTTTGGACCGATCGCTCGCTCGTCAGCAGCGCCACCGGCAGGTTGCCCAGCCCCCCCCTGAGGGGCCGCACGGTGATCTGTTCCAGGCCGCGGTCGTAGAACCACAGGTTGCGCCCGTCGGCGACGATCAGCTCGGAAGGCGCGCGGTAGTCCCAGCGGAAGCGCCCGGGCCGTTGCAGGTACAGCGTGCCGCGGCTGCGCTGGAGCACCTGCCCGCGATCGTCCACCACCGATTGGCGGAAATCCGCCTGCAGGCTCTTCAACCCGTGGAGAAACGCATCCAGGCGCCGCGCCGGATCGGCGGCGCGACCGGCGTACGCCGTCCCGCCCGCCAGCGCCGCGAGCAGCACCAGCAGCACGGCCCGCCCCGCGACCCCCGGCTGTGTGCGCGGCTCCATCATTCCCCCGGCGGCGGGCCCGCCAGGACCTCGCGCGCGCCGTTGCTCTGCAGCGGTCCCACCACGCCCGCCTGCTCCATCGCCTCGATCATGCGCGCGGCCCGGTTGTAGCCGATCTTCAACCGGCGCTGCACGCCGGAGATGGACGCCCTGCGGGTCTCGGTGACGATCTGCACCGCCCGGTCGTAGAGCGGGTCGCTTTCATCACCGCCGTCCGGCGCTCCGACGACGGCGCTCTCCTCGCGGTCCTGCAGGATCTCCTCGAAGTACTCGGGCGCCCCGCGGCCCCGCAGCCGGCTCACCACCTTGTGGACCTCGTGGTCGGCCACGTAGGCGCCGTGCACCCGCACCGGCAGGCCGCTGCCCGGCGGCAGGTACAGCATGTCGCCGTGGCCGAGCAACTGCTCGGCACCCATCTGGTCGAGGATGGTCCGCGAATCCACCTTGGACGAGACCTGGAAGGCGATACGGGTCGGGATATTGGCCTTGATGAGCCCGGTGATCACGTCCACCGAGGGGCGCTGCGTAGCAAGGATCAGGTGGATGCCCGAGGCGCGCGCCTTCTGGGCGAGGCGCGCGATCAGCTCTTCGACCTTCTTGCCGACCACCATCATCATGTCGGCGAACTCGTCGACGAGCACGACGATGCAGGGCAGCAGTTGCAGGGTCGGCGGCGGCTCGGCGGGATCGGCGCCGGAATCGGCCTCATACAGCGGATCGGGGATCGGCTCCTTGCGATCGATCGCCTCCTGCACCTTGCGGTTGTAGCCGGCGATGTTGCGCACCGCAAGGGCGGCCATCAGCCGATAGCGGCGCTCCATCTCGCCGACGCACCAGCGCAGCGCATTGGCCGCCTCCTTCATGTCGGTGACCACCGGCGTCAGCAGGTGCGGCACGCCCTCGTAGACGGAGAGTTCCAGCATCTTGGGATCGATGAGGATAAGCCGCACCTGCTTGGGGCCGGCCTTGTAGAGCAGGCTCAGCAGCATCGCGTTGAGGGCCACGGATTTGCCCGATCCGGTCGTGCCGGCGACCAGCAGGTGCGGCATGCGCGCGAGGTCCGCAATGACCGGGCGGCCCCCGATGTCCTTGCCGAGCGCCAGCGCAAGCGGCGAGGGACAGCGGTCGTAGTCCTCCGAGCAGAGGATCTCGCCGAGACGCACCAGATGCCGCACCTCATTGGGGATCTCGAGGCCGACCACCGGTTTCCCGGGGATGACCTCGACGATGCGTACGCTCACCGTGGACAAAGCGCGCGCGAGATCCTTGGCGAGATTGGAGATCTGGCTCACCTTTACACCGGGTGCGAGCTGCAGCTCGAAGCGCGTGATCACCGGGCCCGGATGGACCGCCTCTACGGTCACCTCCACGCCGAAGTCGCGCAGCTTCAGCTCGACCTGGCGCGACATGGCCTCCAGCGCCCCGGTGGAATAGCCGCCCGGATCGGGGTCCGGCGGATCGAGCAGTGAGAGCGGCGGCAGATCCGTATCCTCGGCGCTCTCGAACAGCGGGACCTGGCGTTCCTTCTCGGCGCGCAGGCTCGGCTCCACCCGCGGGAGTACCGGCTCGATGCGCGGCTTGCTGCGCGCCTTCGTCGCCGCGCACTCGCGTACGATTTCCTCCTCGCGGCCGCGCTCGCGCTCGCGGCGCAGCCGGCGCGTGGCCCACGCGGCGCGCAGGCGTGCCGCGCGGATCACCAGGAAACCGAGCCCGTCCAGGACATAGCGCCCGATCCGGTCCATGAGCCCGAGCCAGGACAGGCCCGTGAACAGCGTCACCCCGGCCAGGAACAGCGCCAGCAACAGCAGCGTCGCCCCCACCCCGCCGAACGCCTGCAGCAGGTGAGTGGCGGTGAGGTGGCCGAGGACACCCCCTGCACCCTGCGGCAGCGGCACGGGCCCGCGCGCGAAGTGAAGCGTCGCCAACCCGCAGCCGGCCCCGACGGTGAGCAGGAACCCGGCCCAGCGCAACGCGAACAGCCGTCCGTCGATACCCTCCGGACGCAGGCGGTCCTGAAACACCAGCCAACCACTGTAAGCGGTCATCACCGGGAACAGGTACGCGAGGTAGCCGAACACCGAGAGGAAGACATCCGCGAACCAGGCCCCCGCCACTCCCCCGTAGTTGCGTATCGGGCCCACGCCGCCACTCTGCGACCAGCCGGGATCGGCGGGGCTGTAGGTGGCCAGCGCCAGCAGCAGGTAGATCCCGACCACGACCAACAGGATCAGGACCGCCTCGCGCACGCCCCGGTGGAGGTGCGGCATGATCGGAACGGCGCGCGTCTTTTTTCGGGTCGCCTGCACCACGCCAATTCACCCTGCTTATGAAAACTATTCGTTAACCTATTATAGATACAATACTATTGCAATGTTTCACGTAGTGCAGGGTGAACCCATTCCCCCGCCTGTACATTGATGGCGGCGCGCAACACCGGGCGTTTCCCGGTCGCCCCGGGCCATCGCCCGCACATAGGGGATCCGTGCCGCGGACGGCGCCTGCGCGGCACGGCGCCCGGCAGGTTGGTCACCGCGAAGTGCATCGCGTCTTCCCGGCGAGGGGTGAGGTTCGCGCAGTCGGTGGGTCGGGTGGTCTCGAGGCACCCACCCTGGTCGGTGCGGGAGATGTGCGCCGATCTGCACTGCAAGCCGCCCGGCGATGCGTTCATCGGCGCGAGCAGGAGCGGCGCTCCGTTCATCTCCACTGTCCCGAGCCCACCGGCTCCGTGCAGACCTCCACGCGGCCTTCCCGTAGCTTGCGTTCCCGCGGCACGCCGATACGCAGGCGGTTTACCCCATCGGGTCCATTCCGTACAATCGCTCTACCCGATGCACCGCCCGGAGTATCCCGCCGGCGGTGCCTTCCCGCGCTTAGACCCGAGGGCCCGATGCATCTGCCGCTCCGTCTCCCCGGGATCCGCAAAGCGAGTGCTCGCGGCTGACGCAGACAGAGTCGCGATCGGCACGATCGCGCGCTCGCCGATTCGTCGAGGAGTGATTATACATGAGCCAAGCCCGCCATTGCCGCCTGTTGATCCTCGGTTCCGGTCCGGCCGGATACACCGCCGCGATCTACGCGGCGCGCGCCAATCTCAGCCCGGTGCTGGTCACCGGTATCGAGCAGGGCGGCCAGTTGATGACCACCACCGACGTGGAGAACTGGCCGGGCGGCGAGGAAGGCCTGCAGGGCCAGCAGATCATGGAGCGCATGGGCGAGCACGCCAAGCGATTCAACACGGAAATCATCCTCGAGCAGATCCACAAGACGGACCTCGGCCGGCGGCCGTTTCGGCTCGAGGGGGACGGCACGACTTTCACCTGCGACGCGCTGATCATCGCCACCGGTGCATCCGCGCAGTACCTCGGACTGCCCTCGGAGGAGGCCTTCAAGGGCAAGGGTGTGTCGGCGTGCGCGACCTGCGACGGCTTCTTCTACCGCGACCAGCCGGTGGCGGTGATCGGCGGGGGCAACACCGCGGTCGAGGAGGCGCTGTACCTCTCCAACATCTGCTCCGAGGTGACGGTCGTCCATCGACGCGACCAGTTGCGCGCCGAGAAGATCCTCCAGGACCGGCTGTTGGAGAAGACCCGGGGCGGTAACGTGCGCATCGAGTGGAACCACGTACTCGACGAGGTGCTGGGCGACGACAGCGGCGTCACCGGGGTCCGCATCAAGGACGTGCGCGATCAGGGCACCAAGGAACTGAAGGTCCAAGGGGTGTTCATCGCCATCGGGCACAAGCCGAACACGGAGATCTTCACCGATCAGATCCCCATGGATCACGGCTATATCAAGGTGCGCGGGGGCTCCGACGGATTTGCCACCGCCACCGACGTCCCGGGCGTGTTCGCCGCCGGCGACGTCACCGACCACGTCTACCGCCAGGCGATCACCGCCGCGGGCCAGGGCTGCATGGCGGCCCTGGACGCCGAACGTTTCCTGGACGCCGAAGAGGCCGGATGCCCCTGACCCTCCCGTGGCTCGATCCCGAGGATCCACAGGCCCCGTTTCCGGACCTGCGTCGCGCGTTGCGCGAGCCGGATGGGCTGCTCGCCTTCGGTGGCGACCTCTCCCCCGCGCGGCTCGTGCGGGCCTACCGGAACGGAATCTTCCCCTGGTACAGCGCGGGCCAACCGATCCTGTGGTGGTCGCCGGACCCACGCGCCGTGTTGTTCCCGGAGCGCCTGCACATCTCGCGCAGCCTGCGCAAGACCCTGCGCCGGGGTGTGTTCCGGGTAACCCTGGATCACGCCTTCGACGCGGTGGTGGAGGCGTGCGCCGAACCGCGCCCGCGGCAGGAGGGTACCTGGATCACCTCCGGGATGCGCGCCGCCTACGGGCGACTGCACCGGCTCGGTATCGCCCACTCCGCCGAGGCCTGGCACGACGGGAAACTCGTCGGCGGCCTCTATGGGGTCGCCCTCGGGCGGGTATTCTTCGGCGAGTCCATGTTCAGCCGGCGCACGGACGCCTCCAAGGTCGCCCTTTGTCACTTGGTCGGTATGCTGCGCGCATGGGGCTACGGGTTGATCGACGCCCAGATCCCGTCCCCCCACTTGGCGCGCCTCGGGGTCGAGACACTCCCGCGCACCGAGTTCCTCGCGCTCCTGGAGCGCTGGTGCGCGCTGCCGGGGCGGACGGCGCCCTGGCGCCTCGAGGCCGGATCCACGCCCGGCGATGCCCTGTGATAGGCTTGGAAACGGGACCTATCACACCCGGGCGGTACGGTGCGCGTCGGCACGGCGCACCGCCGGGGGGGACATGCCAGGCGAATGACCGGGAACACGCCACGGCCGGCAGTGGATCTGCGGGAACTGGCCTTCTATGCCAGTCCCGAGCGTGCATGCGGTTATCTGTCCGAACGCCAATCGATGTCGCTGTTCGCCGATCCCACCGCCGTCATAAACAACCGCCTGTACGGCCGGCTCGCCCTGTATGGGTTCCGGCGCAGCGGCCAGTATCTGTACCGCCCGGCCTGTCCCGGCTGCGACTCCTGCGTACCCATGCGCATTCCGGTCGCCGACTTCCGTCCTCGCCGCTCGCAACGCCGCTGCTTGGCACGCAACCGCGACCTGGAGACGCGCGTCGTGGAGCCCGGATTCCGCGAGGAGCACTTCCGCCTGTACCGGCGCTACATCCGCAGCCGCCACCCGGGCGGCGGCATGGACGATCCGGACCCGGAGCGCTACGTCTCGTTCCTGACCAGCCCGTGGAGTGATACCCGATTCCATGAATTCCGCCTGGGCGCGCGTCTCATGGCGGTGGCGGTCGTGGACTACATGGAACAAGGGCTCTCCGCCGTATATACCTACTTCGAACCGGACGCCCCGGAGCGCGGCCTCGGCATCTACGCCATCCTCCGGCAGATCGAGGCCGCGCGGTGCGACGGCCACCCGTGGGTCTACCTGGGCTACTGGATCCCGGAGTGCGACAAGATGCGCTACAAAGAGCAGTTCCGCCCGTTTGAAGTCTATCGGGACGGCGCTTGGCGCGAAGGCCCCCGTTAGCAGTCTGTCGGACTTGGGACGTTCTACTGCGGCGGCGGTTGACGGGAAGGCGCCGGGACGGAGTCGGATTCACCCGAACACTCGCGCAGCCCCGCAGGACGAGATCGCGCGTATTGGTTCTCGACGCGGTTTCGCATACAATGGCGCGCTGGACCGGCGTTCGGCCGGGCCGCGCTCACCGATATCGGGACACCATGGCGAAAGAAGACCACATCGAGATGGAAGGGACCGTGGTGGAAACCCTTCCCAACACCATGTTCCGCGTGGAGTTGGAGAACGGCCACACGGTAACCGCACACATCTCGGGCAAAATGCGCAAGCACTACATCCGCATCCTGACCGGCGACAAGGTCACCGTTCAGTTGACGCCTTACGATCTGACCAAGGGACGCATCGTCTACCGGACCAAGTGACCCGTCCGGGGCCGTCCCTCCCGCAGGGGTCCCCCCGGCGTCGGTGACGCTACGGGACGGCCTCTTCGACCTGGATGTCGAGAGAGAGTGCATCGTCCTCGGTGCGTACGTGCACGTGGCCGCCGCCCGTGAGCTGACCGAACAGCAACTCCTCGGCAAGCGGCTTCTTGATGTTCTCCTGGATCACCCGCGCCATCGGGCGCGCGCCCATCTTCGGATCATAGCCGCGCTCGGCGAGCCAGGCACGCGCCGCGGCGTCGATCTCCAGGGTCACGCCCTTTTCCTGCAACTGCGCCTCCAGCTCGTAGATGAACTTGTCGACCACGTGCCCGATCGTCGCCGGGTCCAGGCCCCGGAACTGGATCACCGCATCCAGACGGTTGCGGAATTCCGGGGTGAAGGTGCGCCGGATGATCTCCATACCGTCCGCAGTATGGTCCTGCGGCGTGAAGCCGACCGAGGGGCGGCTCATCTGCTCGGCGCCGGCATTGGTCGTCATCACGACGATGACGCTGCGAAAGTCGGCCTTGCGCCCGTTGTTGTCGGTCAGCGTGCCGTGGTCCATCACCTGCAACAGCAGATTGAAGACGTCCAAGTGGGCCTTTTCGATCTCGTCGAGCAACAGCACGGCATGCGGGTGCTTGATGATCGCCTCGGTGAGCAACCCGCCCTGGTCGAAGCCCACGTAACCCGGGGGTGCCCCGATGAGCCGCGAGACGGTGTGCCGCTCCATATACTCCGACATGTCGAAGCGGACCAGTTCGATCCCCATGATGCGCGCGAGCTGGCGCGTCACCTCGGTCTTTCCGACCCCGGTCGGACCGGCGAACAGAAACGCACCGATCGGCGTCTGCGGATTGCCGAGGCCGGAGCGCGCCATCTTGATCGCCGAGGCCAACGTCTCGATGGCGGGATCCTGGCCGAAGATCACCATCTTCAGGTCGCGTTCCAGGGTGCGCAGCACGTCCTTGTCGGACGCCGAGACGCTCTTGGGCGGGATGCGTGCGATGCGCGCCACGATATCCTCGATATCACTCACACCGACGGTCTTCTTGCGCCGCGAGGGGGGCTGCAGACGCTGACGCGCACCCGCTTCGTCGATCACGTCGATCGCCTTGTCCGGAAGGTAGCGGTCGTTGATGTAGCGGTCCGACAACTCGGCCGCGGCGCGCAGCGCACGCACTGAATACTTGACGCCGTGGTGCTCCTCGAAGCGGCTCTTGAGACCGCGAAGGATCCGCACCGTCTCCTCCACCGTCGGCTCGGAGATGTCGATCTTCTGGAAACGCCGCGCCAGCGCCCGATCCTTCTCGAAGATGCCCCGGTATTCCTGATAGGTCGTGGAACCGATGCATTTCAATTCGCCCGAGGCGAGCATCGGCTTGATCAGGTTCGAGGCGTCCATCACCCCGCCCGATGCGGCGCCCGCACCGATGATCGTGTGGATCTCGTCGATGAACAGTACCGCGCCCGGCTCCTTGCGCAGTTGCGCAAGCACGCTCTTGAGCCGCTTCTCGAAGTCGCCGCGGTACTTGGTGCCCGCGACCAGCGTTCCCAGATCAAGCGCGTAGATCGTGCTGTGCTTGAGAACATCGGAAACCTCGCCGTCGACGATCATCTTGGCGAGTCCCTCGGCGATCGCGGTCTTGCCGACCCCCGCCTCGCCCACGAACAAAGGGTTGTTCTTGCGGCGCCGGCACAGAATCTGGACGGTGCGCTCGACCTCGGGCCGACGCCCGATCAGGGGATCGATCTTGCCTTGGCGCGCGAGCTGATTGAGATTGGTGGCGAAGTTCTCCAGCGGGCGCCTGTTGGGCGCCTCGGCGCCGGCCTCCTCCTCGGGCGCGGCCGAGGGGCTGTCCTCGTCGCCGTGCACCTTGGAAATACCGTGCGCGATGTAGTTGACCACGTCCAGCCGGGTAACGTTCTGCTTGTTGAGGAAATAGACCGCCTGCGATTCCTGTTCGCTGAAAATCGCGACCAGCACGTTGGCGCCGGTCACCTCCTTGTTGCCCGCCGACTGGACGTGGAAAACGGCGCGCTGGAGTACCCGCTGGAAGGCGAGGGTCGGCTGGGTCTCGCGGGGATCGTGCGGCGGGAGCAGCGGGGTGGTCTCCTCCAGAAACCCACCGAGGTCCTTCTTCAGCCGGTCCAGGTCGGCGCCGCAGGCACGCAGCACATCGAGCGCCGTGGGATTGTCGAGCAGGGCCAGGAGCAGGTGCTCGACCGTCATGAATTCGTGCCTCTTTTCACGCGCTTCCTTGAAGGCGAAATTGAGGGTGAATTCCAGCTCCTTGCTCAACATGGCGTTTACCTCATCTGGTGCGTGAATCCAGGAGTCGGTCCGGGTAGTCGTGCCGCCACCGCGGCTGCGCGAGATCGGCCCATCGCTGCAATCGCCCTCGCCGGTCGGTGCCTGCTATTCCCCTCGAACGATCGAAAAACCGCCCTCGATTTTCCGCCCGCCTCGCAAGAAACCCCTGAGTCCGATAGGCTAGGCCTCTTCCATCGTGCACAGCAGCGGGTGCTGGTGGCGACGCGAGAACTCGTTCACCTGCGCCACCTTGGTCTCGGCGATCTCCCGCGAGAAGACCCCGCACACCCCTTTGCCCCGTGTATGCACGTGCAACATGATCTGCGTCGCCTCGGTACGGCCCATGGCGAAGAACTGCTCCAGCACCTGAACGACGAACTCCATGGGCGTGTAGTCGTCGTTCAGCAACACCACCTTGTAGAGAGGCGGGCGCTTGAGCTTCGGCCTCGCCTTCTCGACGATCAGACCATCGCCCGGTTTTCCCCCGTCCTTGCGCTCCATGGTGATCCATTCTACCCGATGTGTGTTCCGGATCGATCATCGGCGCACCCCCGCGGCCTCGGCGGCTGCGGGCCCGCGGACCCGGTTCGGGTACCGCCGCGAGAGGGTCGCGCCGCCGGTCTTAGACGTACCACACCCCCGGCCGGCGCACAATGCGCCCACGATGCGGTGAACGGTTCCTGAAACGGGACTTGTAGTAAAATTATACCGCATCCCGAGCGTCCTCCACCCCGCCGCGCAGTCGCGCGACGGGGTGCCACCGATACCCGCGGCCGGCGTCCGAACCGGTGCTCCGGCTGCTCTGGCAGGAGTATCGGCCGGCGCCGATGGATTCTGTACGCTCCGGGAGTCCGTCCGAGTAATCCGTGCGTAACGAAGCGGGCGGAGAATCGAGATCGGACGGACCTTTAAGCAGCGTCCATCGACTCCACCACCGCCTCGGCGAATCCGGAGCAACTGAGGCGGGTGGCGTCATCCATTTGCCCGGCGAGGTCGGAGGTGACCGTTTTGGCGCCGATCGCCCGCTCGATCCCTCGAATGATGTTCCCGGCGGCCTCGGTCCAGCCCAGGTGGCGCAACATCATCTCCGCGGACAGAATCAGCGAGCCGGGGTTGGCCTGATCCTTGCCGGCCAGGGCCGGCGCCGTGCCATGGGTGGCCTCGAACAGGGCCACGGTGTCGGAGAAATTCGCGCCCGGCGCCATGCCGATGCCGCCGACCTGCGCCGCCAGGGCATCGGAGATGTAGTCCCCGTTCAGGTTCAGGGTGGCGATGACGCTGTAGGCGGTGGGGTGCAGGAGGATCTCCTGCAGAAACGCATCGGCGATCACGTCCTTGATGATCACCTCGCGCCCGGTGCGCGGATTGACGATGCGCTGCCATGGACCGCCGTCGAGATCTTCGGCCCCGAACTCCTCGCGCGCCAGCTCGTAGCCCCAGGTCTTGAAGGCGCCCTCGGTGAACTTCATGATGTTGCCCTTGTGCACGAGGGTGACCGAGGAGCGATCGTTGTCGAGCGCATATCGGATCGCCTTGCGCACCAGGCGCCGGGTGCCCTCGCGCGAGACGGGCTTGATCCCGATTCCCGAGGTCTCGGGAAAACGTATCGCCTCGACGCCGAGCTGTTCGCGCAAAAAGGCGATCAGGCGCCGGGCCTGCGGGCTGCCCGCGGGCCACTCTATGCCCGCGTAGATGTCCTCGGAGTTCTCGCGGAAGATCACCATGTCGGTGTGTTCCGGTTCACGCAACGGGCTCGGCGTACCCCGAAAATAGCGCACGGGTCGCAGGCAGACATAGAGGTCGAGCTGCTGGCGCATGGCCACGTTGAGCGAGCGGATCCCGCCGCCGACCGGGGTGGTCAACGGCCCCTTGATGGCCACCCGGAACTCGCGCATCGCGCGCAGGGTTTCCTGCGGCAGCCAGGTCTCCGCGCCGTAGAGCGCGTTGGCCTTGCCCCCCGCATAGATCTCCATCCAGGCGATGGCACGCCGCCCGCCGTAGGCCGCGGCGACCGCGGCATCGACCACCCGGCGCATGGCCGGCGTGACATCGACGCCGATACCGTCGCCCTCGATGAACGGCAGGATCGGCCGATCCGGCACCTGCAGGACGCCGTCGGAGCCGGCGCCGATCGGCTCGCCCCCGTCAGGGACCGTGATTCGTTCGTAGGCCATGGGTGCTCCACATGTTGAAAGGAGGAGAAAGAAAACAGCGCATTCTACCATCACGCCCCGCGGAACGACGAACGCCGTCGCACACGCGCCCGGGTGGGACGAGGACCCTACCGGGCGTTCCGCACATCGCTCCCTATCGCCCCACTTTATGCGCACCGCCCGCCCGGGCGAAGAAGGATGATCCGGACGGTGAAAATCGGCTAGACTGGGTAGTAAGATATCGGTATCGCATCGCGCCCCGCGCGCGCCCTCCCATGGCCAACTCCGATCCAACCCCCCAGACCGTGCCCGGACCCCGGGCCGACGCCGCTCCGCACCGCGTGATGGTCGGTCTGTCGGGCGGCGTGGACTCCTCGGTCGCCGCACTGCTCCTCGCGCGCGCCGGCCACCGGGTCGCGGCCCTGTTCATGAAGAACTGGGAGGACGACGACGTCGACGGCCATTGCACCGCCGCCGCGGATCTCGCCGATGCGGAGGCGGTGTGCACGCGCCTCGGCATCGTGCTGCACCGCGCGAATTTCTCCGACCAGTACCGGGAGCGGGTCTTCGATCGGTTTCTCGCCGAGCACCGCGCCGGGCGTACGCCCAATCCCGACGTGCTGTGCAACCGGGAGATCAAGTTCCGTGCGTTCCTCGACCACGCCCTTCGCCTGGGGGCCGAACAGATCGCCACCGGCCACTACGCCCGCCTGCGCGTGCGCGACGGGCGTTGCGAGCTGCTGCGCGCCGCGGATCCGGACAAGGACCAGACCTATTTCCTCCACCTGCTGGACCAGGACCAGCTCGCGCGGACATGGTTCCCACTCGGCGGACTACGCAAGCACGAGGTACGGCGCCTCGCGCGCGAGGCCGGCCTCGCCACGCACGCCAAGAAAGACAGCACCGGAATCTGCTTCATCGGCGAGCACGATCACCGCGCGTTCCTGCGCCGCTACCTGCCGGCCGAGCCGGGCGAGATCCGCGCCCCGGACGGGGCGGTGCTGGGAACCCACGAGGGCCTGGCCTTCTACACACTGGGACAGCGGCGCGGACTGGGCATCGGCGGGCGGCACGACGCGCAGGCGACCCCCTGGTACGTGGTGGACAAGGACTTCGGGCGCAACGTCCTGGTCGTCGCCCAGGGGCACGATCACCCGCGGCTCCAGCATCGTGCGCTACGCGCCGAGGGGCTGCACTGGATCGCCGGTGAGGCCCCGCCGTCCCCGCTGCGCTGCAGCGCCCGCATCCGCTACCGACAGGCGGATCAGGCGTGCGTGGTGGAGATCGGCGGTAACGCCGCACTCGTGCGCTTCGATCGGGCACAGCGCGCCGTCACTCCCGGCCAGTCGGTGGTGTTCTACCGCGGCGAAGTCTGCCTCGGCGGGGGGCGCATCGCCGCCGTCCCGGGGGATGCGTGAATCCATGCGCCGATGAACTCGACCCCCGGTAACCGTGCGCTGGCCCTCGCCGGACTCCTGCAGGCCACTCACCTCGCCGACGAGGCGGCACACGGGCGCACCGTGGACGAAGCGGCTCGTGACGCACTGCTCACGGGTATCTTCAATACCGATCCGCAGGTCGTCGGGGAGATCTACGGCGGAGTCGGCGGGGTGGTCCCGGGGTTGCGATTGCTGCGTACGCGGTTGCTCCACCCGGCGCGGGCGCACGGGCTGGAGCCGATCCGCTACGCCGTGAACCTGCTCTACCTGGAACGGCACCTGGCGCGATCGCCCGAACTCCAACGCGCGCTGCGCCGGGGCATCGAACGCATTGCGGACACCGGCGCCCGCGCGCCCTTCGCGCCCACCGGGATTGCGGACCTCGCGCAGCTCTATCGCTCGAGCATCGGCACGCTCTCCCCCCGCGTGCTGGTCAAGGGCAACCCGCAAATACTCGCGCAACCCGATACCGCGGCGCTCGTCCGCGCCCTGCTCCTCGCCGGGACCCGTTCCGCCGTCCTCTGGCGTCAGTGCGGCGGCAGCCGTCTGCGGCTGCTGTTCGAGCGGCGCACGCTGCTCGCGGCCATCGATGCGCACCTCCTCGGCACCTCACTTAAAGGGGTATTTTAACCAACTGAAATAAATGATATTGTCATGGCCTCCCTCATGGCGGGTCGCGCCCGGGGAGTGTAGCGGCGTGCGCATGCGACCCGATCCGTGGATAATGCCCGCGGCACCGCAGACGCGGCGCGCCGGCCCTCCCGATCCTTTAACACCGATTAATAAGGGGACCCTTGCGATGAAGGACACCTTCCGCGCGCGCGGCACGCTCTCGGTCGGGGGTCGGGACTACGAGATCTACCGCCTCGCGAAACTGGCCGAGCGCTTCGACGTGGCACGGCTGCCCCGCTCGCTCAAGATTCTGTTGGAGAATCTGCTGCGCCGCGAGGACGGCGTTACCGTCACCGCGACGGATATCGAAGCCCTCGCCGGCTGGGACGGCGACAGCCACGGCCCGCGCGAGATCTCGTTCACGCCGAGCCGGGTCCTGTTGCAGGATTTCACGGGCGTGCCGGCGGTGGTGGACCTTGCCGCAATGCGCGACGCCATGCAGGCCATGGGCGGCGATCCGAAGCGAATCAATCCGCTGCAGCCCGCGGAACTCGTCATCGACCACTCGGTACAGGTCGACGCCTTCGGTACCGACGACGCCTACCAGCTCAACACCAACCTCGAGTTCCAGCGCAACCGCGAGCGTTACGCCTTCCTGCGTTGGGGGCAGAAGGCGTTCTCCAACTTCCAGGTGGTCCCGCCCGACACCGGCATCGTCCATCAGGTCAACCTCGAGTATCTCGCGCACGTGGTGTTCACGAGCCGTGCCGGCGGACGCCTGCAGGCCTATCCGGACACCCTCGTCGGCACCGATTCGCATACGACCATGATCAACGGCCTGGGCGTGCTCGGGTGGGGGGTCGGAGGCATCGAGGCCGAGGCGGCGATGCTCGGCCAGCCCGTGTCGATGCTGATCCCGGGAGTGGTGGGCTTTCAGTTCACCGGCCGGCTGCCGGAGGGTGCCACCGCCACCGACCTGGTACTCACCGTCACCCAGATGCTGCGCACGCACGGAGTGGTGGGCAAGTTCGTGGAGTTCTACGGCGACGGGCTCGACCACCTCCCGCTCGCCGACCGCGCCACCATCGCCAATATGGCGCCGGAGTACGGGGCCACCTGCGGAATCTTCCCGATCGACGCCGAGACCCTGCGCTACCTGCAGGTGAGCGGGCGTTCACCCGAGCAGATCGCGCTGGTCGAGGCCTACGCGCGCGAGCAGGGCCTGTTCCGGCAGCCGGGCGACGCGCCGACGTACTACAGCGACACGCTCGCACTGGATCTGGGAGACGTCGAGCCGAGCATCGCCGGCCCCAAGCGCCCCCAGGACCGTATACCCCTGCGCGACGCGGGGGAGGCCTTTCGCGAGGCGCTGGACCCGCTCTCCCAGGAACGACGCGCCCGAGCCGAGGGCAACGGGGAAACCGCCCGTTTCGAGACCGAGGGGGGCCACACGGCGGTGGGCGTCGACGATCCGCGCACGCGCAACGTCGTGACCGTCGACCTGCACGGCGCCGAGCACGAACTGCACGACGGCTCCGTGGTGATCGCCGCGATCACCAGTTGCACCAATACCTCGAACCCGGAGGTCATGATCGGTGCCGGGCTGCTCGCACGCAAGGCGCACGAACGGGGCCTGAACGTTCGTCCCTGGGTCAAGACCAGCCTTGCGCCGGGCTCGCGCGTGGTCAGCGAATACCTGCGCAAGGCGGATCTGCTCGGCCACCTGGAGGCCCTGGGTTTCCACGTGGTCGGCTACGGGTGCACGACCTGCATCGGCAATTCCGGACCGCTGCCGGAGGCGGTGAGCGGCGCGATCCGCGAGGGCGACCTGATGGTCTGCTCGGTGCTCTCGGGCAACCGCAACTTCGAAGGGCGCATTCACTCCGAGGTGCGCATGAACTACCTCGTCTCGCCGCCGCTGGTGGTCGCCTACGCACTGGCCGGACGCATAGACGCGGACCTGTTCGGCGAGCCGCTCGGCACCGACCCGCGCGGCGAGCCGGTCTACCTGCGCGACCTCTGGCCGAGCCGGCGCGAGATCCATGAGGCGATGGAAGCCGCCGTGCATTCGGACATGTTCGAGCGCGCCTACCGCAACGTCTTCGCCGGCGATCGGCACTGGAACGACCTGGCGACCCCCGAAGGCGAACGCTTCGCATGGGACGAGTCTTCCACCTACATCAAGCAGCCGCCCTACTTCACGGACATGGACCGTGAACCCGCGCCGCTGCGCGACATCACCGGCGCACGGGTGCTGGCGCTGCTCGGCGACAGCGTCACCACCGATCACATCTCACCCGCCGGGTCGATCCAGCCCGACAGCCCGGCGGGCGGCCACCTGATCGCCCATGGCGTCCAACCCGTGGACTTCAACTCCTACGGGTCCCGGCGCGGCAACCACGAGGTGATGATGCGCGGGACGTTCGCCAACGTACGCCTGCGCAACCGGCTCGCCCCGGACACCGAGGGCGGCTGGACCGTCCATCTCCCCGACGGCGGACAGATGTGGATCTTCGACGCCGCCATGCACTACCGTAAGGAAGGCGTTCCGCTGATCGTGGTGGCGGGCAAAGAGTACGGCTCGGGCTCCAGCCGTGACTGGGCGGCCAAGGGTCCACGGCTGTTGGGCGTGCGTGCCGTGCTCGCCCAGAGCTACGAGCGGATCCATCGCTCGAACCTGATCGGCATGGGCGTGCTGCCGCTGCAGTTCCACGACGGCGAGGGCGCCGAGGCGCTCGGACTGGACGGGCGCGAGGAATACGCGATCACCGGACTCGCCGGCGCCGCGCCGGAAACCGTGACGGTGGACGCGCGCGCCGCCGACGGGAGCGCGAGGCGGTTTTCGGCGCGGGTGCGCATCGATACGCCGCAGGAGTGGGAGTACTACCGCCATGGCGGTATTCTCTCCTACGTGCTGCGCCAGTTGCTGGCCGCCGACCCGGCCTGAAGCCCGCCGTCAAGCGGCCCCATCGAACCGGAACCTCCTATGGAACTGACCCCGCTGACCGCCGTGTCCCCCATCGACGGGCGCTACGGCGCGAAGACCGACGAACTGCGCCCCCTGTTTTCGGAGTACGGCCTGATCCGCCACCGGGTCCTGGTCGAGGTACGCTGGCTGGAGGCGCTGGCCGAGGCACCGACGATCGCCGAGGTGGCGCCGCTCAGCGATCGCGCGCGCGCGATCCTGCAGCGGCTCGCCGATCACTTCACGCTCGAGGATGCCCGGCGCGTGAAGAACATCGAATGCACCACCAACCACGACGTCAAGGCCGTGGAGTATTTTCTCAAGGAAAAGATCGCGGGAAACGCGGAGCTGGAAGCGGTGGGGGAGTTCTTTCACTTCGCCTGCACCTCCGAGGACATCAACAACCTCGCCTACGCGCTGATGCTGCGCACCGCGCGCGCCCAGGCCCTGCTGCCGCCCATGGACGAACTGATCGACGTACTGCGCGATCTCGCCCATCGCCACGCGCGGCGCGCGATGCTCTCGCGCACCCACGGACAACCGGCCTCCCCCACCACCCTCGGCAAGGAGCTGGCCAACTTCGTCCACCGCCTCGAGCGCCAGCGCGACCAACTCGCGGCGGTGACGTTGTTCGGCAAGATGAACGGCGCGGTCGGCAACTTCAACGCCCACCGTGTCGCCTACCCCGAGGTCGACTGGCCCGGGTTCTCCGCACGATTCGTGCGCGGGCTCGGCCTGGAATGGAACCCCTATACCACGCAGATCGAACCGCACGACTACATGGTCGAGCTGTTCGACGCCGTGGCCCGCTTCAACGTGGTCCTGATCGATTTCTGTCGCGACGTCTGGGGTTACATCTCGCTCGGATATTTCCATCAGAGGACGGTCGCCGGCGAGGTCGGTTCCTCCACCATGCCGCACAAGGTCAATCCCATCGACTTCGAGAACGCCGAGGGCAACCTCGGGCTGGCCAACGCGCTGCTGCGCCACATCGGGGAGAAACTTCCCGTCTCCCGCTGGCAGCGCGACCTGAGCGACTCCACCGTACTGCGCAATCTGGGGGTCGGCGTCGCCCACTGCGCGATCGCCTACCGCTCGTGTCTGAAGGGCCTCGCCGGACTGGACGTGGACGACGCGCGCCTGGACGCCGATCTGGATGCGAACTGGGAAGTGCTGGCGGAAGCGGTGCAGACGGTGATGCGCCGCCACGGGGTACCCCGGCCGTACGAGCAGCTCAAGGAACTCACCCGCGGCCGGCGCGTCGACCGCGAGGTCCTGCGGCGCTTCCTGGCCGGCCTGGAGATCCCCGAGGAAGCCCTGCGGCGGCTCGCCGAACTCACCCCCGCGGACTACACCGGCAATGCCGTCGAACAGGCCGAAGCGATCTGAACGGCGCTGCGCCCCGCCTCTCCCGCGCCCCGCGGGGAAACGGATCCGGATCGACCGCCGCCGAGACCGCGCTTCGGCAAAGACGGCGGGTTGCAGCAGCGACCCGCCCCTTCGCTCAGGGGCGGGTCCGGGCCCGGATCAGGTTGGATCCCAGCGGATTGAGGCGCGCGACCCGCAGCCAGTTGATGAAGTCCTTCGCCGGCAGGGGGATGCCCAGGTAGTTGCCCTGCGCGAGATCGCAACCAAGGATCTCCAGCAGTTCCCAAACCTCGCGCGTCTCCACCCCTTCCGCCACCACCCCGAGCCCCAGGTTGTGCGCGAGGTCGATCATCGCACGCACGATCACCGCATCGTTGTCGTCGCGCACCATATCCATGACGAAGGCACGGTCGATCTTGATCTCCTGTAGCGGAAGCTGTTTCAGATAGGTGAGCGAGGAGTAACCGGTGCCGAAATCATCGATGCAGGTACGCACGCCCATTCCGTTGAGCCGCTGCAGATTTTCCCGCACACTCGAGGGATCGGACATGATCGCGCTCTCGGTCACCTCGACCATCAGGCGCCTCGGAACGACCTGCCATCGGTGCAGCAGCCCCTCCACCATGCCCGGCAGCCCCGGATCCTGCAGGTCGCGAACCGAGAGGTTCACGGACACCTCCATATCCAACCCCCCCTGAACCCAGCGCGCGCACTGGCGCAACGCACTATTCAGGACCCAGACGGTCAGGGACCGGATCAGGCCGGTGTGCTCGGCGATATGGATGAACTCCTCGGGCGGGATGGGGCCGAATTTCGGATGGAACCAGCGCAGCAGGGCCTCGGCGCGACACACGTGCCCGGTGTTCATGTCGTATTCGGGCTGGAAGTAGAGTTCCAGGGCCTGCTCCTCGATCGCCCGGCGCAAATCGCTCATCAGGGCGATGCGCTCCACGCTGTGCTCGTCCTGGCCCGGGTCGTAGATCGAGAAGCCGCTTCCGAAACGCTTGGCCTGATACATGGCGACATCGGCCCGCTGCAGCAGGGTATTGGCATCGGCGCCGTGCGTCGGGAAGTGGACGATTCCGATGCTGATGCCGACGCTGAGCCCGTGTCCCTCCACCTCGAACGGGCGCTCGATCGACTCGAAGATCTTGCGCGCCAACGCCACCGCGCTCTCCAGTCCGGCCGCCGGCAGCAGGACCGCGAATTCATCGCCTCCGAGCCGGGCGACGGTGTCGGTGTTGCGCAACACACCGAGCAGCCGTTCTCCGACCTGCTTGAGCATCAGATCGCCGATGTGGTGACCCAGCGTGTCGTTGATCTCTTTGAACCGATCCAGATCCATCATCATCAGGGAGAAGCAACGATGGTCGCGTGCGCTGCCCAACACCGCCTGTTCCAGTCGGTCGTAGAGCAGGACACGATTGGGCAGGCGGGTCAGTGCATCGTGCTGAGCTTGGTACTCCAGATTCGAGGTCTCGTCCAGGACGTGCTCCATCAATTGCTGGAACCCGTGCTCGAGGAGCCGGAACTCGTCGCCGCCGGACCCGTCTTCACCGGCACGCCGCAAACCCATGCGGCGCGAGAATTCCCCGATCCTCAGGTGCAGAGCACGGATCCGGTAAGTGATCCAGAGCAGCAGCAACCCGAAAACCAGAACGAACACCAACGCCATGAGCAGGCGCTGATCGCGCGCCTGCGCAAGGATTCGCCCGATCAGTACGTCGGGGACACCGGCGCGCGCCACCCGGATCAGCCGTTCCGCGGGGTCGGCGCTCGCGCCGGCGCCCGGTACGGCGTCGGCGACGAGGAAGCGCCCGCGCAGTGCACTCCGGACGGTGCCCGGCGCAAGTACGGTGGGTTGGCTGCTCGCCAGCACCTGCGTCCCGTCGGCCGACAGGAACGCCAGCAAATCGCGCCCGGGGCCGTCTTCCTGAACGACCCGATTCAACACGGTACCCAGCGGCAACGCCAACACCAGCGTGGCGCGTACTCTCCCCGACGGGTCCGTGACCGGGCGGGCCGTGACCAGAAACGGCGTGCCGTCCAGTACGGCGATCGCGCCGTCCTCCCGGGAAGCACTTCGCAGCAGGCCCGCCGAGCTGTGCAACAGCGCCGGGGGCAGGTCCTGCGCACGGCCTTGGTAGGCCTCCCACGTCCGCCCGTCGGGGGTCAGGAGCAGTGCGTACACGGGGCCGACTAACGCCGACAGGGCCGCCCGCGGGGGGAGCCACGGAGGGGGAACGCCGTGGTAGAGCACCGGCCCGGACGGGCCGGGTCCACGCCCTTGCCAACCACCGACGAGCGATTGGAGGGCGGCGCGTTCGGCGAGCACGGTTGCGGCTTGGCAAAACACCCGTAACCGGCGGTCGAACCGGATTCGATCCGTGTGCAGGCGTACCTGGAGTTGCGCTTCCTGGTCGTGCCGGACCATGCTATCGAGCGAACGGCTTGCACGCTGATCCGCCACCACCCATACGGCCAAGCCGACCAGCAGCGTAACGAGCAATGCCTTGCCCGCCAGCGGTACCCGCTTCCAGAGAACCAGCGGACCGGACAACCGGATGCCCTGCATCAACTCGCCCCCCTGGAACACGGACGCATTGCGCCCCGGGAATCCGACGCGCGAAGGTGCGATGCGTACCACGCTCCGCCACCTCGGATACCCCAGTCCGTGCCGCGCCGACGGTGGATATTCCCCAATAAATGATACTTCATTATTTCTTATTTTTCCTATTGTTAGCAGCTTTTTTAAATACTTGGCATGAATGTTGTCCCGGCTCGGTGCCGACGCTCTTCGAACTTGGCCTCAAGGGATCCGGCGGCGCTCCGATATCGGGATCTGCGGCCCTGTCGCGCACCCCCGCATAGCGGCAGGCACTCTGGAAACTGCAACCGACGCCTGCGAGTCCGTGGCATCCACGCCACGGCCTGCGCCACGGCGGCCCCGGAGATACGCCCTCGCAACGATCCCGGCGCTGGAGGATAATGAAATAGTTGGATGCTTCGGTCCGCGCCGCCGGAGGAGAGGCCCCTGGCACAACCCGTCGCACAGCCCGCCGGCGAATCGGCGCCGTGGCCCCCGGCCCCCGGCGCCAGGGCTTCACTGAGCCGATGCGCCGACGTCCGCCGGGCCGCACTGGATCTCACTTGCGCCGCGCAGCGCAGCTTGGCGCTGTTCAGCGCCGCCCTCGAACCGGCGGTCTTCGACCGCCCCGCGTTGCTCGAGGCCGTGGCCGCGCTCGCCCGACGCCGCGGCGCCCGCCTGCGAATCCTGGTGTGCGAGCCGCGCTACGTCATGGCGCGCGGCCACGGCTTGGTGGAACTGGCGCGGCGTCTTAGCACAACGATCGAACTGCGCCGCCCGCATCCCCAGCACCGTGACGGCACCGAGCAGTTGCTGGTGACGGATGAGGCCGGCCTGCTGTTCCGGCCCACCGAACTTCGCTACGAGGGGTGGGCGTTCCTGTATGCCCCGGTGGAGGCCCGTCGGCGACTCCGGTTCTTCGACGAGATGTGGTCTCTCGCCGAACCGGACCTGGAGCTGCAGCGACTGTACCTGTAGCCGATGGAGCGCACCACGCTATCGGCACCGGCGCCATAGTACCGCGACCAGCACCAGGGCCAGCCCGACGGGGAGAAAGGCCCCCAGCGAGGGCGGGAGGTGGTAGAGCAGCGTCGCCTGGCCCGCGGTCTGTTGCAGTAGTTGGAAGCCGATCCCGACCAGCGCGGCGGCAACCATACGCTGGCCGATGGCGACCGCGCGCAGTGAGCCGAACACGAACGGGACCGCCAGCACCACCATCACCGCGGTGACCACGGGCAGGCTCAACTTCTGCCACAGGACGAGCGCGTAACGCCCCGAGTCCTGGCCGGTGCCGCGCAGATAGCGCACGTACTCGTAGAGTCCCGCCACCGACAGGTCTTTGGGGGGGATGACGAGTCGCTTGAGTTGTCCGGGCTTGAGGGGCAGGGGCCAGAACAATCGCGCCGCCGTGCGCAGCTCCAGCCCCTCCTTGGAATAGCGTACCTCGCGCACCCCTTCGAACAACCAGCGCCCGTGCACGTAACGCGCGCGCCGTGCCCGCACCACGCTGCGCAGGCGGTCCGGGCCGGCGCGTTCGTAGACGGTCACGTCACCGAGCCGGTCATCGGCGAGGACGTTGCCGATGTGCAGGTAACCGCCTGCGTAGCGGGTCCACACACCGTGCGCGGTACGCAGGGCCGACTCGCCCGTGATCGCCTGCGTGCGCAGATCGTGGGCGTAGCGCTCCGCGGCCGGGGCCACGCCCTCCCCCAGCGCCAGCGCCAGGACCATCAACAAGGCGCCGACCTTCAGCACCGGCCAGGTGATACGCCCGATCGAGAGGCCGGCGCTGCGCAATACCGCGAGTTCGTTGGCGTTGGCCATCAGGCCGAGCGCCATGACCGAACCCAGGAGCGCGGAGACCGGGAACAGTTCCAGGACCCAGCGCGGCGACATCAGGGCCACGTAGACCAGTGCGAGTCCCACCGTGTAGTGACCTTTCCCGACGTTCTTCAACTCCCCCAGGAAACTCGTGAACGCGAACAGGATCACCAGCCCCGCGAGGACGAGCACAACGCTCATTCCCACCCGACCGGCGATATAGCGGTCCAGAATCCTCATCGCATCGCCCGCATCCGGCGCAGGCGCAATGCCGCCGATGGCCAGACCAGCATCCCGATCGCGACGCACAGCATCAGTGCGTGGACCAACCCGAGGCCCGGCACCGGCGCCAGCTTGCCCCGCTCGACCCACGACTTGGCGACTCCCAGGAGGTTGTAATAGACCGCGTAGACCAGGATCGCCATGAATACCCGTGCGTAGCGCCCCTGGCGCGGGTTCATCCGGCTCAACGGAACGGCGAGCAGCGCCAGGATCAGGGTCGCCGCCGGCATCGACAGGCGCCACTCCAGCTCCGCACGATCCCGCGGATCCGAAGAGGCGAGAAGCGCGGACGTGGACATCGCGCTCCGCTTCCGGATGCGCTCGTTCGCGGACGAGCGGCGCAGCCAAGTGGTCAGGCGCCGGAATCGCATCACCCGGTAGGCGGAACCCGCCGGGCCGGAGTCGTAACGGTAGCCATTCTCCAGCATGATCGTGCGACGCCCGGTCCCGGCGTCGGAATAGAGACGGCCCGTACGCGCCAGGTAGACCTGATCGGTCCCCCGCCTTCGGCTGTTGTCGATGAAGATATCCTTCAGGCGCCGCGCGTCGGGTCCGAGCCGCGCCACGTAGATCACGCCGCGCCCGCCGATCAGTTCGTGGAATCGACCGGGAGAGATGCCGGAGACGTCGGTGAGCGACTCCGCCTGCTCCCGAACGCGGTCGCCGAACTGCGCCGCCCAGGGGTTCACATAGAGCGACAACCCGCTGATCCCGAGCGCAAACACCCCGGCGACGAGCAACACCGAGCCCACGATCCGGCGCTCGGGAACGCCGCAGGCCCCGAGAGCGGTCATCTCGTGGTCGCTGTAGAGGCGCCCGAACGCGATCAACGTCCCGAGATAGAGGGCGATCGGAAGGATGATATCCAGGGAGTAGACCAGCTTGAGCGCGAGCAGGAGGAAGATGACCCGGCCCGGGAGACCGGTCGACAATGCGTCCGCCAGGAGCAGAGCGACCCGATGGCTGGCGAAGATCGTCAGCAGGATCACGGCCACCACCAGGAACGGGACGACGATCTCGCGGACCAGATAGCGCCGTACGATCAATGCGAAACGTCCTTCCGCGCGTGGTGGCTACACTATACGAGCGCGCCCCGGCGCTGGGAAGGATTCACGCGCCGGATGCGGGAGTCGGTCCTCGGGAAGGCGCTCTGCACCCGAAAGGAGGGTTCGCGCCGTGGGATGGATCCCGGCGCTGCACGGTCGATTCCGAGGGCGGGATATGAGAAAGGGGCCGACGGCCCCTTTCTCCGCACTTCCCCGCCGCCGCGGATCAGCCGGTCACCGCCTTGATGCTCAGCCGGATGCGGCCCTGCTTGTCCACCTCCAGGACCTTGACCTTCACGAAGTCGCCCTCGGAGAGCTTGTCACTGACCTTCTGCACACGTTCCTCGGAGATCTGCGAGATGTGCACGAGCCCGTCCTTGCCCGGCAGGACGGTCACAAAGGCACCGAAGTCCATCAGTTTCGCCACGCGCCCTTCGTAGATCTTGCCGACCTCCACGTCGGCGGTGATGAGTTCGATGCGACGCCGCGCCTCCTCGCCGTCGGCCCTGTCGACCGAAGCGATCTTCACGGTGCCGTCGTCGGTGATGTCGATCGTGGTGCCGGTCTCCTCGGTGAGGCCGCGGATCGTCACGCCGCCCTTGCCGATAACGTCGCGGATCTTCTCCGGGTCGATGCGAAACGAGAGGATCCGCGGTGCATACTCGGACATCTCCGGGCGCGGCGCCGCGATGGCTTCCTGCATCCGGTCGAGGATGTGCATACGCGCGTCGCGGGCCTGCTGCAGCGCCGTATCCATGATCTCGCGGGTGATCCCGTCGATCTTGATGTCCATCTGCAGCGCGGTGATCCCGTCCCGGGTTCCGGCCACCTTGAAGTCCATGTCCCCGAGATGGTCCTCGTCGCCGATGATGTCGGTGAGCACCGCGAACCGCTCGTTCTCCTTGATGAGCCCCATGGCGATACCCGCCACCGGCGCCTTGATAGGCACGCCGGCATCCATCAGAGACAGACTCGTGCCGCACACCGAGGCCATGGAACTGGAACCGTTGGACTCGGTGATCTCCGAAACGACGCGCAGCACATAGGGGAATTGATCCATCGTCGGCATCACCGCCTGGATGCCGCGCTTGGCCAGGCGCCCGTGCCCGATCTCGCGCCGCTTGGGCGAGCCGACCATGCCCGTCTCGCCGACGCAGTACGGCGGAAAGTTGTAGTGCAGCATGAACGGCTCGCGGCGCTCGCCCTCGATGGCGTCGATGATCTGCGCATCGCGCGCGGTCCCCAGGGTGGTGACCACGATGGCCTGCGTCTCACCGCGGGTGAACAGGGCCGAGCCGTGGGCGCGCGGCAGCACACCGGTACGGATCGTGATCGGGCGCACCGTGCGGTTGTCGCGCCCGTCGATACGCTGCTCACCCGCAAGCACCTGCCCGCGCACGATCCGCTTCTCCATCTGTTCGTAGGCCGTCTGCACCGCCTCCGGGGTCCAGCGCGCGTTCTCGCCGCCGGCCAGCCGCTCGATCACCTCGGCGCGCACTTCGCCCACGCGCTGCTGGCGCGCCAGCTTATCCTTGATGCCGTAGGCCTCGCGCAACGCCGCTTCGCCGGCTTCGGCCACCGCCGCGACGAGCGCCTCGTCCGGTTGCGGCGCGGTCCAGTCCCAGTCGCGTGCGCCGGTCTCGGCCTTCAATTCGTGAATCGCCCGGATCACCGATTGCATCTGCTCGTGGCCGAACATCACCGCGCCGAGCATCACCTCCTCGGGCAGTTCCTTCGCCTCCGACTCGACCATCAGCACGGCGTTCTCGGTACCGGCGACGACCAGATCCAACTGCAATTCTTTGAGTGTGCCCGACGCGGGGTTGAGCAGGTACTCGCCGTTGCGGTAGCCGACCCGCGCGGCGCCGATCGGCCCGTTGAAGGGGATCCCCGAGATCGCCAGCGCGGCGGATGCACCGATCATCGCCGGGATGTCCGCGTCCACGTCCTTATTCAGGGACATCACCGTGGCGATGATCTGGACCTCGCTGAGGAAGCCCTTCGGAAACAGCGGACGCAGGGGACGGTCGATGAGACGCGAGGTAAGCGTCTCTTTCTCGGACGGGCGCCCCTCGCGCCGGAAGAATCCCCCCGGGATCTTGCCCGCGGAATAGGTCCGCTCCTGGTAATGCACCGTCAAGGGGAAAAAGCCCCTTCCCGGCCGCGGCTCCTTGACGCCGACGGCGGTCACCAGGACCACCGTATCGGCCATGTTGACAAGCACGGCGCCGCTCGCCTGGCGGGCGATCTCACCGGTCTCCAGGGTGACGGTATGGTCACCGTACTGGAAGGTCTTCTTGACGGCTTTCACGTTGAACGTTCCTGTATCGAGGGGGGTGGACGAGAGGAAGGGGCGGAGGCCGGATCTACCTGCGCAACCCGAGGCGAGCGATCAGCTCCTGATAACGACCGTGCGCCGTGCGCTTGAGATAGTCGAGCAGCTTGCGCCGTTGGCTCACCAGCCGCAGGAGACCCTGGCGCGAATGATGATCGTGCTTGTGGACGGCGAAGTGTCCGGTGAGGTACTCGATGCGCGCCGAGAGCAGCGCGACCTGCACCTCGGGTGAACCGGTATCGTCCGACCCGCGCTGATAGTCCTGGATGATCTGCGACTTCTGCTCTTGATTGAATGGCATGGATAACTCCAGAATCGGACTGCGAGCGATAGCAATCCGTCATTGTAGTCGCCCCCTCCGGGGGGCACAAGGCGCGCTCAGGCGCCGCTCACCAGCCTGCGGGGCGCCACCCGTCCATCGTCGAGGATCTGGCCCACCCCGAGGAAGCGCCGATCCCGGGCATAGAGCCGCACCCAGCCCCGGGTCGGGGCGTGCGGCACGAGCACCGGTTGGCCCCGGCGCAGGTAGTAGGCCGCATCGTCGGACAGGCGCACGTCCGGCCACTCCGCGAGCGCGCTCTCTATCGGCAACAGTACCGTATCGAGCCGCTCCGTCCCCTCGGCGGCCAGTCGACGCAACGTCTCGAGGTCGACCATCTCGACGCCGTCGTAGGGTCCCACCGCCAACCGCCGCAATGCGATCACATGGGCGCCGCATCCGAGAGCCGCGCCGATGTCCTCGGCCAAGGTACGGACATAGGTGCCCTTGGAACAGCGCACGTCGAACTCCAGGGTGTCGCCCTCGAAACTCAATAGATCCAGCGTGTGGATCACCACCGGGCGCGGCTTGCGCTCCACCTCCACGCCCTGGCGCGCGAGCTTGTAGAGCCGCTGGCCCTGGTGCTTGAGCGCCGAGTACATGGGCGGGATCTGCTCCTGCGGACCTTCGAATCCCTCCAGGACCCGCTCGACGCGCGCCCGATCCAGCCCTTCCACCGGGCGGGTCTCCACGACCTCCCCCTCGGCGTCACCGGTCGTGGTCCGCTGCCCCAGGCGACAACAGACCCGGTAGCGCTTGTTCGCGTCCAGCAGAAAACCGGACACCTTGGTCGCCTCACCCAGGCACATCGGCAACAGACCGCTGGCGAGCGGGTCCAGACTCCCCGTGTGACCGGCCTTCTGTGCCTGGAACAGCCGCTTGACGACCTGCAGGGCCTCGTTCGAGGTCGGTCCCGGATCCTTGTCGAGCAACACGATACCGCTGATGTCCCTGCGCCGCCTGCGCTCACGCGTCATGATCGATCTTCACCGCCGTTGTCTGGATCGTCCAACCCCGCGCGCCGACCGGGGTCCCCGTCGTGCACCTCCGCCGCCGGGGCACTCTTGTTCCGGTCTTCGTTGACCGCCTGATCGATCAGGGAACTGAGCCGTGCGCCGCGCTCGATCGACGCGTCGTACTCGAAGCGCAACCGCGGCACGACGCGCAGGCCGAGCGTACGCCCGAGCAGTCGCCTGAGAAAACCCGCCGCGTGGTTCAGTGCCGCGACCGCCTGCATCGGGTCCCGGTCCTCGTCGAGTACCGACACGAACACCCGGGCGTGGACGAGGTCGCGACTCATCCGCACCCCCGTAATCGTCACCCAGCCCGCGCGCGGGTCCTGGAGATCACGTCGGATCAACGCCGAGAGTTCGCGCTGGATCTGCTCCCCCACGCGCCGGGTCCGGCTGAATTCCTTCGGCATCTGCTGAATCCGCTGTCATACCCGCGTGCGGGCGATCAGACCGTCCTGGCCACCTCGACCCGTTGGAACACCTCGATCTGGTCCCCGACCTTCACGTCGTTGTAGTTGCGCACACCGATGCCGCATTCCATCCCCGCGCGGGCCTCGCTCACGTCGTCCTTGTAGCGACGCAGGGATTCCAACTCACCCTCGAACACCACCACGTTGTCGCGCAGGACCCGGATCGGGTTGTTGCGCTTCACCACGCCCTCCACCACCATGCAGCCGGCGATCGCACCGATCTTGGAGGAACGAAACACCTCGCGGACCTCCGCGAGCCCGACGATCTCCTCCCTGGTCTCCGGCGCGAGCATGCCACTCAACGCCTGGCGCACCTCGTCGATCACGTTGTAGATGACGCCGTAGTAGCGCAGGTCCACATCGGACTCCGCGACCAGCTTGCGGGCGGTCGCGTCGGCGCGCACGTTGAAACCGACCAGGACCGCGTTGGAGGCCACCGCCAGATTGACATCCGATTCGGTGATGCCGCCCACGCCGCTGGCTACGATCTTGACCTTGACCTCGTCCGTGGACAGTTTTACCAGGGCGTCCCGAAGCGCCTCGGCGCTGCCCTGCACGTCGGCCTTGACGATCAAATTGAGGTTCTGGACCTCGCCCTCTTCCATCTGCGAGAGGACGTCCTCGAGCTTCGTACCCTGCTGGCGCGCCAATCTAACGTCGCGGTACTTGCCCTGCCGGTAGAGTGCGATCTCGCGCGCCTTGCGCTCGTCGGGCACCACCACCATGTCGTCGCCGGCATTGGGCAACCCCGAGAGCCCGAGCACCACGACCGGGATGGGGGGCGAGGCGGACTCCACCGGCTTGCCGGACTCGTCGAAGAGCGCGCGCACGCGCCCGAACTCCTTCCCCGAGAGGACCACGTCGCCCTTCTTGAGCGTCCCGCTCTGCACCAGCACCGTCGCGACCGGGCCACGCCCCTTGTCGAGGCTGGATTCGAGCACGACACCGGCGGCCGGGCCTTCGGCCACCGCGGTGAGTTCCATGACCTCCGCCTGCAGCAGGAGCGCCTCCAGCAGTTCGTCGATGCCCTCGCCGGTCTTGGCCGATACGTTGGCGAAGATGGTATCCCCACCCCACGCCTCGGGGATCACTTCGTGCTGGGACAATTCCTGCTTGACGCGGTCCGGATCCGCCTCCGGCTTGTCGATCTTGTTGATCGCCACCACCAGCGGCACACCGGCCGCCTTGGCATGCTGAATCGCCTCGATCGTCTGCGGCATCACGCCGTCGTCGGCGGCCACCACCAGGACCACGATGTCGGTCACCTTGGCACCGCGCGCACGCATCGCCGTGAACGCCGCGTGGCCGGGCGTATCGACGAACGTTATCCCGCCCTTGGGCGTCTTCACGTGGTAGGCCCCGATGTGCTGCGTGATCCCCCCGGCCTCGCCGGCCGCCACCTTGGTACGGCGCACGTAATCGAGCAAAGAGGTCTTACCGTGATCGACGTGGCCCATGATGGTGACCACCGGGGGGCGCGCGACGGCCTCGGCGTCACTATGCCGCTCCGGGGCCAGTTCCGCCTCGAGGTCGCTGTCCTTGAGCAGCTTCGAAGTGTGACCCAACTCCTCGACCACGAGCGCCGCGGTGTCCTGGTCGATCACCTGGTTGATGGTGGCCATCATGCCCATGCCCATCATGGCCTTGATCAGCTCGGCCGCCTTGATGGCCATCTTCTGGGCGAGTTCACCCACCGTGACGGTCTCGGGGATGCTCACCTCGCGCACGATCGGCGCCGTGGGCCGTTCGAATCCGTGCTGCGAACTGCCGGTGACCGTAACCGGACGGGAGCGGGTGCGCTTGCGCCGGCGCCCGCTCTTGTCCACCGCGACGTGCAACTCGCGGCGCCCGTAGCGCGTCTCACGATCGTCCTTGGGGGACTTGCGCTTGGTGCTGCGCTCCGCCTGCGCCGGCGCAGGGGGCTGCTCCGCGACCGCGCGCGCCTGCTCCGCCGCGAGGCGCACCTGCTGTTCCGCCTCCAGCCGCGCCTGCTCTTCGGCCGCCACGCGCTGCGCCTCTTCCTGTCGCTTGGCCTCCTCCGCCTCGGCCGCCTCCCGCACGCGGCGCTCGGCATCGAGCCGTTCCTGTTCCAGGCGCGCCTGCTCGGCGGCCTCGTCTTCACGGCGCAGGGCCTCCTCCTTGAGGATCTCGCTGCGCTTCACGTAGGTGCGCTTCTGCCGGACTTCGACGTTGACCACACTCTTGGGCGCGCCGCGCCCCTGACCGCTGCCGAATCGCAGCTCGCTCTGGACCTTGCGCTTGATCGTCACCTTCCTGGGTCCGGCGGATGCCGGTGAGGCCTTACCGTGCGCCTGGCGCAGAAAAGCCAGCAGGCGCAGCTTGTCCTTGTCGTTGATCGTCGCCTCCGCACCAGTGACCGGCAGACCCGCCTCGCCCAACTGATCCAGCAGGCGCTCGACGGGGATCCCGACCACCTCTGCGAACTGCTTTATGGTTACCTCCGGCATATCGATCCTCGATGTCAGTGCTGTGACTGCTGTTCGTTCTCGAACCATGGGGCGCGCGCCGTCATGATGAGCTGTGCGGCACGCTCCTCCTCGACGTCGGCGATCTCCTTGAGCTCATCGACCGACTGCTCCGCCAGGTCCTCCATCGTCACCACGCCGGCGCCGGCCAGGCGATAGGCGAGTTCCCGGTCCATCCCCTCCATCTGCAGCAGATCTTCCGCCGGCTTCACCGCGCCGAGCTTCTCCTCGTCGGCGATCGCCTTGATCAGCAGCACGTCGCGCGCCCGGTTACGCAGCTCATCGACGATGTTCTCGTCAAACTCCTCGATGCCGAGCAGCTCTCCGGCCGGCACGTAGGCCACTTCCTCGATGCTCGAGAAGCCTTCCTGCGCCAGGATCACCGCCACCTCTTCGTCGACGTCGAGATGTTTCATGAACATCTTCTGCAGGGTCTGCCCCTCGGCCTCGCTCTTCTCCTCGGCTTGGGCTTCGCTCATCACGTTGAGTTCCCATCCGGTGAGTTGGCCCGCCAGCCGAACGTTCTGACCGCCCCGGCCGATGCTCTGCGCGAGTTTCTCCTCGGAGACGGCGATGTCCATGCTGTGCACATCTTCATCGACCACGATGGAGACGACCTCCGCCGGCGACATGGCGTTGATCACGAACTGCGCCGGGTTCTCGTTCCAAAGGATGATGTCGATCCGTTCTCCGGTCAGTTCGTTCGAGACCGTCTGTACGCGCGAGCCGCGCATCCCGACGCATGCCCCCACCGGGTCGATGCGCGGATCGTTGGAGCGCACGGCGATCTTGGCGCGCAACCCGGGATCGCGCGCCGCGGCCATGATATCGATGAGCCCCTGGCCCACCTCCGGGACCTCCAGTTTGAACAGCTCCACCAACAGCTCCGGGCGGGTACGGCTGACAAACAACTGCGGACCACGCAGCTCGGCGTGCACATCATACAGGTAGCCGCGAATCCGATCGCCCGGACGCAGCGCCTCGCGCGGGATCATCTCTTCGCGTGCGATCAGCGCCTCGGCATTGCCGCCCAGATCGAGGATCACGCCGCCGCGCTCGGAGCGCTTCACGATGCCGCTCACGAGTTCCCCCACCCGATCCTGGTAGGCCTCCACGACCTGGGCCCGCTCCGCCTCCCGCACCTTCTGAACGATGACCTGTTTGGCGGTCTGCGCCGCGATGCGTCCGAAGGCGATCGACTCCAGCGGCTCCTCGATATACTGGCCGACCTCGATCGCGGGATCCCGCTCCCGGGCTTCCTGAAGGGTGATCTGGTGCTCGGGGAATTCGATCTCCGCATCGTCGGGCAACACCTCCCAGCGGCGGAACGTGCTGTAGTTACCCGTCTCCCGGTCGATCGCCACGCGCACTTCGACCTCGCCGCCGTAGCGCTTCTTGGTCGCCGAGGCGAGGGCGGCCTCGATGGCCTCGAATATGATCTCCTTCTCGATGCCCTTCTCGTTGGAGACGGCATCCACCACCAATAATATCTCTTTGTTCATTCCTGCGACCTCCAACGCCCGCCGGCCATCACTCGGGGATTACCCGCGCCTTGGCGACGCGTTCCAGCGGGATGCCGATCTCCCGCCCATCCTCTTCGATCACGACCTGAGCGCCGCGCACCGCCACGAGCCGCCCGGTAAACTTGCGCCGCTCACCGAGCGGCTCTTCGACCTGGATCCGCACCCGACTGCCGGCCTGGCGGGCGAACTGCTCGGCGCTGAACAACGGCCGATCGTCGCCCGGCGACGACACCTCGAGCACATAGGGGCCGGATATCGGTTCCTCGACGTCCAACACCCCGCTGAACTGCACGCTTATCCGTCGGCAGTCCTCCAGCGTAATTCCGCCCGCCCGGTCGATATAGGCGCGCAACACCTGCCCGCGCCCCTGTGCGTGATACTCGATCCCCAGGAGTTCATAGCCCATGGCCTGCGCCACGGGGCCCAGCAACTCCTGGAGCCTGTCACCGCTATGGTTCACGCCATCCGGTCCCGCAAATAAAAAATGGGCGCGAGGCCCACTCCAAAAATACGAAGTAGTACATGCACTTAACCCACGCCACCCACCCACCACACGCATCGGGGGCGGTGGGCGCAAAAAAACCCCGCAACGGGGCCAGCCACCCTACAACCCGATGCCCGCGGGGCCGGGGCACTCCGGACATCGCCCGGGCCCACGGCGGCGCAAACCCCGCTTCGGAGTCGGATTTTACACGACCCTACGGGCGGGTTCAACGCAGTACGAAACTGCCGCCCGAAACCGGGCGGCTCAGCCCGTGCCGGGGCCGGGCGTCAGGGCGGGGATGACGGGATCTGTGACCGAGCGCCCATTCCGCCGCCGGCTCCCGGCGCATGATTAGGCATCGTCCGGCACACGCGCCGGGGTCGGCGACCCCGAACCACCGCTAACCATCATCTTAAAGGATCCGCCCAGGGTGCACGACCACCGAGACAGCCGACGACCCGCTCACGGCACCACCGGCGTTCTCCTGATCGCCGCCCTGGGCCTGCTCAGCGCCGCCTGCGTACCCGGCGGCGGTTCGTCCGGGGCGGTCGCCCCGACGCAGTTGGTCGCCAGCGTGGCTCCGACGCAACTCGCCGGCAGCGTCGGCGACGGGCCCATGCAGGACGCCACCGTGACCGTCACCGACGCCGGCGACCGACGCCGTGCCCAGACCCACAGCGATATCACCGCCAAATACACCCTCACGGTACCCACCGGCACCGCCTTCCCGATACGCATCAGCGCAACGGGGGGAACCGACATGGTGAGTGGGGCGGCCCCCGACTTCACCCTGACCTCCGCCGCACTCTCCCCGGATCAGCGCACCGCCAACCTCACGCCGGTCACGACCCTCATCGTGCGCGCCGCCGAGGCCCTGCCCGGCGGCCTGACGACGACCAACCTCGATGCGGCCCGCAAGGATGTGATGGATACGCTCTCGTTCGGCTTGGACCCGGCGCAGGTACCCGACCCGATCACGACGCCGGTGACGACGCAGAACATCGCCGGGGTGCTCAGGGCAAACGAGGCGCTCGCGGAGTTGGTCCGACGCACGCGCCGGACGCTCGAGACCGGGGGACGCACGGTCAGCGGGGACCGCGTGCTGGACGCGCTGGCCGCCGACGTGAGCGACGGCGCGCTCGACGGTCGCGGCGCGCCCGGCACCGACCCGAGGATCTCCGCGACGGCACGCGTCGTCGCCGCGCAGGTGCTGGTAGAGACCCTGGAGAACCGCCTGCAGGTAGGCGGCACGAACGTCACCCCCGCCCTCGACAACGCCCTGCGACTGATCACGCCGGGCGCACCGGCCTCGGCGACGCTCGCCACGGTGCGCGCCACCGACGGGGCACTCACCGAGGCTCGGCACGCGATCCGCGCCGCGCGCGCGCTCTCCTCCGCGCCGGGGCTGGGCGACCTGCTCGCGGCGGTCGCGGGGCTCGCGCCCGGCGCCACACCGCAGGCATTCTCCGCGGCACTGCCGGCGGGCGCCGAGACCGAACTCGCCGTCGCCGTAACCCGCGCGGCGACGGCCTCCCTGGCCACCGTCGATTCGATCAACACCGTGGCGAATGCGCCGCTCGGCCTACCCGCGCCGCGCATCTCACTCACGGCGAACCCCGTTTCAGTGGGCGCGGGCGGATCGGCCGCCCTCACCTGGTCGGTGACCGGTGCCACCTCGTGCACGGCATCCGGCGGCTGGAGCGGCGCGCGGTCCACCGCGGGCCGCACGGACACCGGGGCGCTGTCGGCCACGACCACCTACACGCTGGCGTGCAGCGGACCCGGCGGGGACACCAGCGCCGCGGCGAGCGTCACGGTCGCCGCGGCGCCGGGGGGATCTTCATCAGCGCCCGGCACCGCGCTGATCGGCGCTCTGACCGTATCCGACACGGCCCACGCCGCGCTCTGGTCGGTACAGTCGAACCTCCGGAACGGCGTGGCGCTCTACGGTGATCGCGCCTACACCGTCTCCTCCCTGCCGGCGACGCTCGCGGGCAGCGAGTGGATCCGCACCGCCAACGACTCGCGCGTCTTCACCGGCACGGTAGTGGCGCACTTCACCGTCTCGCACACCGCCACGGTGTACATCGCGCACCGCGATGACATCGGCGGGAAACCCGCCTGGCTGCGGAGCTGGGTGGACAGCGGCATGAACCTGATCGACAGCGAACCCAAGACCTACAGCCTCTACCGCAAGGACTTCGCGGCCGGCGCCACCGTCGAACTCGGTCCCAACGGAGGTGGAACGAGTTCCGGAATGTACGCGGTGGCGGTTATTCCAACCGCGCCCGCCGGTGGCGGCACACCGAGCTCCGGTTCCGGCTCCAGTTCCGGCTCCGGCTCCGGCTCCGGCTCCGGCTCCGCGCCGACCGTGGATCATATCC
>CAZAQG010000016.1:0-34931 GCA_964487445.1 uncultured Chromatiales bacterium
CCCTCGGCAATCGTGCCATACCGTTCCTCCTTGAACAGTCGACAACGCATGATCAGTCCGGACGATCCGGGGGGCTGTGTGAAAATGAGTATACTGTCCCGTAAGCCTCACGATGGGCTTTTCATTCGCCGTAACCGTCCCGTCTCATGGCGCGCCTCCTCGAGAAGCCGGTCCCAATCGTCGGGCGGACGCCCTTTTTGCAGCATCTTGCGAAATACGAGGTAGGCATCGTCTGTGCGGTTGTAAGCACGTTTGCTCCGCTCGTCGTTCACCCACGCGTACACAATAATCCTGCTCAGCGTGTGAAAACGAAAGAACAGGCGATACTGCTGGAAGAACTTGGCGCGAAACCAATGCTTGTAAGCATCGCCGAGGGTGCCACCTTGACGGTAGTTAGCCCGCGTTGGATCCTGCGGAACCACCTCGAAGGCAAGCTTCGCGATCGCCGCCAGCCGTTTGGCGGCGTTCCTATCCCGGTAACCCGTCGGGTCTTTGCGCTTGTGCTTCTCGACCTGACGGACCAAGGCATCGACCTGGTCCAGAAACATCGGATGCGCGAAGAGCGTCCAGCCGTTAACAACCGACGGCCGACCAGACGCCTTGCTCACTCATCATCCACCGGGAGGGGATCGCTGAGATCCACCTCCACATCGCCCACCAAGGACTGGATTTGTTCGCGCAAAGCGGGATCGATGCCCTGAAGCCGGTCCGGATGGTGAGTGATATCCGCCGCCAGGAATTCAACGAATTGTTCCAAGGCGGGGTCGTCTTCGCCGTGAGGCTCGGCGCGCTTGATGACCACCTCCCCGTTGGGTCGGACCGTGTAGCGGATCTTGTCCCGCTTGTTGAGCTGCAGGGCTTGGCGGACGATCTCAGGCACGGTGGTTTGATACCGGGCAGTAAGCGTGGATTCGGCTTGGAGGATGGTAGTCATCGTCATCTCCGGACTGCATTTCCCTGTAAGTAATGTAGCGGCATTACCATAACAATGCAAACGCATTGCCATTGTGGGGACAGTATACTCATTTCGCGCCCGTTCCGTGCTCGCCGCGACGCGACCTTCTCCCGCACGCTCGGGGGCGCAGTGATCTGCCGCTGATCTTTTCGGCAACTTCGAGGAACCCCTGAGAGCCCGCCGGGCGACCCGTGCGGCTGTGCTTGCGCAGGCGTTCGACCGCCGTCGGATCCTCTCCGCCTGCCAGGTACGCAGCCCAGTCGCGCACACGCTCCAGCATCGGTTGGACGGTGACCAAGCGGTCGTCGACGCCCCGCAGATGCGCGGTTGCACTGGACCACGGCCAGTCGGCCGCCGCTCGGGTCAACCCGGCCTTCACAGGATTCCGCTCGACGTAGCGTACTGCGGCCAGCAGGTGTGCTTCGTCCATGGGAAACGAGTGGAAGCGCTCCTGCCACAAGTGGCCGAGCCAGCCTTCGCGAAAATTGACGTGCCGTGTGTACCGACGATGGGCCTCTGCCAACGCTGCACGCAGTCCATCGGGATGCCCGGGTACCAGTACCAAGTGCACATGGTTGGGCATCAGACAGTACGCCCAGCACGCCGTTTCGCAGTGCCTACAACTTTCCGCCAACAACTGCCGGTAATGGCCGAAGTCCTTCTCCGAGAAGAATACCTTCTGACGGCGGTTGCCGCGCTGCGTGACGTGGTGCGGGTGTCCCGGCAGGACCACCCTCGGCAATCGTGCCATACCGTTCCTCCTTGAACAGTCGACAACGCATGATCAGTCCGGACGATCCGGGGGACAATATGGCAATGAGTATACTGTCCCCTGAAGAAATTAATGCAGGAAGTTGAACAGCGACAGCCCCTGGATCTTGGCGAAGCTCTGCTGGGCGGCCTGCAACGCCACGAGCTGCTGGTTGAGTTGCGTGGCGGCCTGGGCGATGTTGAGGCTGGAGAGCTGCGAGCGGTTCTGCTGGACCTGGATCAGGAAGTTGCCGTTGAGCGCCTTCTGGTCGGAGATCGCGTTCAGGCGCGCGCCTACGCGGGTCTGAACGGTCAGGACGTTCTGCAGGGCATTACTCAGATTGGTCAGGGAACTCGAGCTGGGGTTGTCGGCCTTAAGCCCCGCGACCAGGTCCGAGAGGGTCTTGAACACGCTTTGGGTACCGCCGCCGGCGGCCGGGACGCTCATGAACACGGCGGAGCCCGGATCCCCGACGGCGACCTGGCGGCTGGGACCGACCTGAATGAATTGCTGTCCGGCGTCACCGGAATAGGTGTAGGTGTTTCCGGTAGCGGCGACCGGGGGCGAGCCGCTCTGGAAACCGGCGAACAGGTACTGCCCGTTCGCGTCCTGGGTATTGGCGACGCTCACGAGCTGATCCAGGATCTGCTGCACCTCGGTGGCGATGCCCTGGCGCGTCTGGGCGCTCTGAGTGCCGTTGAGGCCCTGGACGGCGAGGTCGTGCGCGCGCTGCAGCCCGTTGACCACGGAGGTGAGTGCGCCGTTTTCGACGTTGAGCTGCGCCGTGGCCGCATCGGCGTTGCGCTGGAACTGGTCGGTGGCGGCGATCGCGGTGTCGAGGCCCTGGATCTGCGCCGCGGCCGCGGGGTCATCCGACGGGGCCAGAAGCTTCTGGCCGCTGGCGAGCTGCTGCTGTGTGTGGCTGAGCCGAGCTTGGTCGTTGAGGATGCTGGCGAGGCTCTGTTGGTAGAATTGGTCGGTGGCCACACGCATGGCAGATCACCTCACGGCGTTGAGCAGGGTCTGGAAGACGGTATCGGAGACGGTGATGATACGCGCCGCGGCCTGATAGGCCTGCTGGAAACGGATCATCTTGGCGGCCTCCTCGTCGAGGTTGACGCCTGACACGGAGGACTGGGCCTGCCGGGCCTGCTGGAGCAGCGCAGCCTGCGCCTTCTGGGCGATGTCGGCCTGCTGCGTTTGGCTGCCCACGTCCGCCACGAGCTGCCCGTAGGCATCGGAATAGGTCGCCGTTTTCCCAACCAGCAGCGGTGTTCTCTGCAGACCGCCAAGCAGCAGTGCGTTGCGGTTGTCCCCGACCCCGCCGGTGTTGTTGCTCATGACGAACTTATCACCGTTCGCGGGAGTCCCGGTGACGGTGAACTCGATGCCCGCGGCCGTAAAGGTCTTGCCGCTGTCGGTCGCCGGGTCGTAGGCGAAGCTCCCGCTCGCACCGCCCGAGTAGTTGAAGGTCTTGGCGGTGCTGTCGTAGGTGAAGGTGACGTCGCTGCTCAACGGCAGGGTCGCGGCGGCGGTCGCTGTGATTTTTCCGAAGGCGCCGGTGCCGACGTTGGTGCTCGTCCCCGTGCTGTCGACGGCCGGGCCGATGCGCACCGGCGCGGCGGCCGCCACGCGGTCGGGCTCGGTGATGGCGAGCCCGATCTGCGCGGCGCCGTTGTGGGTCGGCCGGATCAGATACTGGTCGCCCGCCGCGGCCCCCGACCCCACGACGATGCTCAGGCCGTCCGCGGTGTACGGGCTTGCGGTGGTCCCGCTCCCGGCCAGCGGAACGGTCTGTCCGTCACTCAGCCGCGTCAGCGTGTAGGCGCTGCCGTTGTAGGTCAAACGATAGTCGGACGTAGTGAGCTTGGACGTATCCGCGACCGTGACTGCGACGCTCCCGCCGTTGCCGGGGGCGGACAGGACCTGCGGCTGCGGCTCGGTAAAGAAATCCCCGCCCATCCGGCCCTTCAGGTCCATGCCGAGCTTGTGCTGGTTGTTGAAGGTGCGGGCCAGCCCAAGGGCGACGCGGCCCAGGCCGTTGAAGGCCGGGTCGAGCACCGCCTTGCGGAACTGGAGCATGCCGCCGAGCTGACCGCCGGTAATCTGGGCGGTGACCACGACCGGCGGACCGCCGAAGGACAACGTCAGGTCCTTGCGCGAAGAGTCGGGCGTGTTGTTAACGGTGGCGAGGGTGGCCGATTTGAGCCCGACTACCAAGGCTTGCCCGCTGCCGATATAGACATCGAGGGCGCCATTGCCTTCCTTGACGGTCGAGACGCCCACCAGCTTCGCGAGCTTGGCCACCAATGCGTCACGCTGATCCAACAGATCGTTCGGGGTGGCACCCGAACCCGCGCCTTGGGCGTTGACGATCGCGCCGTTGAGCTTCGCGATCCCCTGAGCGAGGCCGGTGATGTCGGCCGCATGGGTGGTCAGTGCCTGGTTGACGTCGGCGTTCAGACTGTTGAGTTGACCGCTCAACGTATGGAACGTCTGCACCAGCGACTGCCCGCTGCTGAGCAAGGTCTGGCGGACTGCGGTCGAGGTGGGATCGTTGGCGACGTCCTGGAGCGCGCCGAAGAAACGCTGCAGCGACGCATTCAGGCCCGCACTTTGGTTCCCGAGCAGGTTGTCGACTTGGCCGGCGAGTTGGTGGAACTGCGCGAACTGGCTCTCCGAGGCCGTGTTCGTTACCACCTGGCGGTTGAGAAAGGCATCGTAGACCCGTTCGATCCCCGTCACCTGCACGCCGGTGCCGATGTAGCCGACACCGGTGAACTGCGGCGGGCGTGTGGACAGGTCGGTGCGCTGGCGCGTGTAGCCGGGCGTGTCGACGTTGGAGATGTTGTGGCTGACGGTGGCCAGCGAGCGCTGGAACGCCAGCAATGCGGACACACCGTTGCTGAGGATATCGCCCATCTCAGGCCTCCCCCGAGGGGCCCTGGCGTGGGATCCGGCCGAGACGGCGGGGCGTGTGGGTGCGACGCGGCATGGGTCTTCCCCTCATCCCTCAGATCAGCGGCCGGCCGTCGCCGACCTTGAGCGCGGCGAGCGCATTCTGCAGGGTCGCACCCTGCAGGATCCTCTGGATCTTGCGAGCATAGTGGGGATCGGTGGCATAGCCGGCCTCCTGCAGGGCGGCGGTGAACGCCCCCGGGTCCGTCGCGCCGGCCAGCGCGGCCCGATACCGCGGGTCGGTACGCAGCAGCCGGACGTAGTCGGTGAAGCTCTCGGCGTAGGAGCCATAGGCGCGGAAACGATCGACTCCCCGACTCGCGACCCCGTCGCGGTATTCGACGGTGGGCACTGCCGCGGTCGGTCCGGACCAGGCCGGGCCGGCCTTGATCCCGAACAGGTTGTGCGTGCTGCGCCCGTCCGGATGGCGGACCAGGGCGCGTCCCCACCCGGTCTCCAGCGCCGCCTGCGCCACGAGCACTGCCGGCCCCACGCCCAGTGCGACGCCGGCGGCACGCGCCAGCGGCCAGATCGTGCGCACGAAACCGCGCGGACCGCTTGCCGGTGCCGTGGCCCCGGGTGCCCGGGCGGCCGTAGCCGCCGTGGCCGCCGTGACGGGCGTCGGCGATGCCGTCACGGTTCGCCCCGCCGCCGGGCGATGCAGCGGAATCCCCGCCCGTCGGCGTAGCGGAAAACCCTTCTCCGGCCGGTGCAGGGGGATCGCCCCCCCGGTGCGCGCAGCGGCTGCGGACTTTCCGTTCCGGTGACTGTCGAGTTGTTGCACCAGCAGTTTGGCCAGGCCCATCCCCGTGTCGCGCGACAGGGACAGGGCGAGCTGCTGATCCGCGAGCCCCTGGTAGAACCGGGTCTGATCGTTGCTGAGCAGCCCGCTCTGAAAACCCTCGGTCGCCTTGCGCATGCTCTTGAGCATCATCTGCAGGAACAGCGCCTCGAACTGGCGGGCGGCCGCGCGGACGGCCTTGGGCGAGTCGTGGCGGGCGTCGGCGCGCAGCTTGTTGAGCCCCTGAAAATCAAGGAAGAAGCCGGCCTCTCCGGACGCCGGGCCGATCATGTTGTTCATACGGACACCTCTCGTCAGATCACGATCAGCTTGGCGCGCAGCGCCCCCGCCTGCTTCAGCGCCTCGAGAATCGCAATCAAGTCGCTGGGGGTGGCGCCTACCTGATTCAGGGCGCGCACGACGTCGTCGAGCGTGACCGAGCGCTTCACCACGAACAGTCGCCGCTTCTCCTCCCGGACCCGAATTCCAGTCCTGGGAACGACCGCGGTCGTACCGTTGGAGAACGGCCCCGGCTGACTCACTTGCGGGCGTTCACTGATGGTCACCGAGAGGTTGCCGTGGGCCACGGCGGCCGGCAGCACCTGCACCCCGCTGCCGATCACGACGGTGCCGGTGCGGGCGTCGATGATCACGCGCGCCGGCGGTAGTGCCGGCCGGACCTCCAGGTTCTCCAGCATCGAGACGAAGGCCACCCGTTGCGCCGGATCGCTCGGCACGTTGACCCGGATCGCGGTCCCGTCCAGGGGCCGCGCGGTCCCGGCGCCGACCGACTTGTTGATCACTTCGGCGACGCGATACGCGGTCGTGAAGCTCGAGGTGTTCAGGTCCAGTTCAACGGTATTGCCGTGATCGAAGGGTGTCGGCACCGCCCGCTCCACCGTCGCGCCGTTGGGGATACGACCGACGGTCGGGATGTTCACGGAGATGCTCGATCCGCTGCCGCCCGAGGCGCCGACCCCGACGACCACGAGATTGCCCTGCGCCATCGCGTAGACCCGACCGTCGGCCCCGCGCAGGGGCGTCATCAGCAGGGTCCCGCCGCGCAGGCTCTTGGCGTTGCCCAGGGAGGAAACCGTCACGGCGATGGCCTGGCCGGGGCGCGCGAACGGCGGCAACCGGGTGCTCACCGAGACGGCGGCGATGTTCTTGAGCTGCGGGTTGACGTTGGGCGGCAGCGTGATGCCGTATTTCTGCAGCATGTTCTCCAGGCTCTGGATGGTGAACGGGGCCTGGCTGGTCTGGTCTCCGGTCCCGTCCAACCCCACCACCAAGCCGTAGCCGACCAACTGGTTGCTGCGCACCCCGGCGATCGTGGCCAGATCCCGCACCGGCTCCGCGCGCACCGCCAGGCTCGCCAGCATCAGCAGCGCCGCGGCGCCCCATGCGAATCTCCCGGCCATCCTCCTCCTACCACGCATCGCCGACACTCCTCCGCTAGAACGGCCAGAACACGCTCATGAAAAACCGAGAAAGCCAACCCATGTGGCTGGCGTCGGCCACCACGCCGTTCCCGCTATAGGTGATTTGCGCGTCGCCCACGCGCGTGGATACCACCGTGTTGTCCTGCTGGATGTCCTCGGGGCGCACCAGGCCCCGGATGCGAATCAACTCGCCGCCCTGATTGAGGGTCAGGTGCTTGCTGCCCTGCACCACCAGGTTGCCGTTGGGCAGCACCCGAGTTACCACCACCGTGATGTTCCCCGTCAGGCTGTTGCTCTGGCTGGTATTGCCCGAGCCGCCGAAGTCCTGGGAGGAATCCAGGGAACTGCCGAGGCCGTTGCTCAGGTTGCTCGCCAGCGGCAGGATGCCGGGCGCATTGAATCGGACCGGCGAACCGAACAGCAGCGGATTGGTGATGCTCACACTGTCCTTCTTCTTGGCATTCGTACTCGCGCTCTTGGACGCCTGGGTCCTCTCCTGCAGCACGATGGTCAGCAGGTCCCCGACCCGGTGCGCCTTGGTGTCGGAGAACAGGTCGCTGCTGTAGCCGCTCTGGTAGATCGCCCCGCCGACCTGGGGCGGCGGACGCATACCCGGGAACGTCATCGGCTTATAGGGTGCCGGTCGCATACCCGGCAGAGCGGCGCAGGCCGAGGCGAGCGCGGTCGCCGCGAGCAGCATGACGATACGGATGATCGCCGACCAACGGTTCATCGAATGCGCCCCCCCGACCGGCGCCCGCTCGCGGGCGCACTTCGCCTTGAAAGGGTCGTCCCTGACCGGTCCGTCGATCCCTGCTGAAAAACCGCCCGCGCCTTCATTGAAGCACCCCGTTTCTCTACAGATTGTTGCTTGCGTACTGCAGCATCTGATCGGTCGTGGAGATGGCCTTGGAGTTCATCTCGTAGGCGCGCTGTGTCTCGATCATATCCACCAATTCCTGCACGACGTTCACGTTCGAGCTTTCCAGCGACCCCTGTATGAGGGTCCCGATCCCCGACAGGCCCGGCGTACCGGTCTGTGCGGTACCACTCGCCGCGGACGCGAGATACAGGTTGTCGCCCATCGGCTGCAGCCCGGCCGGGTTCATGAAATCGGCGAGTTGCAGGGTTCCGAGTTGCGACGGCGCGGCCTGCCCGGGCAGCGTGACGCTGACGGTCCCGTCGGTGCCGATGGTCACGCTCTGGGCATTGCTCGGGACGGTGATGGAGGGTTGTAGTGTGTAGCCGTTCGCCGTCACCAACTGCCCCTGCGCGTCGACCTGGAAGGAGCCGTCGCGCGTGTAGGCCGTGGTCCCGCCCGGCAACAGTACCTGGAAGAATCCCTTACCCTGCACCGCGAGATCCAGCGGGTTGCCCGTCTGCACCAGGTTCCCCTGGGTAAACAGCTTTTCCGTGGCGACCGTGCGCACGCCGGTCCCGAGCATGAGCCCCGACGGGAGATGGGTATTCTGCGAGGACAGCCCACCGACCTGCCGCACGTTCTGGTACAGCAGGTCCTCGAAGACCGCCCGGGCGCGTTTGTAGCCGGTGGTATTGGCGTTGGCCAGGTTGTTGGAAATCACGGTCATGCGCGTCTGCTGCGCATCGAGCCCCGTCTTGGCCACCCACAAAGCTTGATTCATGGTCTGTCTCCCACACTCATGGCATCGCGCGAAGCACTACTGGATCTTCATCAACTGAGCCGTCGCTTGGTCGTTCCGGCGCGCGGCCTGCATCACCTTGATCTGCATGTCGAACGAGCGCGCCAGCTCGATCATGCGCACCATGCTGTCGACCGGATTGACGTTGCTGCTCTCCAACGCCCCGGAGACCAGCCGCACCGAGGCATTCGCGGGCGCCGACTTCCCGTCGCGCGGCACGAACAGCCCGTCCGGCCCCCGTGTCAAATCCGCCAACGGCGGATCCACCAGCTTGATCCGGTCCACCACCGCGAGGGTGTTGGGCAGTTGTCCGAGCGGCACGATCGAGACCGTACCGTCGCTGCCGATGTTGAGTTTCTGGTGCGGCGGAATCGCGATCGGCCCGCCGTTACCGAGCACCGGACGCCCCGTACTGGTCTCGAGAATCCCGTTGGTGGAGATATGCAGATCCCCCGCCCGGGTGTAGGCCTCGGATCCGTCCGGGGCCTGCACCGCCATCCAGCCCGCCCCGCTCAGCGCCACGTCCAGCGGCCGGCCGGTCGCCTCGATGGTCCCCGGGACGAAGTCGATCCCCGGGCTCTCGGCCATGGCGTAGACCCGGCTCGGGTAGCCCGGCCCGAACACCGGCTGGCTGCGGAACGCGGTCAACTCCGCGCGGAATCCGGTGGTGTTGGCGTTTGCGAGGTTCTGGGTGTTCGCGGCCTGGGCCAGCATCGTCTGCTGCGCCCCGGTCATCGCCACGTAGATCATGCGATCCATGATCGGCCCTCTATTCCCGTCGTTCCCGTTCCGTCAACCCGAGCGTGGTCAACGGATATTGATGATGGTTTGGGTGATCGTATTGGAGGTCGTGATCACCTTGGCGTTGGCCTGGAAGTTGCGCTGGGCGATGATCATGTCGACCAACTGCTTGGAGAGGTTGACGTTGGAACCTTCCAGCGCACCCGACTGGATGTTGCCGAAGCTGGCCGTCCCGGCCTGTCCGAGCAGGCGCGGGCCGGACCCGAAGGTCTCGCCCCAACTCGTGTCGCCGAGCTGCTGCAATCCCTCGGGATTGGCGAAATTGGCCAGGGCGACCTGCCCGAGGTCCTGCGACTGTCCGTTGGTGAACTGTGCCTGGACCACGCCGGTGCCGTCGATGTCGATACCGCTCAGGCGCCCGGGAGCGAATCCGTCCTGGGTCAGCGAGTTGACCGCGAACGAAGTGCCGTACTGCGTGGTACTCGAATAGTTCAGGGTCGGGGTGATGCCGGTCGTGGGATCGCTCGCGTAGACGATCTTCCCGTCCGCCGGGGTAGTGAGTTTCCCGTTGCTGTCGAAGACCAACTGCGTGCCCGAGGGGGTACCCGAAGGGGCCGGAGTCGTGGGGGCGACGTGGTTCCCGTCGATATAGAGATACGCCATCCACGAGTTGGGCGTCGACGTCTTCGCATAATAGGTTGTCGCCGTATGCGCCGTGCCGAGCGAGTCATACATCGTGATCGCCGTAGAGCCCGTGTAGCTCGACGGGTCGGTCGGGTCGAACGGCGTCGTTGTGGGGGGCGTCGCCGCCGCCGGCAGGTTCAACCCCAGCGTGACGTTGCCCGTGGCGTTCGGGGCGCCGAGCGTGCTCGCCAGTTGCAGATCGGAGAGGGAACCGGTATTGAAGGTCCCCGGCTTGGTGCCCGCCGGAAACACCTGCAGCCGCCGCCCCTTCGGGTCCACCACGTAGCCGTTCTTGTCCACGCTGAAATCGCCGGCCCGGGTATATGCCAAGTCGCCGTTGTCGCTCAGCGCGAAGAAGCCCTGTCCGTTGATGGCGAGGTCCAGGTTCTTGTCGGTGAACTCGACGTTGCCCTGCTTGAATTGCTGGGCGACCTTCTGCAGGCGCACGCCGCTTCCGATGGCGTTCGATGCAATTCCCTGAGCGCTCACGGCGTAGACGTCTCCGAACTCGGCGCGCGAGGACTTGAAACCCACGGTGCTGGCGTTGGCGATGTTGTTGCTGACCGTTCTGAGGTCGGCGGTCGCTGCGTCCAGCCCGCTCAATGCGATTCGAAATGACATGGCCGATCACCTCCCCGGTTGATCACATAATCTGTTTGACTTCGGACAGCGCCACCGGGCCGATCCCTTTAAGATCGAGGGTCAGGCCGCCGTTGGAGTTGCCCAGGATCACGCTCGCGACGGGTGCCGCGAGGTAAGTCTGCAGCGCGGCTGCCTTGCCGCCGACCTTCGCCTCCGTGCGCACTTGGTAGGTCCCGGCCGGCGCCTGCGTGCCATTGTCCTCGAGTCCGTTCCAACTGAAATGGGCCAGACCGCCGGAAGCGGACCCGAGCGGCAGGGTGCGTACCAGTTGCCCGTTCATCGCATAGATCTTCGCGGTCCCGCCGGTGGTGCCGGTCGGCACCTGCGCCGCACCCTGCAGCACCCCGCCGGCGGCGAGGGTCCCGACGTCCTGGGGCACCAGGGCGGTGCGCCCGACCAGCCCCGCCGCCTGCAGCGCCTGGTTAGTGGTGAGCGCGGTCGAGAGCTGATTGAACGACTTCTGTAGGCCGTCGATACCGGATACCGTCCCGAACTGTGCCATCTGGCTCAGGAACTGGGTGCTGTCGAGCGGCTGAAGGGGGTCCTGGTTCTGGAGCTGCGCGGTCATGAGCTTGAGGAAGTCGCTCTGGCCGAGCTTCGTCGAATTGCTGTTCGCTGCCGGGGCCGGGCTCTGCAACAGCCCCAGCTTCTGCAACGTCGCGGTATTGATGGTGGGTATCATGTTCGCACTCCTTCGCGGCCCGTCGGGCTACTGCCCGAGGCGCAACGTATTCAGCAGCAGTTGCTTCGAGGTGTTCAGCACCTGCACGTTGTCCTGATACGTGCGGGACGCCGAGATCATGTCGGCCATCTGTTCGATCACGCTCACGTTGGGCAGGTGGATGTATCCGTTCTTGTCCGCCAGCGGATTTCCCGGGGCGTAGCGGCTGCGCAACGGGGCCTGGCTCTGGACGATCCCGGCCACGCGCACACCGGTGGCGAGCCCGTCGCCGTAGCGGCTCATGACCGCGGAGAACACCGGGATACGCGCGCGGTAGGTCTGGCCGGTGCTGCTCGCCGCACTGTCCGCATTGGCCAGATTGCTCGCGACGACATTGAGCCGGACGGACTGAGCGCTCAGGGCGGAACCGGCGATGTTGAAAATGTTGAACAGGGACATGGCCTAGTTTCCTTTCAGCGCCTGCATGATTCTGTGGATCCGGTCGTTCAGGAACGTGAGGCTCGCCTCGTACTGGACGGCGTTCTTGGCGAATGCGGCCTCCTCCACCTGTGCGTTGACGGTGTTGCCGTCCAGGGACGGTTGCAGGGGTACGCGGTAGAGGAGCTGGAGGCGGCCGAGCCCGGCGGACGACGCCTGGAGGTCATCGGCGTGCGTCACCTCGAGGGGCAACCCGCCGTCGGCCGCAGCGCCGCCCCGGGCCTGCTCCAACAGCGCCTTGAAATTGATGTCGCGCGCCTTGTAGTTCGGAGTATCGGCATTGGCCAGATTCGATGCCAGGATCTCGGCGCGCTTTGCGCGCAGCAGCAGCGCATCGGCGTGGATCCCGAAGACCTGGTCGAGGTTGAATCCCATGGCGCCCGTCTCCCGATGTATCCGGTTCCCGGATGAAAGACAAGCAATGCCCGTGCCAACCTGACAACTCGCTGTACTGCCACGATCTTTCGGGCGGAAGGCGGGCGGGCGGGCAGGCCGGGCGGCAACGGGGCGCCGCCGCGGCGGCAAGCCTTGGATGCGCGCGGCGCAACGACCCCCTGCGTCCGACGCCACGGTACCGGATCAGCGTCGCGGGTGAGGGCTCTCGCGGAGCTGGTAGAGGATCCCCCCGCCGACACGCGCCATCTGAAACTTGTTCGAATGCCCGGACAGGGATTCCGAGGCACCCAGTATCAGGTAGCCGCCGGGGGCGAGCACCTTGGCCATGCGATCCAGGATATCGCGCCGGGACTCGGAGGAAAAATAGATCAGGACGTTGCGGCAGAAAATCACGTCGAAGCGCCCGAGCAACGTATAGGGCTTCAGCAGATTGAAGTCCAGGAAACGCACCCGCGCCCGAATCTCCGGGGCGACCTCCCAGCCGCCGGAGTGGCGGCGGAAGTGGCGCTCACGCAACTCCGCGGGCAGTCCCCGCAACAGTTCCGATTCATAGTAGACGCCGGCGCGCGCCTTCTTGAGCATGGTCGGCGAGATATCGGTGCCCACCACCTGCACGTTGCCGGGAAACGCACGCGGCCGGGCGCGCAGATAGTCCCGGACCACGATGCTGATCGAGTAGGTTTCCTGGCCCGAAGAACAGGCCGCGGACCAGATCCGCGGCATCGTGCAGCGGCGTCGTTCGAGTTCCGGCAGGAGGGTCGTGGCGAGGATGTCGAAGGGGTGGCCGTCGCGAAACCAATAGGTTTCGTTGGTGGTCATCGCATCCACGACCCGCTCGCGCAGGCCCAACCCCACCCCGTGACGCAGGTGCTCGAGCAGATCGCGCAGCGAAGCGAAACCGAACTCTTCCAGGACCGGGCGCAGGCGCGTGGTCAACAGATACTGCTTGTGCTCGCCGAGGACGATGCCGCAGGACTCGGCGAGAAAGACCTGAAACTCCTCATATTCCTCCCCGGTCACCTCGCCACTGGCCACGTCGTACCCCCGTTTTGGAACCTGCTATCTTAGTACAATTCGCGCTTGGAGGTCCGGCATTCAATGCCATCGGGTGTTCGGTGGCGTCGAACACCCGGGGTTGAAGGGGCCAAAAAAAAGGGCTGGGACCGGGACGAGCCTCGCCACGGACCGTTCAGGCGACCGACTCCGGTGCAGACACGGATTCGATGCGTGCCAGTACGGCCCGCGCCAGTTCGTCGGGCTGGAACTTGGCGAGGAACTGATCGGCGCCGACCTTCTCCACCATGGCACCGTTGAACACACCGCTCAGGGAGGTATGCAACAGCACATAGAGGTCATGCAGGCGCGGGTCGCGCCGCAGCTCGGTGGTCAGCGTGTAGCCGTCCATCTCCGGCATCTCGATGTCCGAGATCACCAGCGCGGTGCGCGCCAGACGCGGGTCATCGGTATCGGCCCACTGGCGCAGCATGTCCAGGGCCAGGCGCCCGTTCTCGGCGAGGGTACACTCGACGCCGAGCTGCTCCAGCGTCCGGCGGATCTGGCGGCGCGCCACGCTGGAGTCGTCCACGACCAGCACATGGACCCGCTCTACGGCCTCGGCGCGGGCCTCGCCCACGACGGCCTCGGAAAGGGTGTTCCGCACCCCGACCACCTCGCTCAACACCCGTTCGACGTCGATGATCTCCACCAGTTCCTCGTCGACCTCGGTCACCGCGGTGAGATAACAGTCGTGGCCGGCGCCCTTCGGAGGCGGGTGCACGGCCTCCCAGTGCAGATTGACGATGCGGTCCACCATGCGCACGAGGAATCCCTGCACCGAGCAGTTATATTCGGTGATCACCACGTAGCCTTCCCCCCCCTCCGGCAGCGATTCACCGCCGATCGCCAGGGACAGGTCGAGGACCGGTAGCGTCCGACCGCGCACGTGGGCGACCCCGCGCACCGCCCGGTGGGCCCGCGGCAGGCGCGTGAGCGCGGGGCACGGAAGCACCTCCTGAACCTTGAAGACGTTGATACCGAAGCGCTGCGCGCCGGAGAGGCGGAACAGGAGCAACTCGAGCCGGTTGTGCCCGGCGAGTCGGGTCCGCTGATCGACGCTGTCGAGTATGCCGGGCATCGCTGATTCCCCTCTCCGGTCCGCCCCTGCTAGCGGCACGTCCGGGGATTTCTTGATCGTGACCGCGCGCGGCACGGAATTTGCTTGTCCCTCGATGTCGCTCAAGATGCGTCAGTTGCTTGCCGACAGACCTATCAGGTTTCCCCGTTCGCGTCCCGGGGGTCGGGCGCACCGTCTTCAGGTGAGTTGCCATGACCGCACCCATGCTCATGACCCGACACGCCCTGGAGGTGCTCGGCGCCGCGGTGGCGTCCGATACCGCGCGCCTGCTCCGGGAACAGCAGCGCCACGCCGGCACCGGCGCCGCGCTCGCCCCGGTGACCGACACCCTGCGCCGGTGGCACGACCAACTCTTCCGCGTCGCCCGGGAAGGGGTCGAGCTGCTCGAACAGACGACCGGCCTGATGGAGGATACCGGGACCTTCAACCAGGGACTCGCGCAGATCAAGGATCATGTCACCGGAGTCGCGGCGGCGGTGGAAGAGATGGCGGCGTCGGCCGAGGAGATCTCGCGGCACGCCGGCCAAGCCGCAGAACGCGCCGGCGAGGGCACCCAAAAGGTCGACGAAGGCAATGTCTGCGCCTCCGGACTGGTGGGGGAACTCGACCAGTTGGAGGGTGCGATCCGTACCATGGCCCAAAGCATGGAGCAGTTCACCCAATTCACCCGGCAGATCGACAAGCTCACGGCGATCGTCAAGGACATCGCGCACCAGACCAACCTGCTGGCGCTCAACGCCGCCATCGAGGCGGCGCGGGCCGGTGAAGCGGGCCGCGGCTTCGCGGTGGTGGCCGACGAGGTCAAGCAACTGGCGGACAAGACCGCGCAGGCGACCACCGAGATCGAGTCGGTCACCGCCACGATGAACGAACTCTCGCAGAACGCCACCGGCTCGGTGGAAACGGGGGTGGAGCGCCTGACCAAGAGCAACGAAAGTCTGGAAACCGTCGTCATCGCCCTCTCCGACATCCACGGCGTCGTGAACGACGTCACCGAGCGTTCCCATCAGATCGCGGTGGCGGCCGGGGAACAACAGAAGGTCTCGCGCGACATGGCCCGCAGCCTCGGCGAGATCACCGGCGGCCTGGAAGATGAGAGCCGCCGGGTCGGCATGCTCGCCCAACACGCTCAGGTGGTGGCTGCGGCAAGCGCGCGACAGTTGAACACCTTCGCCGACTGGGAAGACGACCGGGTGCTGCTGTGCGGGGTCAAGGGCGGGCACATCATGTGGAAACTCGCCCTCGACCAGGCGCTGGAGCGCAACGAGCCCCTCGATCCGGCCGGGGTCAAGGGGCACGACGAGTGCCGTCTCGGCAAGTGGCTCGCCGGGCGCGGGCGCCGGCACTACGGCTCGCACCCGGCCTTCGCGCCCCTGGACGGCGCGCACCGCCGCCTGCACGACCTCGGCGGCGAGATCGCCGCCCTGCTCGCGGCCGGCGAGGCGGATTCGGGGCGAATGCGCCTCGCCGAACTGGAGGGTGCGCTGGACGCGGTCTTCGCGGGCATCCACAAGCTGCTGCAAGCCGACGAAGCGGAAGGTGGCGCATCGTGAACCGCCCGATCGCCCGATTTCTTCTCGCCGCCTGCCTCGTCGGCACCGCCGGCGCCGCAAGCGCCGGGGCGATTCAGGCGCCGGACACCATCCGCGCGGCGGCCGGCGCCTTCCTGCGAGCCCGGCACCCGGGCGTGAAACACAGCGCCTTGCAGATACGGGTCACCGCCCTCGACCCGCGCCTGCGCCTGCCGCGCTGCAGCGAACCCCTCAGGACGTTCCTCTCCCCCGGCAGCCGCGCGCTCGGCAACACGACCGTCGGGGTGCGCTGCCGCGCGCCGCGCCCGTGGACGATCTATGTCCCGGCGCACGTATCGATATACCGGAAAGTGCTGGTGGCCGCCCGGCCCCTGCCACGCGGCACCCGCCTGAGCGCCGCGGACGTGCGAATGGCCCGCAAGGACGTGGACAACCTGGCCTACGGGTATCTCAGCGACCCGGCGGCGGTCCGGGGCAAGCTCCTGCGCCGGCTCGTTCCGGCCGGCATGGCCCTGGATCCCGAGATGCTCGAATCGCCCCCCCTGGTGAAACGCGGCCAGCAGGTCGTACTCCTCGCCGAGACCGGCGGCCTGCAGGTGCGCATGACCGGACTCGCCCTCGCAACGGGTGCCGCCGGAGACTCTATAAAAGTTCGGAACCTCTCTTCCCGGCGGGTCGTGGAAGGGGTGGTCGTACGCCCCGGCGTGGTCCGGGTACCGCTATAAAATCGGGGGGAACGATGGCTCATCATCTTCATCTATCCGCCGATCGAAAACTGCAATGGGGCGGCAGCCTAAAGTTCAGCGCCGACGCGCCGCCATATTTCAGCAATGAAAAGTGCTATGGCATTTCCGAGGTTAGGTTCATGAATATCAAAGATGTCAATAATCTGGCGCATCTGGGGTCGGCGCTGACCCGCGAAACCCCCGCGACCCAACAGTCTCATCCGGGTCCCGCCGGCGATACGCGCCGGACGACCGGATCATCCGCGACCGGGGCCCCCGCAGCCGGCGACCGCGTGCACCTGACCGACGCGGCGGCGCGGCTGCAGGCACTCGAAGCCGCACTGGACTCGGTCCCGGTGGTAAACACGCAACGGGTGAACCAGACGCTCACGCAGAGTCATTTCGTCGCGGATCCGCGGCGCATCGCCGACAAGCTGCTCCAGATCGACAACCGACTGCCGCCGCCGGGCCGATGACCACCTCCCGCATCCTTCCGGAAATCCGGCGCCTGCTCAGTGAGCAGCTCGAAGGCACACGCCGGCTCAATGACCTCCTCGAAGAGGAGCATGTCGCCCTCGCGCGCCTGGAATCCGCGACCGTCGAAGAACTCGCGGCCGAAAAGCAACGCGAACTCGAAGCCTTGGAAATCCGCGAGCGTGAGCGGCTGCGCCTGCTCGCCGACGCCGGCTACGCCCCCGATCAGGCCGGAATGACCGCCTTCCTGCACGGCCACGACCCCCAGGGAGACCTCACCCGCCAATGGGAGGCCCTGCTCGAGGAAGTCCGCCGCTGCCGGCAGGCAAATCGCCGCAACGGCGGCATCCTGGAAATCAGCCGTGTGCGAATCCAACAAGCCCTGGAGATCCTGCGCGGCCAGCTACCCGCCGCCGGGGGCTACGGACCCAAAGGCAAATCGATCGGCTACCCGAGCCGGCGCACGATCGCCAAGGCGTGAGAGCCGCGGCGAGGGCGCATAACGGACCGGGGAGGATACCCCGTCATGATCCGGTAATCGGCATCGGAACCACCCGCACGGCGGGCGAACGGACCCCCTGAACCGATGGACGACAACCCCGCCCGAGGGCAGTTCGGCGACGAGGAACGGGTCAACAACCCGGCCCGTATCGTGGGCCTGCTCCGCGGCCTGAAAGACGGCCACGCCCTGCTCTCGGTCGCGGTGGACGGCGACCCCGCCCTCTACACCAGCGCCGTGCTCGAAGTGAATCCCGACAACGGCTACCTCCTCCTGGACGAACTCAGCCCGCACCGCGGGCATCTGCGGCTCATGGAGACTCGCAGCCTGCGGGTGCGCGCCCGGTTGCGCGGCATCGAACTGCGCTTCCCCTGCGCCATCCGCGAAATCGGCGGGGCCTCCGGCATCGCCTACTATTACGCCCCCCTACCGGAGCAGGTGCGCTACCGCCAACGCCGCACCCATTTCCGCGTCGAGATCGGCGCCGCACTCATCATCCCCGTCCACCTGGCACGCGGACCGGAAGAGACCGTCGACGGCGCCCTCCACGACCTCTCCGTGAGCGGCGTCGGCGCCTATGTGAGCAAGTCGAATCTCAAGCGCGGCGACACCATCCCAAACTGCGTAGTGCGCATCCCCGACGCCCCGCCCCTGCATAGCGCCCTCGAAGTCCGCTTCGTGCGCTTCGACGAGACCAGGGGTAAGTTGCGCATCGGCGGGCAATTTCTCAATCTGGCCCGGCCGCAGCGCAAGGCGCTGGAACGCTTCGTGGCGGAACTCGAGCGCAAGCTCTTGCAGCGCCGCCGCCGCTAACACTCTGTCGGACTTAAGGGTTCGAAGCGGGGCGAGCGAAGTGGGAGATCGAGGATCGTTTTTCCGATCGTCCGAAGCGAATAGCGGGACTATTCGCAGGATGCTAGAATATGCGCCGCTGGACTCCTCACGGTCCGGCGCGCGATCGGGGCCGTAGCTCAGCTGGGAGAGCGTCGCGTTCGCAATGCGAAGGTCCGGGGTTCGAGCCCCCGCGGCTCCACCAATAAATCAATGGGTTGCAAAACATCCTTCCCACTAACCCCCCTTTTTGCGACACTGTTGCGACAGTGACGTGCCGCGAAAGTGGGAGCCAGCATGGCAACGTTCGTGAGAAGACCGGGGCCAGCCGGGCATTCGGTGTGGCAAGCCCGGGTCAGAAAAAAAGGTTACCCGCAGCAGACCCGGTCGTTCGACACCAAGACCGAGGCCCGGAACTGGGCAACAGCGGTCGAATCGGAAATGGTCCGAGGGGTGTTCGTCTCTCGCGCAGAGGCAGAGACCACCACTCTGGGTGAGGCGCTTCGCCGCTACCAAGCGGAGATAACGGTGAGCAAACGCGGGCGCGGCCAGGAAGAATCCGTCATCCGTCTGTTGCTCGCCTCCCCGATCTCCCGCCTCTCGTTGGCCCGCGTTCGCTCGGCCGATGTGGCGCGGACGGTCGCGGGGTGGCGCCGGAGCGGGCTCGCACCCGCGACCGTTCTTCGGCGGCTATCCATCCTGTCCCACCTATTCGAGGTCGCGAGTCGTGCCTGGGGAATGGAATCCCTCGCCAATCCTGTGAGCAGGATCCAACTCCCGCGGCTACGCAACTCCCGCGACCGCCGCCTGTTCCCCGGCGAGGAAACGCGCCTCCTGGCCTCCTGTCGGGCCTATGGCGGGCCTATCGAGTCCCTGGTACTCCTGGCCCTGGAAACCGCTATGCGGCGCGGAGAACTCGCCTACATGCGCTGGGAGCACCTGGACCGGGGAGCCCGGGTACTCCTGGTGCCCGTGACCAAGGCCGGGGAACCGAGGCGGGTACCGCTATCGAGCCGGGCACTCGCGGTGTTGGCCGCGCTGCCGCGCCGTCTCGATGGATGGGTGTGGGGCATCCGGGCAGACAGCATCACCCAGGCGTTCGCCCGGGCGGTGGCCGGCGGCCGCCGGGACTACGAGGCCGAGTGCGCCGCCGGTGGGGGTGCCCCGGACCCCCGAATGCTGGTGGGTCTGCGCTTCCACGACCTGCGCCACGAGGCCACGAGCCGGCTGTTTGAGAAGGGACTGAACCCCATGGAGGCCGCTGCCATTACCGGCCACAAGACCCTGCAGATGCTTAAGCGCTATACTCACCTGCGGGCAGAGGATTTAGTTGATCGGCTGGGGTAATTAACGATCGCATTTCAGGATTTCGTATGGGGGATGAGTGATGGAATACAATACGCGGAAGAAGGATTCGAAACTGAAACTTGGGTATAACGAGATGCTGTTGGGAACTCAACAATCGGCGAAGAACGGCAGGCAGCGAATAAGGATAAAGAACGATGGGACGGTAGAAAATACGCGTTGTGTAGTTAATATGATATGGTTTAAGAAGGGCAGCGTATCAATATACTCATGTCGAGAAGAAAAATAGTCGCGATACGGGTTTATGAAACAACGCCGCGCTCGGCGTGGCGGCTATCCGTGGCCAAGCAAAATCCGCCTTATTTTAATTCTCCCGCGGCGTTTCCGCCGTGTGGATTGCCCGCGCGCGAGCACGGGAGGTTATCTGGGTCCGTGACTATCTGCGTCTGATGCAGCGTAGTACCGTGCCGCACACTCTGCCGCCCCCCCTCTCTCTACCACCGCCGGCATGCACTCAAGTCGATGATGGCCGAAGCCAACGGCGCGTCATCGCTACCGGCTCGCACTACCCGGGCTTGCACCCGGAACCCACGCTCCCGCAGCCGCCGACGGTAGGCCCGTTGCCGCTCGGCGGAGCTGGTGTATTTCCGTGGCCGGCCACGGGCTTGGGTGGTGGATGGGGGGGTGTCTTGGGTCATGGTTATCGTCACTCCGTTACGTTAATAGGTATACTATAACAACGGCGTTACGTTAATACAACCCCCCCCCCGTCCTGTCACCGGGACTGCCTGCCGCAGGTGGAGCCCGGCTGCTGCCCCCCCAAATCACCCACCAGCGCGTCGGATAGCTCCATCGTGGTCTCGCACTCTGGGTACTTTTTGCAGCCCAAGAACACACCGTTGCTACCGTTGCGCCGCTTCATTGGTCCATGCCTGGGGTCACTCGGGCAGTCCGGGGTGATGTTCACGGGGTCCGCCCCACTCTCTGGGTCCAGACAGTCCCGTGTGCCTTGGCATCCGGTCTCCTGGTGTTGGGAGCAGCTCCAGAAGGGCCCGTACTTGGCTCCAGTCACCCAGGTCATTGGTGATCGGCACTCAGGACACTCAACGCCCTCCACGGGCTCCCCCCTGGATACTGGCCTAAGTACAGGCTCTCCGTTCGCGTCGCTGTACCATTTCCCACAGCCCGTTTCCTCCGGGCATAGCCAGTAGTCTTTCTCGCGTTTCTTGCTGTGGATTTTCTTTAGCGCCGCGTGGCACTCGGGGCATTCCCACCGCTTACGGGCTCCCTCCGGCCTGGTGGCCTGGTCAACGACCGATCGATTTTCCATGGTCCGCTCCTTGACGATCTCTCTGTGTGTTCGCGCGTCCCTGCGTTTTTCTCTGCATCCACGGCCAAATTGCGGCGAGGTGCGCGGGGGGCGGGGGTGGTTGGCCCCGCAGTATCACCGCGTCGGCTAATAGAATTCCCCCCGCAATTGCGGCGACGGCGAGCAGGGGGTACGCCCAGTTCTCCACCTTGCCCCATGCGCTGCGTATCCGGTCCATCACACCCCCCCTGGCCGGCGGTTCGCCATCGCTACCCGTATCCAGTGCTCCGCCAGTCCTCCCACGTGGGCTACCCCCGCCAGGTACGGTACTTGGTGAGCCCATGACCACTCGCCGGCCCAGGCAGCGCCCGCGGCGGCGACAAGCAGTAACGGCCAGAACAAGAGCCGGATGATCACCAGCCCCGCGCCGAAGGCCAGTCCCCCAATAAGATCGCGTGCCAATCTATTCATGATCGTCATCCCCGCTGAACGGTCCCTCGGGCGGGGGGGAGGGAGGAACGTCGAACTCCCAATCCTCCACCCCCACGTCCTCGGGGTCGGAATAGTCCTCAGCCTTTATCCACCACTCTGGATACTCTGGATACTCTCCCAGACTCTTGCTGGATTTCATTTCGCTAAACAAGGGGAATTCGAACTGTTTTTCACCTTTCATGGCTGCTTCCTCGCTCTCTTTCGGTTTCCCGTGCCGCCTGGCGGCGCAGGGTCCGTTCCTGTTCGCGCGCCTCGCGTTCCCGCTGCATACCATCCCGAGCACGATCCCATACCTTGTCTGTCCCATTTCGCCGGGCCACCCTGGCCTCCGCCCCCGCCTCCTTCGCCGCGCCAGCCGCCCGCTCGGCTTTCCATTTGGCCTCTCTATACTCCGATGCCGCTCCGACTGCGTTCACCAACCCTGTGCGAGGGTCTTGCGCTCTGTGCAGCGCCGCCCCAGCGTCGCGGTAGTGTTGTCCAGCCCGGTCTTCCTGGCGCAGCGCCTCCTTGTCATGGCTCTGCGCCTCGAGTTCCGCCTGACGAACTTCCCGCCGGTACTCGGAGGGTAGGTTTTTTTCTCGCTCCCACGCCCTGGCTCGAATTGCATCTGCCCGGGCGTGTGCTTGCCACGCGGACTCGCGCATCGCTACGGCTTTCTCCCGGTCGGGTTCCTGTTTTTCGGCACGTTCCTGCCACCGGGCCTGGCGGTGCAGGTCGGCGGCATATTGGTACTCGCGCAAGGTGTTCATTGACTCCCTTGCTTTTTGGACGGGGTCCGGTTTATCGGCCTCGCGCGCCTGGGTTTTCTTCTCCCCCTGGTGCTCATTCCCTTGAGTCTTTTCCGCCCCCCCCGCTTCACGTTTCCCCTGGTTTTTGCCCTCAAGCGGCGCCCCGCGTTCCATCTGGTGCTCCTGGCCGGACTTGTCTTTCCCCTCCGCCCGATAATCAAGCGTCGAGTCCTTTGGCTTCGACCGCGACCAGTCCGGCGCGAGTTCCTTTATCGCGGATTTTTCCCCGTGGATGTGGGTTTCGTCACGAGCTCGCGACCCGGCGACGTAGGCCCACTCGCGGGACGACATTGGGCTGTCGGACGCAAGAATGTGCGCGCGGTCAATGGTGGCTCCTTGGAGTTTATGCGCCGTGGCGGCATAGCCATGGTCGACGTGGGCATACTTGTCCGGGTCGATAACTCGCTCGCTGCTATCCCTGTCCAGGCGCATCGTGAGGCGCACGTGGGCGTCGTCCCCACGCTCGATTTTTTTGACGGTCCCAAAATCGCCATTTTTCACAGCCAGGTCCCGGTCATTCCTCAACAGGATGACCCGGTCCCCCTTGGAGAACTCGCGGACCCCAATGGTGGTCTCGACCGTGATTCCCTCCCGCTCCACGGTTCCCAATGAGACTCCAGCCGTCCTCGCCGCTAAGTTGACCGCCCGGGCCTCGGCACGGGTGCCCACAACCGCAACAGTGCTTTTGCCCGCCGCCAGGTCATCGGCCACCGCCTTGCCCGCCGCATGGGCTGCGTCGCGGGCCGTCTTGTATTCGTGGACCCTCCCTCGCGCGCGGAGATTTTCCAGGGCTTCCTTGGCTCGGCCATCACGCAGATCCCGCACGGCCTGTCGGTCGGCCTCTGTATGCTGCCGGCGAATATCGTCCAGCCCCACCGAGCCGGTGCGCTCTTGGATGGCCCGGAACGCCGCCCCCGCGTCGATGGCTTGCAACTGCCGGGCATCCCCGATCATCACCACCTTGGCCCCCGCGTCCTCGGCTCGGGCCAACAACTCGGCCAACTGCCGGCTGCCGACCATGCCCGCCTCGTCCAGCACCACGATGTCACCAGCGCGCAACGGATCGCGGGCCTGGTACTCGATGCCTTGGACGGTTTCGCCAGAGGTATCGCGCAGGAGTGAGTGAAGCGTGCCACTCTGGATGCCACTTCCGGACTCAAGGCCTTCCGCCGCCTTGCCGGCTAGAGCCACCCCACGGATACGGAATCCCTCGGCCTCCCACGCCTCTCGGGCGGCGGCAAGCGCGAAAGTTTTCCCCGTCCCCGCTCCCCCCTGGACCAGCGCGACGGCCCCGGGCGCAGTGACGTGCTCTATTGCTCGCCGCTGCTCGTCGGATAGCGTGGGCCGCGCCTCGAGCGCCGCCTGGACGCGCTCCGACGCCACCCCGTGAGTCCCCGACTGAGCCATGCGCTCGGCCCTGGAGGCCATGGTGGCCTCCACCTCGATCATCTCGCGAGTGGTATACCGAGGGAGCCCGTCTCGGCCTCGCAACTCCACGGTCGACATGTCGTGTAGCACCCGATCCGCCGCCCGCTCGACCTCATCGGCGGACAGCGTGCCAATACCTGCGATGCCCACCGCGGCAGTCACGTCCTGGGCGGAGAAAGTGGACCGCTGTTCGGTTAACCCTCTGAGAATTTCTGCGCTCGACGGGACGGCATCGAGCGCCGGTTGTTCGATTCCGTGGGCTTGCTCCGCCGCCCACTCGGGCGCGCGCTCCTTGGCTCGCGCCGCCCAATCCGCTCGCAGTCCGTCGATGTCCCGGACCTCTTTTTTCCGACGCGTGGCGAGCGCGGCCGCCTCACTGGCGTGCGACCCGGACGCCCCGCGCCGCTCCAGTTCCGACTCGATTTGCTCGCGCCGAGTCGAGAATTCCTTGACCAATTCTCCGGGCACGCCAGCAACCGAGAAGGACCGGCCCTCGCGCTCAACGGCATAGCCGCGCGCGCGGAGCCCGTGCGCCAACTCCGCATCGTAGATCGCCCCCGCGGCGGACTGGTGGCGATAGATTTCCCGCGGCTCGATAGAGCCATAGCTTCCGTCCGACCGCCGCGCGAGATTGAAGACCATGAGATGGGAATGCAGCTGCGGATCGGCCTCTCTGGACGTACCATGCTGATATTGAGCGACGACGCATCCGTCTATTTTTTCTCGCCGCTCGGCCTCGCTCATCCACCCCCCGCCTCGCCGTGTGTATGCAGCGTGGGACTCGAGATAGTCGAGCGTTTTTTTGACCGACTCCTGGTGAGCGGACTCGATTTCGGCGCGGGCATTTGGGGCCCCGAGCCCCCAAATAACAGAGACGGACTTAGGCGGGCTGAGCGTCACGTCCCAGCCCGCCCGGTGGTCATTGCCAGCCGACTGAACTAGCGGCTCCCCTGTCGATGGGTGCCGGCCCTCAGCCAGAGCCTGGAACTTTTCGGCGTCGGTTCCGACGCCGGGCTCAATTCCGAATGCCTCGATTCCCGCGCCGAAGAAATGGCCCTCGCCCTCGCGCGAGTAGTAGTCCGCCGGCCCATACTCAGAGAGGAGGTGCTCATAATATGAGACGGCCTCGGACGCGGGCCCGCGCGCGCTGATGCTGATCATTTAATGACCCCCTTGGCCCGTAGCGAATCCAGTGCACCCGCCAACCCGCCGCCCTCCCGCGACCCAGGAGGGGCTGGCGGAACGGGGGATGGGCGAGAGGATAGGGAGAGGTAAAGGTCCTCAAGTGGGCCCAGGGCGGCGGCCATGGTGGCCTCTATTTCTCCACGCTCTTGGCTAAGCGCCGCCCTAACTTCCGCCCTAACTTCCGCACTAACTTCCGCCGCCAAGCCTGCCCCGACCGTGGCCCGCTGGACTGCATACCGGATTTTTTCGGCCATGGTGGAACCTGGCAGGCGGCGGAGCGCGGCCCACTCGGTAGAATCCAATCTCACAGAGTGGTTACGCCGTGCCATGTCCCGAATCCTCATCCTCCGGGACCGACGCCCGCGCCATAATCCGCCGGAATTCCTCCACCAGCACCGATACGGGCAGGGTGGTTTTGTCCAGCCCGGCCCGCGCGGCGGCAACCTGAATCCTCTGCATCCTGGCCGCCCGCTCGGCCCGCTTAACCCCGGCCAACTCGGCGCGAAGCGCCTCGATCTGCGCCTCGATTTTGCTGCTTTTTTTCATGCCCGTACCCTCCAAAAACGCATGACGTTTAACATCATGATTTCATTAATGAAATGGCCGATTTAGCCCCCTCAGCGCAATGCGTCCGCAATGCGCTGTAACCCACTGATTCCACAGGGGGAAACGCCAAAATGTGGCGCGAACGCATGGCACCGCAGGGGCGTGGTGTGTGAAGGAAACAAGAACGTCGGATACCCCACCGTTCTTCCCCATCACTTTTCCTCCCCGTCCGCCGCACCGAACAATCGAAAATACTCATCGCGGCTCGGGGTGCGGTTACGGAAACAGACTGCCCCAGTCGCAACGAACCGAGCGAAATCAGAGCAGGCCATATGCCATTCGCGGCACCGGGCACGGTGGTGGCATTGGTCGCACGGGGCAGCGCCGAGGGCGGCGGGGGGCAGTGCAACCCGGGAGGGGAAAAGATGGATGGATAAATCGGTCATGGCTGAGTTCCTCTCTGTTCCGAATCCTCTACATCCTGGCCGCTCCGTGAAAAATGCAAGTTTGGGAATCGCTCGGAGAGCCAGGACAAATCTAGTGCCCAGGTGTACCCGCTCCGTTCGCGCACGCGCTGCATCTCTATCGAGACGTAGTGCCGGGTGCGATCCATATCCCAGCCGTTGGCCTGTGCCAAATGCGCAAGAGATTGGCGCTCCCGCCCGCGTTGTGCCGCATGTCCGAGGTGCGTGGACTCGTGGCACGCCGGGCACAGGGTGGTTAACCCGGCGAGCCGTTGTGTGTGGGAGTCATCCTGGTATTCAAATATCTCGTGCAGCTCCACGGGCCACTCCGGCCCGACGCCGCCGCATACTGAGCAGCAGCCAGCGCTCATAAGTGAGACGAGCTTCCTCAGGGATTGCCAGTCATCGGCAGAGAGAATTGATCTAAGGTTTTCCCCAGCGCACCCCCGGGGGACCAACTCGACAGACAAACGTGGTGGAGGTGTAGGGCGCCCCGGATTTTTTTCTTCGCCTGCCGAACCAGTCGCGCCAGGGACGGCGCGGCCAGGCGCAGGGACCGCGCCGGACGCAGAGATTTCTTTTGCAATCTCTGAGAGGGTGGGGCGGTTGCCAAGGGGGATGGGGACGAACGGGGCAACCACCTGGTCCTTCAGCACAATAGGGATAGAAACGCGAGCGATAGGGTAGTCGCCTGCCAAAGCAAGATAGCCAGTGAGGTCGGGAAGGTGCTGGATCTCGGATGGCAACACCACCCGCTCAATACTGATGTGCTCTGCGGTAGAGCTACCTGTCGGGCCGTGGGAGGAATGGTCTCTTTTGATCTGATGCTCGCCGAGTAGGCGGGACATTTGGTCGGCTGTCTCAGCGTCGCAAGATCGCAAAACCAGGGAGGACGACGCGCAGGAAAGCAACACCTGGGCGCCGTCCCTCCCGTAAGACTGCCGTAGTTGAGCAACACTCTGCAGGCCCAGCACGGCCCGCAGTCCATACTTGCGCCCCTGAGTCAAACCCAATGCCAACCCCTGGATCCGCCCTAAGGCGGCGGCCTCATCTAGGAGCAACCACACGCGGCGTGTGTGCGACGGGGGGAGGGAGAGCAGGGCAGACACGACTTCACCAATCCAGGCGGTGACCAGGGGGGCCACGGCGGACCGCTGGTCGTCTCTGTACGGGAGCCACAGCCAGCCGTCACCGCCCGCGACCCACCTGCGAATCGACCATGCATCCTTGCCCGCCGACGAGGGCAAAAAACGATAAGGAGGGAGGTAGGAACCGATGATGCCTCTTGTGCTGCTCAGCATTTTGGCGGCGCCCACGTCGAACAAAGTCTGCGCGGGCAGGCCGGACACCAAAGCCTCGATCTCGTCACTTTTCGCCACGGTGAGGGCGTGGACGAGTGCTGCGTTGTTGGCGGCGGGGGCGCCGCTCGCCCACAACCGCTCGAGCACGGCGCTCACCAGCCCCTGGCTGTACAGCTGCCACTCCCGGTCGCCCCCCTCGGCATCGGGGATCATCGACTTTGAAATTCTATCCGCGTCTGCTGGGGAATCCATTTCGGCAAACGGGCTCCAGGAGACGCTCCGCAAATCCAGAGGGGACAAAATCGTGTCCGACTCCCGCCACCACCGGCTCATTGCCTCCCCCCCGGCGTCGACAGCGATCACTCGGTCCCCGCGCGCACGCAGGGTAGACAGCAAGCCATTAATGGCTTGGGATTTCCCGACGCCTGTAGAGCCAGCGATTAGGAAATGCAACGGCTCGAGGGAGGGGGGGATAGGCACCCCCCCTATCTCTATCCGGTCCTTCGCCAGGCGCGGATGGCGAGAGTGCCACCACCCGCGCAACTCGCCGGCGGCAACCACGGCCACCCCAGCCACACCCAGGGCATCGGCCAACAAGTGGGCGGCGCTGGTCATCGGTCGGCCCTCCGGCCCCGTGTGCGGCGGGCCAGGGTAGCGTCGGATGTAATGTCTGCGCCGCGCTCGCCGGGTACGGGGCCGGAGGACAAGGTGGACCCACGAAGATGTCCTCCGTCGTCGGCACGCCGGCGGCGGCGGCGGCGGAAAAAATAAAAACAGGACCCGATTAGGGCGCCGAGGGTGACCCCCACCGCGGCGGCCAAGGAGAGAGCGGCAGAAGAAAAAAAGGAAATGGCACATACCACCCGGGTCGCCACGCGGGCAGGGCGGCGCCAGCGCGCCGCCCGAAGAAATAGGTAGCCCAGTAGAGCGCCCTGAGGCACCCAGACCCCCGCCCCGCGAGGGAGGTAGGAAAAGAGAGGGTAAGCCAGGGAAAGGCCGAGAAACGCCATAGAAAAATAAAATGCCACCACGGCGAAGTAGGGTATATGGATGGGCAATTTTTGATGCCACTTAGTCATTTCCTGCGGCCCTGCCGGCGCAATTCGATGGAGGAAGTGATCCATGAGCCGCGCTGGGCTGAGGCCGGCGCCGCCCGGCGCCGGCGGGCGCGAAGAATCGAATAGAGTCCCCACCCCCCGGACAGAGTGACTGCGGCGGCGAGTGGAGGGAGCCCCAAGAAAACATGCACCCGGGCGGCTACCACTGGCGGACCGAGCCACCACGCCCCCCCGCGAGCCCATAGCCCTACGGCGCGGGAAAACAGGACCAGATAAGGGCGGATAGAGGGGGTAAAGTATTCGGCGGCCCACCCCCCCACGGATACTAGCGCCAGCCACCGGGTCGACCAGCGGGCGGCCACGGACAGATCCATGTGAGTCGAATGCAAACTGCCCATTTGGGTCAGCCCGGCGGCAGCCCGCCGCGCTGGCGGAGGACGGCGGCCAAGGCATCGCAGGCGGCCTGCTCGGCAGGAGAGAGCCCCCGGGCCTGATGGTGAGGCATCAGACCTGCTATCACCCCCCCCACCACCAGCAGCACAGCTGCGGAGCCCAGGAGGATGGCGGGGAGCAGGGGCAGATAGAGGAGGAGCATGGCTGGATCTCACTCGATGTAATGGCTGGCCCCTTGACCCGGCGCGGAGGACAGGGGGGGGCAAGAGGATGAGGGAAGGGGCATGACCCGGGTTCGCCCCCGCCGGCCCTGGATGACCTGGACGCACGCACCAGGGGATAGGCTCGCGGCTCGTCTGCCCTGCTCTACCACAGAAATAGTGGGGCCTCGAAGGAGGCGAACCGTAATCTGGTATGCGGGCTGCCGCGACGCAGCCTGGTCGACGTGCCCGCCCAGCCATCCGCCAGCCAGCACGCCAGTGATGATAGGCAGTAGGCCGCGCCCACCCATTGCCCGTGCCGCCGCCGCCCCCCCCACCGCGCCCAGAGCCATCCCCGCATTGGCCGGGCGAGGGGCCACGGACACCGCCTGGACGGACACCACCCGGCCCACAGCTACCTGCTGAGCCCGCAGGCCTGAGTGGTACACCCCTGCCCTGTATGGCTGGGCACATCCCCCCGCCGCGAGCGCGGCGGCGAGGGCCAGGGAAGGAAATGTCTTATTGATCATCAGGTTACCCTCATTACCCTCAAAATCAGAACCGGACGGTCATGCTGGCACCCAGACCCCAGGAGTGCTCGGACGTGCCGGTGGGCACCTGGCCGACGAGATAGCCAGTAGGGGTGAGCTGGGTCACCCCCAGGGCCTGAAAGGAGCCGCGTATAGCCGGGGCGTAGTGGGCGGTCAGGGAGAACGCAACCCGTTGACTTTCGGAGGAATAATTAACACCCAGGCGAAGCCCACGCTGGTAACTGGAGACTGGATGCTGGGGATCCGCGGACCAAAATGGCGCGACCGAGCGTACCGACTGACAGCCCTCACCGGCCCCGCAGACCCTGCCCCCCTGGATGTAGCCCACCTCGGCCGACAAATCCCGAGTAAATTGGTAAGAGATAGAGCCAAACGCCCCGCCCTGGGCGGTTACCGGATAAGGGCCACCTGCTACCTGTGGTATGGCATAGCCCCCCGACAGGGTCATCCTGGGCACCGGGCGATAAATTGCCTTAAAAATCAACGGACTGGAGACCGTCATGCCACTGCCGCCGCGCACGGCCAGGGGACCCTGGGAGGCTGACAGCACTACACGGCGCGTGAATCCCGGCGCCACCGCCACCCCCCAGCCCACGCCCCAGCCAGATCGGATGCCGTCATCGCTACCCACTCGAGCGACCCGGGTGTACCCCATGGATAGGGTGGGGCTTACCTGCGCCCCATGCCCCCATTTCTGGAGGAAAATCGGAAAAGAATCAGACACTTGCGCGGCAGTCATCCAGCTAGAGGTATCCAGGCTGGAGCCGATGGGGATGGGGATAATCTGGGAGGGAGTCTGGACGGCGGCAAGCAATCCAGCGGTGGTGAGGACCGAGGGGGACCAGGGGTGGTCGGCCTGTGTGGTAGTGGCGGTGGTATCTGAAACAGAAAATCCCCAAATACCTGATTGCGAAAGTATTTTTCCCGCCACTCCGCCGGTGGTGGAGTGGGTGTGGGCGGACTCGCGCGAGCCAGCCAGGGGGCCTGACTGGGCGGTGGCAGTGGCCTCGTGGGCCGAGGCGGCGAGATAAGTGCGCACCTGCCCGGCGGCCATGCCCCACGCGGCAGCGTGGGCGGGAGCGGCGAGGGGCATGGCCGCCGCCGCGAAAAGCGATAACAACTGTTTCATCGGCATCGAATTAACCCTCCTGGGTTGGTTTGCCTCCACCCCGTGGCCGGGGGGGGAGGTAAGCCGGGCCTTCCCTGGCCCTTGAGCCTAACTATAGCAAGCTAAGCGCCTGATGTCAAATGTATTTTAGGGAGATAATGTGGCAAAATGAGGGTAAATGAGGGCAAATGTAAGCAAGGTAGGCTAAACGAGAAGAAATGAGGAAAGGATTTATTTTTTTCCGGGGGGGCAGACCCCCCCGGGGAACCTGGAACGCCCGGGGCCAGCGTCGGAGGAAGCGGGCAGCCCAGGGGCCTTTAACTGCCCACTCATTGATGGCGCGTGCGGAGTCGGGCAGCCCAGGGGCCTTTAACTGCCCACTCACAGAAGGGCGTGCGCGTGGTGGGCGGCCCAGGGGACCTGATCTGCCCACCCGGGGTGGTTATGGTTTGGTTAGGTGCTTGATTTTACTGATGAAATTGCCATGGTCGCGGGAGAGGGGGGTGGGGATGAGAGAGAAGTTCTCGCGTAATTGCTTTTTTACGAAGTCTAATATCGCGCGTAACTTATTGGGTCCGCGAAGTAAATAGAGACCCCAGGACATCACACCCCCCTGGCCCATGCCAAAAAGGTTGCCCCGGTCCCCCGGGGCGGGGGGGCATCAAGCCCCCCCCGCCCCATAGGGGGCTATAGCCTATAGGGCTATATATCTATAGGGAGCCGGGGTTCTGGGACATTTTGCCGGGGTTGGGGGACATCAAGCCGGGGTTGGGGGACACGCCGCCGGGGTTCTGGGACACTGGCGGGAGGGCAGGTAGTGCGCACCTCCCCCCGGGCAACATCCACTACCACTCCGAGCGCGGCGAGCGGCGCGGCATCTGCACGTAGTTGGGCGACCGCTTTGTCCTGCCGCGCCGCCCCTATTGCTTTGAGCGCCGCCCGCATCGAGTACCGCGCTCCACGCGCGTGTGATAACAGAAATCGGGCCAACGCCTGTGAGATCCCGTGTTTAATCCGCAGCACTCCCGAAGGGTATACGGCGCACTGGTCGCGCACTAGCCGCACCCACCCTGAGGACAGCGTGATGATCCATTCTTGCACCGGCCCCCGCGTCCGCTTATCTAGACCTCTCCGTATCTCGGCCCCGTATGTGATCGAGAGGACCGGAGAGGTCTCCAGGAATCGTCCGTTGCGCCTGTCCAGCATCGTCAGGTTCGCTGACAATAGGTCCCGCAGGCGGGACAATATCTGCGAGTAGTTTGCCCGGTCCCAGCCCAGCGCGGAGCGCAATCGGGCTGGGTCTATCTGTATTTGCATGTGCCCCTCCCCTGTCACTCTGTACCCATTGCAGCACGCCGCGAGGGCATCGAGCACATCCCTATGCGCTTGCCCCAGCCGCCCCGTGATGGTCGCGCTCCCCCACGCCGTGGTCACGTGGTAGGTGGTACGCCTAGGCCGCCGGGTGGGCGCAAAGATCGGCACCCTGCATGCCAGGCTTGATGTGCGTATATACTTCCCCTCAGGTCTATAGTGGCGCCGGGCCATGGGTCCACCCTCCTGCTGGCTGTGATTGCTCCCTATACTCATTTTTTTTCGCATTTTTTCCTCCGCCGCCGCCACCCAGCGGCGGCGCCAGCGACAGCACTCCATCCCCCCCCATCCACAGCAGTACTCCTGCCTCCTCCCGCCCCCGGCTGACCTTGCTGCCTCTTAACGCCCTCATGGGGATTGGGTCTCGGTTTTCCTCTTCTGCTTTTTTCCTCTCCGCGGCGGATAGCCGGCGCAGCACCCACACAGCCCGCGCGGCCGCGGCGAACGCCGTGGCCCCCCTGCCTGCCTGGTGGTCGTCGCGTGCCGAAAGCATAGCCTCCTGCCCCGTGTGGTGGACCGCCAGGATGGCCGCCCCACAGCGCCGCGCGATGCGGATAAGCAGCCGCGCGAGGTGGTCCATGTGCCCATTGTCGCTTTCGCTCACCGAGTGGTACATAACCATCGGGTCTAGGATGATGAGCCGCGCGCCCTCGCATGCCTGCGTCAGATATGAGATTGCCTCAGCGCACTCCGATGGCTCATCAGCCTGGCGCCCCGCCCTCAGCAGCGGCAGGCGCTCGCCGGCGAGCGCCGCCAGGTCTAGCTGGTCCATGCCCGCGTCATATCTATCCAGCGCGTGGCGGCCACCCGCCCCCGGCTCGGCGGCCAGGGCCGAGCGCAGCGCCAGCAGCCGCCGGTGGATGTGGTCTATATCGTCCTCGCCCGATATATACACCACCCGCCCCGTGGCCCGTGGCGCCGGGATGGCTCCCCCCGCGACCGGCAGGCCGCAGGCCACCGCGACCGCGATCTGTAACGAAATCATAGATTTACCAGAGCCGTCGGAGCCAGAGAGCAACCCTAGCTCCCCCGAGGGTAGCCCCCCAATTACATAGTCGACCGGGCCGGGCGCTGGGCGGAAAAGCAATGCGGCCGCGGTGGTGAGAGGTAGCTGGGTCATTTTCCCTCCCCCCGCGGCCGTCCGCGTCCGCGGCGGGGCGCCGAGCCGCCGGCGCGGGCCCACATGGTAAGTGTCTCTAGGTGCCACCGCAGTTTGCCCAGCCCCCTGATTGGGGCGGGGAATTTCCCTTCGGCGATCCATGTGCGAATGGTGCGGGGGGTGGCGCCCACCCAGACCGAGACCTGGTGGATGTCCAGGAGGGAGGTGGGTCCTCCCGGAGGGGGCGCGGGTGTAGTATCCGGTACGAGGTTGGCTTCGCGTATGGACATGGGTGTCTCTCCTGTTGCTGGCCTCGCCGGGGGGGGTGTCTCACCACCTCCCCCGGCATCTCATCGCCAGATTACCCCACCCCAGGAAAATGCAAGTCGGGAATAACCGCCTATTCGCGGCGGTATTCGTTTTTCTGCGGGTTTTTTTCGGAAGAATTCGGAATCGCTTTCGCCAAATTTGGCGAAAGCGGTCCTGTTGGACCTGGCGGGTAGCGTCTGTGCGACACTCACGCGACAATGAGCGTCGCATAAGACCGGATATTGGTTTCTTTCTATTTCCTGATTATTCCTAAAAACGTAGATATATCATGTTGTTTGGGTCCCAACCCCTTGAGCGCGTTCGCAACTTGAGCGCGTTCGCAATGCGAAGGTCCGGGGTTCGAGCCCCCGCGGCTCCACCAATAAATCAATGGGTTGCAAAACATCCTTCCCAGCAGCACCCCCGGCAGACCCAGACATTCGATACCAAGACCGAGGCCCGGGACCGGGCAACAGCGGTCGAACCGGAAATGGCGCGGACGGGCGCAAGAAGAATCCGTCATCGGTTTGTTGCCCCCCCGACCCGATCTCCCGAATCGCATCGACCCTCATTCGCTCGTCCGCGTAACGCGGCCGGTTGCGGGGTGGCGCCGCGCCGGCTATTCCCCCGCAACCGTTATCCGACGACTCGCGATTCTTTTATCGTCACGGACGCTCGATGTGCTCGACGGCCTCGCCCGCCGTATCGATGGCTACGTGTGGGGGAGCGTGCCGACTCCATCGCTACGGAGAACGAGCCGGACGCCGGGATCGCTCAACAAGCCCAGCCAGTGTGCGCGGGGATATCAAGCGATCTTCCGTCGTCCCCCGAAAATCGCTTTGCGCCGATCACCCCGTGAGGTCACGTGATAAAGGGCGTCGGAAAATTCAATACGAAGGAACCTTGCCATGGGCTTTAGTCTACGTCGGTTGCAGGGATGTTATGATGCGAGAACTGACCCCCATTCTTCCTGACCCCCATTCTTCGCTGTCAGCCAAATCTTGATTCTCTGATGGCACTTAATATGTCTTTCGTAGTCGCTTTTGTTTTTATTCCATTCACATCGAAAGGTGATTTTCCTTTTTTTCTTTTAGATATAATAGAAAAAGTGGTTCCATCTCTTCGCCGAATTTCAACTTCTTCTTTCTGTGCAATATTTAATAGCTTAGACAGATTTTGACGAGCTTCTGAATAGGTAAATACTTTCATTTCAACTTACCCCATCACTTCGATATTGAGATCGCACGCTATTTTCTTCATGCGTTTATCTAATGTTATTAATGGGATTGATAAATGGTTTGCACATTGTAAAAAATATGCATCATAAGCATAGATGTTATAATCAAAAGCTAATTTCAATGCTCTTTGAATATCAACAGAAATCAGTCTCACAGGAATTGAACTGGCCGCATCAAATGCTGACAATGCTTCATCACGCGTTAGTTGCTTTCGCTTAACCATGGCAGTTAATGCATTTCCAATTTCATAAGGTAGGATTTCAGGTGCAATTGCATTGGATTCTGATGTGAGCTGGATAATGTTGTCTTTTTCCGGCTCATCTAGAGCAACCGCCAAGAAGATATTCGTATCAGATACAATGTCCATGTAGACAATTGTACAGCTGGGTATTTTTTTGTCAAGAGACGTGGGAGAAAGGGG
>CAZAQG010000017.1:0-33112 GCA_964487445.1 uncultured Chromatiales bacterium
CGAAATTAGTGTAGCTATGCGATCCCTACTGCTCGGCTGACGCATCGGGTGGCGAATTGATCCAGGCCCGCATCCGGGGGGTGCGTTTTCCCTTGAATCGGGCGGGGTTGGCCTCGTAGGTGGCGTTCAGGGAACCGAAACGTTGTGGGAAACCGAGGGGCGGTATTTCAGGGCCTTGAACCGAGCCTCGGAGAAGGGGTTGTCGTTGCTCACGTGTGTGTGGGGGGCTATGGGTTTTGGTTACCCCCGAGGTCCAGCAGCAGGGTTGCTACCTTGGAGGTCATGCTGGAGCCACGGTAGCGCCATCTCCGTCGGGCAAAAGATCCGGACAATAGCAACTTCCAAGGAAAGTTCGAGTTCTCTCAGCCGCTTAAAGTGGCTCCATCCGGCGATCTGCACATGGCTCCATTAGGGCGCTTTGTCCTCCATAGAGGCGATCGTTGACAGTGCCCAGGGTGGACTTGGGCTTGTCGCGTGGCCTGCGCCCGTGCGAGAATCCGCGCAGTGGTTTCCGGGACGGCGTTTCCAGTTCGGAGATTGGGGTTGCCCCCGGTAGGGGTGGCGTGTTCTGGCAATGGAGATGCTGTGCGACACTCTTGCGACACCTGGGTTGGGTATGGGTCCATTCCCAGCCTAATCAGTCCCCAGAGAATTGTCGCAGGAACGGCCATTTACTGGATAACATCTTGATCGTAAAGTGCTTTTTTGTGCCTGTCACGCCGGGGGTCGCGGGTTCGAGTCCCGTCCACTCCGCCAATGACATCGCCCAGTAAGGGGCGCCCGGCTGGCTGGGCGCCCTTTCTGCGTTTGTGTCGGTGCAGCGGTGTCCTGGGCCGGATGGACGCCTTTTCACGTCGTGCCCGCTGCGTTACGTTATTGGGCGGGTTTGAACGCAGGGTTCCTTTTCCCAGAGGGGGATGGGGGCGCAGATCGACCCTATGGCCGATCGATCCGGCTGTCAGCCGTAACCCGAAGCCGCCGGTGTAGCCGGTGAGGCATTCACTCGCCGCCTCGGCCCAACGGAGCGAGACCGCATGCTGCAGACGATTCGAGACCATGCCACCGGGTGGTTCGCTTGGCTTGTGGTCATCCTTATTTCCGTCCCGTTCGCCCTCTGGGGCATCAATCAGTACTTCGGGAGTTCCGGTCAGAGCGACGTTGCCAAGGTCAACGGCACGGAGATCACCTCGCAGGCCTTCCAAAAGCGTTTCGAGCAGGAGCAGAACCGCCTCCAGCAATCTCTGGGTCCGCGCTACAGCGAGTTGGTCAATGACAAGCAACTGCGCAAACGGGTGCTGCAGCGGATGATCGACGAGATGTTGCTGGCGCAGGCCGCGGATGCAACCGGCTTTCGGATCGGCAATCAACTGCTCGCGGCCGAGATCCATGGGATTTCTGCGTTCCAGGAAAAGGGTCGCTTCTCCCAGCAGCGCTACGAGCAGGTCTTGCGTGCCCAGGGGATGACGCCGTTCACGTTCGAGCCCAAGTTTCGTCGTACGCTGCTGATCTCGCAGGTCCAGGACGGGATCGTGACCTCGGCGTTCGCGACCCCCCGGGAGGTGGATCAGTTCATCCGCCTCCTGGAACAAAAGCGCGACCTTTTCTACCTGAAGATACCGCTCTCGCGCTATGAAGCCCGGGCGAGAATCAACCTCGCCGAGGTGCAGGCCTACTATGAGCGGCACAAGGACCGATTCATGCGCCCGGAGGAAGTGGCGCTGAGTTACCTCGATCTGGACGTCAACCGGATCATGCGCACTATCCCGGTGCACGAACAGGCGCTGCGCAACCTCTATAAGCAGGAGGCCCAGCGATTCGTGACCCCGGCCGAGCGGCGCGTGCGCCACCTCCTGATCCGGGTCCCCAAGGGTGCCGACCGGAAGGTCGTCGCCCGCGCACGGGCGCGGGCCGAGAAACTGCTCGCCGAGATCCGTCACGGAGCTTCATTCGCGAAGCTGGCGAAGGAATATTCGCAGGATCCCGGCAGTGCATCCAAGGGCGGCGATCTCGGTTTCTTCGTCCAGGGCACGATGGCGCCCGCCTTCGGCAAGGCGGTCTTTGCGATCGAGAAGGTCGGGGAGGTCGTCGGTCCGGTGCGCACGTCCTTTGGTTTTCACCTCATTCAACTGGAGGCCGTACGTCCGGCCCGCGAGATGCCGTTCAGCAAGGTCAAGAGCGAACTCGCCGTCGAATATCGCAAGCGCAAGGCCGAAGACCGTTACTACAGTTTCACCAATCGGTTGACGAACCTGACCTACGAACACCCGAATACGCTGGAGATTGCGGCCAAGCGCCTCGGCCTCAAGATCCGCCGCAGCGGCCTGTTCTCGCGCAAGGGAGGGCAGGGGATCGCCGCCCGAACCAAGGTGGTCCAGGCGGCCTTCAGCCCCGACGTGCTCGGCGGAAACAACAGCGACCCCCTCGAGTTGGGCCCGACGCGCACGGTGGTAATACGCGTGCGCGAGCACAAACCCGCGGCGCTGAAACCGCTCAATGAGGTGCGTGCCGAGATCGAGCGAGACCTGCGTGAGGCCTACGCGAAGGTGCAGGCGCACAAGCTGGCGCAGGCCATTATCGGGAAACTGCGTTCGGGGGAATCGCCGGGCGACGTTGCCAAGGCCGAGCGTCTCGAGTTGAAGCGGGTCCGGGGCGCGACGCGCAGCGATGCGTCGGTGGACGGCGCCATTCTAAGGGCGGTCTTCACGCTGGGCAGGCCCAAACAGGGCCGCGGTCGCTACACGCAGATCGCGCTCGGGTCGGGTGACTATGCCGTGGTCGGCGTCACCGGCGTCCTGGACGGCGATCCCAAGGTGCTCTCCAAGAAGAAACGGATCGAGGACCGCCGGGCGCTGGCGCGCGTGTATGGGCAGGGAGAATTCCTGGCGTTTCTGAACAACCTCAAACGTCACGCCAAGATCGAGATCGAGCAGCGGCAGTTGAACCAACCGTGACTGGAGCGCCGATCGGAGATGCAGCGCCGGGCGGCCATGAGCGCCGATGCGCCTGAAACTCCATCGGCGTATGGTTTTCCCGGGACGCCGTTCCTCGATGCGCTGAAGATGTTTATCGTGCCGCTTCAGCCGGTCTCCAGGCCGGCGCCTACGCCGACGATGTGATACCCCGAGTCGACGTACAGGATGTCGCCGGTGATCCCCGCGGCCAGGTCGGAGCACAGGAAAGCGGCCGCGTTGCCTACGTCCCCGATGGTTACGTTGCGGTGCAGGGGTGCGCTGCGCTCGGCGTAATCGAGGAGGCGACGGAAGTCGCTGATCCCGGCCGCGGCCAGGGTCTTGATGGGGCCGGCGGAGATTGCGTTGACCCGAATGCCTTCCGGGCCGAGGCAGTTGGCCAGATAGCGGACGTTGGCCTCCAGGCTGGCCTTGGCGAGGCCCATCACGTTGTAGTTGGGCATCGCGCGCTGGGCGCCCAGATAGCTCAGGGTGAGCAGCGCGCCGTTGCGGCCCTGCATCATGTTGCGCCCCGCCTTGGCGAGGGCCGCAAAGCTGTAGGAACTGATATCGTGGGCGGTGCGGAAACCTTCGCGGGTCACGCCGTCCAGATAGTCGCCCTGCAACTGCTCGCGCGGGGCGAACGCAACCGAATGGACGATGATGTCCACGTGATCCCAGTAGTCATCGAGGCGTTCGAAGGCGGCCTCGATCTCCTCGTCGCTGCCGACGTCGCAGGGAATGGCGATGTCCGAGTCGCATTCGCCGGCGAGTTTCTCGGCGCGGTCCCGGAGTTTTTCCCCCTGGTAGGTGAATGCGAGTTCCGCCCCTTCGCGACGCATCGCCTGCGCGATACCCCAGGCGATCGAGCGATTGCTGGCGAGCCCGGCGATCAAGGCGCGTTTTCCGGTCAGCAGTGCCATGTCGTATCCCCTGTTGCGCGCAGCGGGTGCTGCACCCGCGCGGCGGGATTTGGATGGGCGGTTCGTAGTGCGGTAAGGTACCGGAAATCCATGCATCGGGAAAGGGGCGCCGGCATGCGCAATCCGGCTTCGGAGCGAGCGGCGGTATCGCACCGCGGAGCGCGCGGCGCAGGCACATGATGCGTGGCGTTCGGGTTATGCGCCGACGCTCGCGGCATTTCGTCCGGCGTGGGGCGACGCTGTTGTTGGCTCTGGTTGCATTGTCGCTCGTCGGTTGCAACAAGACGCCGTGGAACGATCCGTATCCGGCCGCCGACGCCCGGGCGAACGTGCTCTACAGCGCGTTCTCCGAACGTCCCAAGCACCTGGACCCCGCGCGCGCCTACAGCGCCAACGAGTACGAGTTCATCGCCCAGGTCTACGAACCGCCGTTGCAATACCAATACCTGGATCGTCCCTACCGCCTGGTTCCGTTGAGTGCCGCAGCCATGCCCGAGGTGACCTACCTGGATGCGTCCGGGGAGCGTCTGCCCGCCGATGCACCGGCGCGACGCATCGCCTACACCGTGTACCGGATCCGCATCCGGTCCGGTATCCGCTATCAACCGCACCCATGCTTCGCCCGCGACCGGCGCGGGCGGCCCCTGTACCTCGACCTCAAGCCCGGCGCGCTCGACGGGATCCGCACCCTCGCGGGTTTTCCGCACACCGGTACCCGGGAACTGGTGGCCTCCGATTTCGTCTACGAGATCAAGCGCCTCGCCGATCCGCGCCTGCACTCGCCCATCTTCGGTCTGATGAGCGGGTACATCGTCGGGCTCAAGGGGCTGCGGGCGCGACTGGCCAAGGCGCGGCGCACCGACCCCGACGGCTATCTCGACCTCGCGCGCTACCCGCTCGCCGGGGCGCGGGTCACCGGCCGCTATACCTACCGCATCGAGATCCACGGCAAGTACCCGCAGTTCCGCTACTGGCTCGCGATGCCGTTCTTCGCGCCGGTGCCGCCGGAGGCCGACCGCTTCTATTCACAACCGGGGATGGCGCAGCGCAATATCACGCTCGACTGGTATCCCGTCGGTACCGGCCCCTACATGCTCACCGAGAACAATCCGAACCGACGCATGGTCCTCACTCGCAATCCGAATTTCCACCACGAGACCTATCCGCGGCGCGGCGCCCCGGGCGATGCGGCGCAGGGTCTGCTGCACGACGCCGGTCGTCCGTTGCCGTTCGTCGACCGGATCGTGTTCAGCCTGGAGAAGGAGAGCATCCCCTATTGGAACAAGTTCCTCCAGGGTTATTACGATATGTCGGGGATCTCCTCGGGCAGCTTCGATCAGGCGGTGCAGGTGGGGGCGCAGGGTCAGGCGAGTCTCACCCCGGCCATGCGCGCGAAGGGGATGCGTCTGCGCACCAGCGTGGTCCCCGCGATTTACTATATGGGGTTCAATATGTCGGACCCCGTCGTGGGCGGCTACTCCGAGCGGGCCCGGGCGCTGCGCGAGGCGATCTCGATCGCCGTCGATTACGAGGAGTACATCGCCATCTTCCGCAACGGTCGCGGGATCGCCGCCCAGGGGCCGATCCCCCCCGGCATCTTCGGCCATCGTGCGGGACGCGCGGGGATCGACCCGTATGTCTACGATTGGGTCGACGGACGCGCCCGGCGTAAGCCGATCCGTGCGGCCCGCGCACTGCTGGCGCGCGCCGGATACCCGGGAGGTGTGGACCGCCATACCGGCGAGCCGCTGATCCTGTACCTGGATAGCGCCTCCTCTTCGGGTCCCGACCAGCAGGCGCTGCTCGATTGGTACCGCAAGCAGTTCGCGAAGCTCGGCATCCAGCTCGTGGTGCGGAGCACATTCTACAACCGCTTTCAGGACAAGATGCGCAGGGGGACGGAGCAGATCTTCCTGTGGGGTTGGAACGCGGACTATCCGGACCCGGAGAATTTTCTGTTCCTGCTCTATGGGCCCAACGGCAAGGTCGAGCACGGCGGTGAGAACGCCTCGAACTACGAGAACCCGGAATTCGACCGCCTGTTCGTGCGCATGAAAGACATGGACGACGGACCGATGCGCCAGGCGATCATCGACCGCATGCTGCGCATCGTCGACCGCGACGCGCCCTGGGTCTGGGGCTTCTACCCCAAGGAGTTTCGGCTCTATCAGGTCTGGGATCACAACGTCAAACCGAACCCGATGGCCAACAACTCCCTCAAGTACCTGCGCATCGATCCGGATCGGCGCGCCCGGCTGCGCCGGCGCTGGAACCGCCCGGTCCTGTGGCCGCTGCTCGCGGGCGTTGCGCTGATGGGACTGTTCATCGTTCCGGCCGGGATCGCCTATGCGCGCAAGGAACATCGGCGCCCCGGGCGCGGCGCATAACGCATCTGAGGTATCACCTCGCCATGATCGCCTATATCATCCGCCGGATCCTGTACGCGGTGCCGATCCTCATCGGGGTCAATCTCATCACCTTCGTGCTGTTCTTCTCGGTCAATTCCCCGGACGACATGGCCCGCATGCAGTTGGGGACCAAGCGCGTCACGCCGCAGGCGATCCAGATGTGGAAACATGAGCACGGTTACGACAAGCCGCTGTTGTACAACGCCGCGCAGCGGGGGGTGGACAGGTTCACCGATACGATCTTTTTCCAGAAGTCCGTGCGGCTGTTCGTATTCGACTTCGGGCGTTCGGACAGCGGTCGGGACATCGGGGCCGACATTCGCCAACGCATGTGGCCGAGTCTGGCGATCGCCGTTCCGGTATTCGTGGTCGGTCTGCTCACCAACATAACGATGGCGTTGCTGATCGTATTCTTCCGCGCCACGTATCTCGAGGTGTCCGCGGTGGTGCTCACCGTGGTCTTGATGTCCATCTCCAGTCTCTTCTACATCATCGCCGGGCAGTACCTCGTCGGAAAACTCATGCACTTGGTTCCGATCTCCGGCTACGCGGGCGGATTGAGCGCCTTCAAGTTCGTGGTGCTGCCGGTGGTGGTCGGGGTGGTCTCGGGGATCGGATCGGGGACGCGATGGTATCGCACGATCTTCCTGGAGGAGTTCGGGAAGGACTACGTGCGCACCGCACGGGCCAAGGGCCTGTCGGAGCTTCGGGTCCTGTTCCGGCACGTGCTTCAGAACGGTATGGTGCCGATCCTGACCGGCGCGATGGTCATCCTGCCGCTGCTGTTCACGGGCAATCTGATCCTGGAGTCGTTCTTCGGCATCCCGGGGCTGGGCAGCTATACGATCGACGCGATCCAGAGTCAGGACTTCGCCATCGTGCGCGCCATGGTGTTTCTGGGGTCGGTACTCTACATCGTGGGACTGTTGCTCACCGACATCTCCTACACCCTGGTGGACCCGAGGATCCGGCTGCGATGACGCGCCCGGCGGCAGGGACCGGGCCATCGGGATCGGGGCGGGTGTCCGGCGCCGGCGCGCCATGGTGAGGCCCGTGTTCCTGTGGACCGACGCGCTGCTCTACGCGCTGGTGGCCACGGTGTTCCTATCGGCCTGGTACATACGGCGCCACGAGCACCTGCGGGCGCCGTGGCGCGAGGTCCTGCACAGTCGCCTCGGGGTCGCGGCGATGGTGGTGCTCGCGGCCTACGTGACGATCGGGCTGCTCGATTCGGTGCACTTCCGGATGCCCGCCGGCGGCCGCGCCGCGGATGGCGCGGAACGCTACTCCGGGCGGGTGCTGAGCGTACTCGACCTCCTCCTGACCCCGTTGCGGACCCACGAAGAAGAGACCTACTCGGCACCGCTCGCCACCCGGCTCTACACGAAGGAGACCGTGCGACTCCCGGACGGCAAGGACGTGCGCATCTACCCGCGGCTGCGCTACGGGGGCGCGCAGCTCCGCGACCCGGCGCGGGACCGGGTGCCGGATATCCTGCACACGGTGCTGCGCGGCGCGGTCTTTGCGTTGGTCTTATGGGCCGCACTCCTCGCCCTGGTCGTCGCGCGGCTCGCGCGTCGACATCGATGGCGGGTCTTGCACGCCCTGCACAGGGTGCTGTCCGGGCGCACCGAACACCCCTGGAACGTGGCCCTCTACACGGCCGGGGCGTTGATCCTGTTCGGCTCGGTGACCGGGCATCTCGCCGTGCATTACCACGTCTTCGGCACCGACAAGGTCGGCCAGGACGTCTTCTACGAGACCCTCAAGAGTATCCGCACCGGGCTGGTGATCGGCACGCTGTCGACGCTCGTGATGTTGCCGTTGGCGGTCGTGCTTGGTATCACGGCCGGTTATTTCCGGTCCCGGGTCGACGACGTGATCCAATATCTCTACACCACCCTCAACTCGATTCCCGGCGTGCTTCTCATCGCGGCCGCGATCCTCATGCTCGAGGTCTACATGGCGAATCATCCGCAGAATTTCCAGACGGTGATCGCCCGGGCCGATCTGCGGCTGCTGTTTCTGTGCATCATCCTCGGCATCACCAGTTGGACGGGCCTGTGTCGTCTGTTGCGCGGGGAGGCGCTGAAGCTGCGCGAGTTGGACTACGTACAGGCTGCGCAGGCGTTCGGGGTCGGTCACACGAAGATCCTCGCGCGTCACATCCTGCCCAACGTGATGCACATCGTCCTGATCACGGTGGTACTCGATTTCAGCGGGCTGGTACTGGCCGAGGCGGTGCTGACCTACGTCGGCGTCGGTGTCGATCCGACCACCTACAGTTGGGGCAACATGATCAATGGCGCGCGACTGGAGTTGGCCCGCGATCCCGTCGTGTGGTGGTCGCTGGCGGCGGCTTTCGTGTTCATGTTCGGTCTGGTACTGTCGGCCAACCTGTTCGCGGATGCCGTGCGCGACGCCTTCGATCCTCGCTCGGGCACCACGCGGGGACCGGTGTCGGGACGGCGCGGCGTAGGGGTGTAGATGTCGGACGTGTTGCTGGAAATCGAGAACCTCGAGACCCGCATCGGCGCGGGCGAGGGTGCCGTGCGCGCGGTCGACGGCGTGAGCCTGGCGATCCGCCGCGGCGAGACCTTCGCGCTACTCGGTGAGTCGGGCTGCGGCAAGTCGATGACCGCGTTGTCGATCATGCGTCTGCTGCCGGCGCCCGCGGGGCACGTCGTCGGCGGGCGGGTGATCCTCGAGGGGACCGATCTCCTGGGATTGTCGGAGGCCGAAATGCGCCGCGTGCGCGGTGGGCGCATCGGCATGATCTTCCAAGAGCTGATGACCTCGCTCAATCCGGTGCTGACCATCGGTGAGCAGATCGCCGAGACGGTGCGCATGCACCGGCACCTGCGCAGGGGTGCGCTGCGCGCGCGGGTACTGGAACTCATGGATGCGGTCGGCGTCCCGAGCCCGCGGCGACACATCGGCGACTATCCACATCAGCTCTCGGGCGGCATGAAACAGCGGGTGATGATCGCCATCGCGCTGGCCGGCGAACCTCAGCTTCTGATCGCCGATGAGCCGACGACCGCCCTGGATGTGACCATTCAGGCCGAGGTGCTGGACCTGTTGCGGCGCCTGCAACGCGAGACCGGTATGGCGTTGCTGCTGATCACCCACGACCTCGGGGTGGTGGCGCAGATGGCCGACCGGGTGGGCGTGATGTACGCGGGCCACCTCGTGGAGGAGGCGCCGCGCGCGCCGTTCTTCGAGAACCCGCACCACCCCTACAGCCGCAAGTTGTTCGAGTCCGTACCCGCCATGGACAAGCGCGATCGCCCGCTGGCGGTGATCCCGGGCTCGGTCCCGGAGTTGACCCGCGCCTTTCGCGGCTGCCGGTTCGTCGATCGTTGCGCCCGGGCCTGGGAGGCGTGCCGCGAGATCGCGCCGGCCTGGCGGGTGGTGGCGGACGGCTACCGGGTGCGCTGCCACCTCTACGACCCGGCTCACGCCGACGGCGCTCCGAAACCCGCCCGCGTCCCGGCGCCTGCGGCGGTGGTCCGCCCGGTCCGCTCCGATCACGGTGCGGACCTGTTGCGGGTGACCGATCTCGAGGTCCATTTCCCCATTCAGTCCGGGCTGTTCAAGCGCGTCAGCGGGCGGGTGCGCGCCGTGGACGGTGTCTCGCTGGCGGTGGGCGTCGGACACACCCTGGCGCTGGTGGGGGAGTCGGGCTGCGGGAAGACCACGGTGGCGAAGGGGATCATGCAGCTCATTCGTCCCACTGCCGGCAGCGTGCGCTTCGCCGGCGTCGAACTGACGACCCTGCGCGGTCGCGCCTTGCGCCGGCGCCGGCGCGATTTTCAGATCATCTTTCAGGACCCGTTTTCGTCCATGAACCCGCGGATGATGATCGGGGACATTGTCGAGGAGGGGATGGTCGCGCTGGGGCTGGTGACGGACCGGGACACACGGCGCGCCCGCGTGGAGGAACTGCTCGACCAAGTGGGCGGCCTGCCCGCGCGTGCGCGCGAGCGCTATCCGCACGAGTTCTCTGGCGGCCAACGCCAGCGGATCTGCATCGCGCGGGCCCTGGCGGTCGATCCGAAGCTCATCGTGTGCGACGAACCCACGAGCGCGCTCGACGTATCGGTGCAGGCGCAGATCCTGAACCTGCTCAAGCGGCTGCAGAGTGAACTCGGGCTCTCATACCTGTTCATCACCCACAACCTCTCGGTGGTGTCTTATCTGGCCGACGAGGTCGCAGTGATGTACCTCGGGCGTATCGTGGAGCGAGGTGCGGTCGGCGAGGTGCTCGACGCGCCGAGCCATCCGTATACGGAGGCCCTGCTCTCGGCGGTGCCGGTGATCGACAAGGAGAGCCGCCGCGAGGTGATCCGGCTCGAGGGCGATCTGCCCACCCCCGTGGACCCCCCGGCCGGTTGTCACTTTCATCCGCGCTGCCCGCGTGCCATGCCGGTCTGCCGGGAACGCTATCCCGACGTGACCCGGATCGGCGAACACCATGAGGTCCGCTGCCACCTGCACGGATCGTGAACCCCGCCCGCGGGGGTGGCGGCATCCCCCCTGTAGGGCGGGCCTCGGCCCGCCGACGACGTCGGAGGAGGGGACCGGCGGACGCTGAACGCGCGCCCGCGCGCGTGATCAGATGCTGCTCCCCTGACGGGTGACGTTGACACGCAGGGTCAGGTGCTGGCCGGGATGCAGGAGCGCGCCGGAGGAGATCGAGTTCCATTCGCACAACTGCCCGATGGTCACGTTGAATCGCTGCGAGATCCGCGCCAGCGAATCGCCTCGGCGTACTGTGTACCGGACGATCTGTACCACGCCGAGGGCGGTGGGGGGGCCGGCGGATATCGTGTAGGCCACTTGGCGCGCCAGACCGCGTTTCCAGATTACGAGCTTGCGCCCGAGAGGCAGCACGTCCCCCGGAGCGAGGCCGTTCCAGCGCGCCAGGGCGCGTAACGACACCCCGAAGTTGCGGGCGATCTGCCACAGGGTGTCCCCGGGGCGCACGACGTGCACTTCCTTGTGCCCGCTGCGGGAGACCCGGCGCAACGCCAAGCGGCGCTGACCGGCGCTTAGCCGATAGTGTGCCAGCGACTCGCTGGCCACGGGGATCAGCAGGTGGTGCCCGGCCCGAATGCGGTTTCCTCGGAGCTTGTTGATGCGCCGGAGCACGGCGACTGTGGTGTGGTAGCGCCTGGCGATGACGGACAGGGATTCGCCCGGGCGAATCCGGTGACGGGCCCAACTGATCCGCTCGTGCGGAGGCAACTCCGCCAGTTTTCCCAGGAAAGCGGCCGCGTCATCCTTCGGCAGCAGCAGGCGATGGGGTCCGTCGGGGGCCGTGGCCCAGCGGTTGAATCCGGGATTCAAGCGGTAGATTTCGTCCAGCGACAACCCGGACAGTTGCGCCGCCCGGGCGAGGTCGATCTGGGAACGGATCTGGACGACCGCCAGGAAGGGTTTGTCGGGGATCGGCGGCAGCGTGATCCCGTAGCGCTTGGGGTGGGCGATCAGTTCCCCCAGGGCCAGCAGCTTGGGTACATAGGCGCGGGTCTCGCGGGGCAGGCCCAGATGCCAGAAATCCGTGGGTCGTCCGCGGCGGCGATTGCGCGCCTGCGCTGCCAGAACCGTGCCTTCTCCGGAATTGTAGGCCGCCAGAGCGAGTAACCAGTCGCCGTTGAAGTCGTTCTTGAGCTGGTTCAGATAGTCCAGGGCGGCGCGCGTCGAGGCGTAGACGTCGCGGCGCCCGTCGTACCACCAGTTCTGCTTCAGGCCGAAGCGCCGGCCGGTGGAGGGGATGAACTGCCACAGCCCGGCGGCGCGACCGTGCGAGTAGGCGAACGGGCGAAAGGCGCTCTCCACTACCGGCAGCAGCGCGATTTCGCTGGGCATGTGGCGTGCCTCGACCTCCTGCTGGATGAAGTGGAGGAACGGCTCGCTACGTGCGAATGCCCGGTCGAGGTACTCGGGGTGGCGGGCGTACCAGTTCAGTTGCACCTTGACCCGCGCGTTGTCGGGCTCCGGGAGGCCGAGGCCGTCACGGATGCGTACCCAGAGGTTTTCCGGCTCGGCGCGCGGCACCGGCCCGACAGGCGCCTGTACGACGCTCGGCAGTGCGGTGTCGAATGCCACGCACACCGGGGTCGGAGCGGTCCGGGCGAGCGGCTCGTTTCCCCCGCCCTGCGCGGGGCCCACGGCGGGCGGTTCGGGCGCAACGGGGGGCGGCGAACGCAGGACACCGCAACCGCCCACCCCGAGCAGGGCGAGCAGCCCGAGGGCGAAGAGGGTTTCCTTGGCGCCGCGATTGATCATCATGACTCCTTAAATCAGCGGCAGGTTACGCCCTGAATTGAATGGCCGGGATACGATCCCGGGGGAGAACCGCAACCACCCCTTCGCAGGATAGCGGCGGGCAGGGCCGGAGACCGTGTGGTGCGTCACGGGCGTCACGGTGCCGCCGGCCGGATCCGGGCGCGGCGAAGAGATCGTCGGGGTGGCTTGGCTGGGGGTGCGGTAGGCGGTAGATAGAGGCGCCGATTTGCGGTGGCCTTCGTCGAATAGCGGCCGCCATTCTGAACGAACGATTGCCCATCGGTTTTCCGCTTCCTACCCTTCCGATTGGATTTCCGGCCGGACTTCCGGCCGGGTTCGGCCGATCCGGGGCCTCCATGGAGGCAGCATCGTGCCAGGATTTTCGCTACAAATCAAGCTGGTGGGTAGATTTCGCGGGCGGTGCCCTGAAGCGCGGCACGATCTGTGGGAGAATGTGCGACAGCGCCCCGGGCGTCGGGAGCGGGACGCGGTCCCGGGAGACGAGGATGCAGCGTCGAGAGGGAAGGTCATCCGTTGCCGAGACACAGCGGCTGGAGGCATGGTATGCGGGTCGCCTCGGCACCCTGTTGTGGGAGCAGGAACGGGCGCAGTTGGAGTCCTCGATCCCCAACCTGTTCGGCTACCACGTAGTGCAGCTCGGTTCGCTCGGAGCCGACCGGGACGATGATCTGTTGGGGTTGTGTCGCATCCCGCACCGCATCGTGCTGGATCCCGTGCGGCGCACCGATATCGGTCTGGTCGCCGTCCCCGATGCGCTTCCGATCGCCTCCGACAGCGTCGACGTGGTGCTGCTGCCGCATACCCTGGAATTCGTGGACGACCCGCACCAAGTCCTGCGCGAGGTCGATCGCGTGCTGGTGGCGGAGGGGCACGCGGTCATTCTCGGGTTCAACCCATGGGGCAGTTGGGGCTGGCGGCGGCTGTTCGGCTCGCGCGCCGTGCCCTGGTGCGGGCGCTTCTTCAGCCAGACCCGAATCCGGGACTGGCTGGCGTTGTTGGGGTTCGACCCGATCGTGGGGCGTGGCTGTTTTTTCCGCCCGCCCTTGGAATATGAAGGCGTGATGCGGCGCATCCGGTTCATCGAGTGCCTGGGCCGGCGCGGCGGTTGGTCCTTCCTGGCGGCATCCTATGTCCTGGTGGCACGCAAGCGGGTGGCGGCCCTCACGCCGATACGTTCGCGCTGGCAGCCGCGTCGCCGGCTGGTTACCGCGGGTCTTGCCAGGCCCTCGGCGCGCGTGGTGAAGCGCGGTGGATGAGGTGGAGGTCTACACCGACGGGGCGTGCCGAGGAAATCCCGGTCCGGGGGGGTGGGGCGCGGTGCTGCGCTTTGGCGGGATCGAAAAGACGCTCCATGGGGGGGAGCCGGAGACGACCAACAACCGCATGGAACTCACGGCCGCGATCCGCGCCCTGGAGGCGCTCAAGCGCCCGTGCCGGGTGCGGTTGACCACCGATTCCGAATACGTGAAGAAGGGGCTGACCGAGTGGCTGCCGAACTGGAAGCGCCGCGGGTGGAAGACCGCGGCCCGCAAGCCGGTCAAGAACGCGGACCTGTGGCGCCGGCTCGACGCCGCCGCGGCGCGCCACGAGGTGCATTGGCACTGGGTCCGCGGGCATAGCGGTCATCCGGAGAACGAGCGCGCCGATGCCCTCGCCAATCGGGGCGTCGACGAGTTGCGCGCACCCCGAAAATGCGCCCCGTAGGCCGGGCCTCGGCCCGCCGGGTACGTCGAGGGGTCCTGCCGCGCCATGTGCGCGTTTCCGCGTCGTCGGCCGGGCGAGCCCGGCCCCGAATGCTGCCGACGCCCCGGGAACCCGCCGGGACCCGATCATTGCCATAGGAGACCGCACGCGATGCGACAGATCGTCCTGGATACCGAAACCACCGGACTGGAGCCCGAGCAGGGCCATCGCATCATCGAGATCGGCTGCGTGGAACTGCTCAACCGCCGTCCGACCGGAAACAACTATCATCAATACCTGCAGCCCGATCGCGAAATCGACGAGAGGGCTCGTGAGGTCCACGGCATCGATCCCGACTTTCTCGCCGACAAGCCTCGCTTCACCGACGTCGCCCGGGAACTGACGGACTACCTCCGCGGCGCCGAGCTGATCATCCACAACGCCCCTTTCGATACCGCGTTTCTCAACGCGGAGCTGCGCCGGTTGGGGTCGGAGTGGGGGCTCATCGAGGGGCACTGCACGGTCCTCGATACCCTGGCGCTGGCGCGCCGACTCCATCCCGGGCAGCGCAACAGCCTCGACGCCCTGTGCAAACGCTATGGGATCGACAACTCGCAGCGTACCCGGCACGGCGCGCTGCTGGATGCGGAGATCCTCGCCGACGTCTACCTCGCCATGACCGGCGGGCAGGCGGCGCTGTCTCTGGAAGAGGACGCCGAGCAGCCCGGGCGAACCGCCGCGGCCACCGTGCGTGCGGTCGAGGGTGCCCGCGGGCGCCTGCGCGTGGTGCGCGCCGACGCCGCCGAGTGTGCCGCTCATGAGCGGTATATGGAGGTGTTGGACGATGCGTGCGGTGCTCCCTGCGTCTGGCGGTCCCTGAAGGACGCAGGGTCGTAGGGATCGGCACATGCCGATAGCCGGGCAGGGTGGATCGGCGAAGTGCCGGCGCACCGATCCGCCGTGCTCCGCGCCCGCCCGGCTCGCCGGTGCCGTTCAGCGCAGGTAGCGGAGATACAGGTAGAGACTCGCAATCGCCACGCTGAACAGCATCAGCGGGAAGGCCTGGAGCAGGAACGAGACGAAGCGTATCGGATGCCCGGCCCGCTCCGAGAATCCCGCCACGATCAGGTTGGCGCTCGCGCCGATGATGGTGCCGTTTCCGCCCAGACAGGCCCCCAGTGCGAGCGACCACCACAGGGGCAGCAGGGCGTCGGGACCGCCGAGGCTCGGCCCCATGTTCTTGATCAACGGGATCATGGTCGCGACGAACGGGATGTTGTCGACGATCGAGGAGGCGATCGCGGATACCCACATCACCGCCATCGCGGTGACCGGCAGGCTGTCGCCGGTGAGTTCCAGGACGTGGTGTGCGAGGATCTTGAGGATCCCCGATCGGTCGATTCCCGTGACTACGATGAACAGCCCCACAAAAAAGAAGATGGTCACCCATTCCACCTCGCCGAAGGCGCGGTGGACCTGGCGCGATTGTTCTTCGACCTTGCGGGGCCAGTTGTCGAGCAACAGCAGCAGCGCCGCGCCGAACATCGCGATCGTTGCGGGTTCCACGCGCAGGACGTGTGCCAGCATGAAGCCCAGGATCACCAGCGCCAGCACGAACAGGGATTGCTTGAGCAACCGGGTGTCCGTGATCGCCTCGCGCTCGTCGAAGTGCATGACCCGCCCGCGCGCCTCCTCGGTGGCATGCAGCCGCCGGCCGTAGATGACGTAGATCGGCACCAGGGTCGCGGCCATGATGACCAGCACGATCGGCGCCAGGTTGACCACGAAGTCCATGAAGTTCAGGTGGGCGGCCGAGCCGATCATGATGTTCGGGGGATCGCCGATCAACGTCGCGGTCCCGCCGATGTTCGAGAACAGGATCTCGCTGAACAGGTACGGGTAGGGGTTTACCTTCAACTCTTCGGTGATGAGCAGCGTCACCGGTGCGATCAGCAGTACCGTGGTCACGTTGTCCAGGAAGGCGGAGAAGAACGCCGTGACCAGCGAGAGCATGAGCAGGATGCCCCACGGGTCGGCCTGCACCTTCTTGGCCGACCAGATGGCGATGTACTGGAAGACCCCGCAGCGCCGGGTGATCGCGACGATCACCATCATCCCGGCCAGCAGCCCCAGGGTATTGAAGTCCACCCCGCGCACCGCGGCCTGCTGATTCAGGACGCCGGAGAAGATCATCAGGCCGGCGCCCAGGAGGGCGACGATCGCGCGGTTGACGCGCTCGGAGATGATCACCGCGTAGGTGATGACGAAGACGACGCCGGATACCCACAGGGGGTCCCAGCCGAAGATCACGCGCGGGATCCATTGTCCCGTCTGCGCGCCGTGCATGTTTCAGTCCTTCCTCGCGAGCCTGCGGAAGACCTCCCAGTACGAGACCACACCGAGGAGCCGCCCGGACTCCGTGTCCACCACCGGGAGGGTGGATCGCCCCCGGTACAGGAGGAGCAGGGTCTCCGTGAGCGGGGTTCCCGGCCGCACGAGCATGGCGTCGTAGTCGGCCTTCTCGGGGGACGCCGGTTCCGTTTCCGCCTCGGCACGGTTCTCCAGGCATTCGCGTACGGATAACCCGCTGACCTCGCGCAGGCGCAGGCGCAGGTCTTCGATGGAGTCGTGTACGTAGGTGAGGTCCGTGAGCCCGCCCGGAACGGTCGCCGCCTTGGGGAGCAGCAGTCCGAGCAGGTGATGGGCCTCGAAAATGCCGATGAATTTCCGGTCGGCGTCGACAATCGGTATCGACCGGTAACGGTGCTTGAGCAACAGCTCCAGTGCTCCCGCGACCGTATCGCTCGCCTGGAGGGTGACGGGCCGGCGGTTCATGATGAGTTCCACGCTCATGACGGACCTCGCGACAGGGTGCGGCGGGACCGGGGCATTCTCACATGGACGCGGCAAACGATCCACTGCGGCCGCGCCTCGCGGCGCCCCGGTGGGCGGCGGACGACCCGGTGCGATCGTTCAGACCTTGTAGTAATCCCGGTACCACTCGACGAAGCGTGCGATCCCCGTCTCCACGCTCGTGTCGGGGCGGTAGCCGACGTCACGCACCAAGTCTTCCACGTCCGCGTAGGTATCCGGAACGTCGCCCGGCTGCAGCGGAAGCAGATTCTTCTCCGCGGTCTTCCCCAGGCACCGTTCGAGCACCTCGATGTAGCGGGTCAGTTCCACGGTTTGATGGTTGCCGATATTGTAGAGACGGTAGGGCGCCTTGCTGCCCGCCGCGTCCGGTGCGTCCCCCGACCAGGCGGGATCGGGCGCGGGGACGCGGTCCAGGACGCGGATCACGCCTTCCACGATATCGTCGATATAGGTGAAGTCGCGCCGATGCCGGCCGTAGTTGAACACCTCGATCGGCTCTCCGGCGAGGATCTTGCGCGTGAACAGGAACAGTGCCATGTCGGGGCGGCCCCAGGGGCCATAGACGGTGAAGAAGCGCAACCCGGTGGTCGGAAATCCGTACAGATGGCTGTAGGCGTGCGCCATCAGTTCGTTGGCCTTCTTGGTGGCGGCATACAGGCTGACCGGGTGATCGACGTTGTCGTGTACCGAGAACGGCATCCGCGTGTTGGACCCGTACACGGAACTGCTGGATGCGTAGACGAGGTGTTCGACGCCGTTGTGCCGGCAGCCCTCCAGGACGTTGAGAAAGCCGATCAGGTTGGTGTCGGCGTAGGCGAGCGGGTTCTCGATCGAATAGCGCACGCCCGCCTGGGCGGCGAGGTTCACCACCCGTTCGGGCCGCAGGCGCGAGAACGCCTCGGCCACGCCGCCGCGATCTTCGAGATCGATGCGCAATTCGGTGTATCCGCGATGGGCCTGGTTACGGGCGAGGCGCGCCTGCTTCAGTGCCACGTCGTAGTAGTCGTTCAGGTTGTCGAGGCCGATGACCTCGTCGCCCCGTTCGAGCAGGCGCAGCGACAGGGCGGAGCCGATGAAGCCCGCCGATCCGGTTACCAGTACCCGCATGCGATCTCCCAACCGGCCCGCCGGGCCGGTTCGTCAAAGCCGCGCATCCACCGCCTCTTTGGGCAGGATGCTTTTTACATCGAACAGGACCATCTCGGGCCCTCCGAGCGCGCGGATTCGCTCCGCGCCCCACTCGCGGAACTGCCGGTGGCCCACCGCGAGCACGACGGCGTCGTAGGCCCCGGGCTCCGGATCGCGGATCAGTTCGATTCCGTATTCGCGACGCGACTCTTCCGGGTCCGCCCAGGGGTCGTGGACCTCGACGGCGGCGTGATAACTGCGCAACTCGTTCACGATGTCGGTGACGCGGGTATTACGCAGGTCGGGGCAGTCCTCCTTGAAGGTGACCCCGAGGATCAGGATACGCGCGCCCACCATCTGGACGCGTCGCTGCGTGAGCATCTTGAGCACTCGCTCGGCGACGTGGGCGCCCATCGCGTCGTTGATTCGTCGGCCGGCGAGGATTATCTCGGGGTGATAGCCGATCTCCTGGGCCTTGTGGGTCAGGTAATAGGGGTCCACGCCGATGCAGTGTCCCCCGACCAGGCCGGGGCGGAAGGGCAGGAAATTCCACTTGGTCCCGGCCGCTTCCAGGACCTCGATGGTGTCGATTCCGAGGCGGTTGAAGAGCAGCGAGAGTTCGTTGATGAGCGCGATGTTCACGTCGCGCTGGGTATTCTCGATGACCTTCGCGGCCTCCGCGACGCGGAGGCTGCTCGCGCGATGCGTGCCGGCGGTGATCACCCGACGATAGAGGCCGTCGACGAAATCGGCCGCCTCGGGCGTCGAGCCCGAGGTCACCTTGCGGATGGAGGTCACCCGATGTTCCTTGTCCCCCGGATTGATGCGCTCGGGACTGTAACCGGCGAAGAAGTCGCGGTTGTAGGTCAGGCCCGATTCCGCCTCCAGGATCGGCACGCACACCTCCTCGGTGGCGCCCGGATAGACCGTGGACTCGAAGATCACCACGTCGCCCGGCGACAGCACTCCGCCCACCGTGCGGCTCGCGGCTTCGAGCGGTTGCAGATTCGGGCGCTTGTGCCGGTCGATGGGCGTCGGGACCGTCACTATGTAGACGTTGCACGGCGCGAGATCGGCCGGTGCTACGGTGAGCGAGAGACCGTCGGCCTGCGCGAGTTCTTCGGGGGTGACCTCGAGCGTCCGGTCGCGGCCGGCCTTCAATTCCGCGACCCGCTCGGCCTTGACGTCGAAACCGAGCGTGGGGAAGTGGTGGGCGAATTCGACCGCCAGCGGCAGGCCTACGTAACCCAGGCCGATTACTCCGATTCGGGCGTCCTGAACGTTCATCATGGTGAGGATCTCATTCTCGCTTGTCGTCGAGCGCCCTGTCCGGGCCCGCCACGCACGTACCGTCCGCCGGGGCCGGGTCGGAGGGACCGTGCCGGATGCCGAATGCATCGTAAAAAATGCATGTTACCCGACTCCAGGTCCCTTCGCGAGTGGCGCCCGTCGTCCATTCGGAATATCCATGAGGTCCGGCACGTCTGTTGCGTTGTCACATGCGGGACATCGGCCGTTATAGTACGATGCACTGACGGGCATTAGCGGCGCGCCGCGCGCCGGTTCCGCGTGGGGCCGGACGACAGCGAGAAGGCGAGAAGAACGTGGGGACCGTCCGGCTGTTCCGGCACTATGTCCGGGTGCCGATCCTGGTGTTGATGCTGGTCGAGGCGGTGGTGTTCGCCGCCTCCGTCTACATCGGCGCCTACGCGCGTTTCTTTCCGAACCTCGGTGAGATCCAGGCCAGCGTGGGGGCCCTGCCCCCACGTGCCGCGGCGTATTCCCTGGTAATGGTGCTGAGTCTCGCGGCGGTGGGCCTCTACCACACACGCCACCGGGAAGGACTGCTCGGCGTGCTGCTGCGGGTGCTGGCCGGCTTCGCCCTGGGCATCATCGAGTTGGTCGTCCTGTTCTACGTGTTTCCCTCGTTCTTCCTCGGACGCGGCGCCCTGGCCCTCTCCGTCGCGGTCTCACTGGCCGGCATCCTCGTCATCCGCGGTCTGTTCTTCCCCTTGCTGCTCGACCCCGTCGCCCTTCGCAGGCGGGTATTGGTACTCGGGGCGGGTACCAAGGCGAATTCGATCACCCGCCTGCGCCGTCGCGCGGATCAGCGCGGATTCCAGATCGTGGGCTTCGTGCATGTGGAAGGCGAGGAGGATGTCGTACCGCCCGAGCGCGTCTTCTATCCGGAGGTGCCGCTCGTCGAGTTCGCCGCCCGGCACCGCGTCGACGAGATCGTGGTGGCGGTGAACGACCGGCGTCGGGGGTTTCCCCTGCATGAACTCCTCGATTGTCGCCTGAGCGGAATCGACGTGGTCGACGTGCTCACGTTCTTCGAACGCGAGACCGGCAAGGTGCGTGTCGATCTGCTCAATCCGAGTTGGCTGGTGTTCTCGGATGGTTTCCAACAGAGCGCCGTGCGAGAGATCTCCAAGCGGCTGTTCGACGTGGCGGCAAGCGGCTTCCTGCTGGCCGTGACCTGGCCGGTGGTGCTCATGGCCGCCGCCGCGATCCTCGTCGAGGGGCGCGGCCGCGGGCCGGTGTTCTACCGTCAAGTCCGTGTCGGTCAGCGAGGACGCCCCTTCCAGGTGCTCAAACTCCGCAGCATGCGCGTCGATGCCGAGGCCGACGGGCACGCACAATGGGCCGAGCACGACGACCCGCGTATTACGCGCGTGGGCGCGATACTGCGCCACTATCGCATCGATGAACTGCCCCAGATCCTCAATGTCCTGCGCGGCGACATGAGCTTCGTCGGCCCGCGCCCCGAGCGCCCGGAGTTCGTCGCCGATTTCACCGACCGGCTGCCGTACTATGCCGAGCGCCACCGGGTGAAACCGGGCATCACCGGCTGGGCCCAGCTCTGCTTCCCCTACGGGGCATCGGAGCAGGCCGCCATCGAGAAGCTTCAGTACGATCTCTACTACGTCAAGAACCACAGCCTGCTGTTGGACATCCTGATCCTGCTGCAGACCGCCGAGGTGGTGCTGTTCGGAAAGGGGGCGCGTTAGGCTGCATTCTCCATCGGCACCCGTCGCGAGCGCGCCTCGGCGGTCGCGGAACGAGACCGATGCGAATACTGCGCGGCCCCATAGGGCCCGTACCTGCTGCATCCTGCATCGGCTGTTTGGCATCCGCGATCTTCGGGGTGGAATGCCCCTCTGTCCGGGCCGTCCGTCACACGGGTTCCGCAGTCGGGTCAATCCGATTCGGCGTCCGGAAACGGTTTTCTGCTCAAGAAAAGGTGCATCACGTCCGATAAGCGGGGGGAACCCCTTTTATATTTCTCATTCCCGCCTGATTTTAGGAGCTTGCGGGTGGATCGTTTGGTTTGTGAAGCAGGCGGACAGGAAGCCCGGCTCGAACGCTTGGCAAAGGAACAACCCGGGCCGATGCTCAACGGCATCAATTTGTTGCAGGCGGTTCCCTCGCGCGCCGAAACCCGCGTCAGCAAGTTCGTCATGGTGCTGTTGCTGTTGGGGTTTCTGGCCGCGCTTCCGTTTGCCGGCGTTCAGTGGCCGGCCTCCAATCTGTTGTATGCCGGTGCCGGCATTGCGACCTTCGCGGAAATCACCACCGGGGGATTACTGATTACCCAGGCGTTCCTCCTGCGCCACGATGCGGGGCTGGTGCTGGGCTTCGGCTATCTGCTGGGCGGCTTGGTTATCTTGATCGATCTGCTGTTCGTTCATGGCACGGCCACCCGTTTGTGGTTGTTCCGGCTCTGGCATGGGGTGTTCGTGTTGAGCGTCCTGGCGTATGCCCTTCTGAATGTTCGCAGCGACGCACTGACCGACCAGAGTTGGTTTGCGAGACGCGCCCGCTGGATAGTCGGCGGTAGTGGATTGGCACTGATCGTAGTGCTGATCTATCTCGCTATCCGCCCGTTTCCATTGCCTCCGATCCTTCATGGAACCGATTTCATTACATTCCCCGATCTGCTGACGAACGGTGTCCAACTAGTGGGGATGATCGCAGCTTGTTTGCTGCTTTTGACAACCAAGCGCAAGACGGTCCTTTCCATCTGGATGGCCGCAGTGGCCTTGGGTGTAGCGATCGATATTGTGCTGTTTGTTCTGGGGGGCAAGCTTTTCAGCGTGGGTTTGTACGTTTCCAAACTCAACAATCTCGTTGCCGGCACTCTGATTTTTGGGGTGATCTTTTACCATGCCATACGGATTCAATCGGAGCTGCTGCGAGCCAATCGACGGCTGGCTTGGATGGTGCTGTCCGACACCTTGACCGGCCTGCCCAACCGTTCCGCCCTCCTGCAAAAGTTGCCGGAGGCCATGGCCCGCACTCGGCGGGATCAGCGTCTGCTCGCCGTCTGCATGATGGATCTGGACGGCTTCAAGTCCGTCAACGACGCCCATGGCCATGTGGCGGGCGACCGGGTACTCCGCGAGATCGCCCATCGCTTGCAAGGGGCGACGCGGGAAACCGACTCCGTCATTCGACTGGGCGGCGATGAGTTTGTGCTGCTCCTGGAGGGCATCGAGCGCATGGACGACCTGGAGCAAATCCTGGAACGTGTCCATGTCGCCATCATGGCCCCGATCACCCTGGAGAACGGGGAGCGGGTTCAGATCCGGGCCAGTCTGGGGCTTGCGTTCTACCCTCTGGCCAAGGGAGGAGCAACGCCCGACGGACTTCTGCGTCTGTCCGACCAAGCCCTGTACCGGGCCAAGGCCCACAAGGGGAGGCGGACGCGGTGGTGGATGCTGGCCGGTGATGTGGAGAAGCCGGAGCGGGTGGAGTGGGGGGTGGGTTCAAATGTGGAGACCGTGCCCGCCTACGGGTCAGGAGCGGCGCGGTGCCTCGTCTCGTTGCGCGCCCTGCTCGGTGCCGTGACCGAGCGTTTTATCGGGCTCTTCTACGCCGGGCTTGCCTGCGAGCCGGGGACGGCGATGATTCTCGATGCGCTCCCCCCGGAGGATCTCGGCCGCCTCAAGGCCAGGCAGTGCGAGCATCTCAATTTCATCACCGACCCCCTGCTCGAGGAGTCGGCCCACCGCGAGGCCGCCCGACGCCTCGGGCGGATCCATGCCGCTGTGGGCGTGGATCGTCCCTGGTTGATTCAGAGCTACGGGCTGTGGATGGACACTTTGCCAAGCGTGTTCGCGCGCGAGCCGTTACGGCTGCGTTTCGCGCAGCCGGTGCTCGCCCGGCGCATGGCCCTGGAGGTCGAATTCGAACTCGAAGGCTACGCCGAGGTCGACCGATCCCTCGACCAAGTCCGCGGCGCGATCGAGGATCTTGCCTGGCACGCCGAGCAATACACCGACCTGATCGAGGGGGCGGTCCTTGCCCTGCTCGGGCTCGAGCAGGTCGCGGCGGCCACCATCGCCCGACCCGACGCCGAGGGGGTGCTGCAGTACGAGGCGGTCGCGGGCGAGCCCTTCCGGCGCTATCTCGAACGGCTCAAGGTGGGCAAGACCCGGTCTATCCACATCGATCCCGAGACCACCGAAGGCCAGGGCACAAGCAATGAGGCTTGGCGCAGCGGCAAGATCCAGCATGTGTTGCATTACGCCACCGATCCTCGCGTTGCCCCCTGGCGGGAGTTGGCTTTGGCTTTGGGCATCCGCTCCTCGGCGGTGGTGCCGCTTCGCATCGAGGGCTCACCGGTGGCGCTGCTCCTGATCTTTTCGCCCTATCCCGGGGGCTATACCGGTTCGGCGCAACGGGCGCTGCTCGAGCACCTGCAGCGGGTGCTCTCGCTCGGCCTCGAGCGATTGCGCCAAGCCCCCCGGGTGCAGGCCGCGCCCGAGCGGCGACGATATCGGCACCTCCTCGCCGCGGGGGGGCTCGAGATGTTCTATCAGCCGGTGGTGGATCTCAAGCGTGGGGAGTTGGTCAAGGTCGAAGCGCTTGCCCGGCTGCACGAGGACGAGACATGGTTTGCCCCGGACCGGTTTCTGCCCGCCTTCGGCCACGAGGACCTCTACGCCCTGTATCGGCTCGGCCTCGACCAAGCCCTTCAAGCCCTCGGCTCATGGCGGGCGCGGGGCCTCGTAGTCGACGTGAGCCTCAATCTGCCACCGCGAGGGTTGAACGAACCGCGCTACCTCGAGGCGACTCGACAGGCGCTTGCCGCTCACCCCCTGCCCGCGGGGCGTCACCTCTCGGTGGAGATCCTGGAAACCGAAGAGCTGCAGCAGTCCGCCTCCGTTGGGTCGATGCTCGCGCCGTGGCGCGAACTGGGGGTGCAGTTCGCTCAGGACGATCTGGGCAGTGGTCACTCGAGCTTGGTCCGTCTGCGCCAGATCTGCTTCGAGGAGATCAAGATCGACCGGGGGTTGGTGCGCGGGGTCGCGGCCGATCCATTGCGGGTACTCAGGTTCATTGCGCGCCTGACCGACCTCGCCCAAGAGGCGGGCGCGCGGGTGGTGATCGAGGGGTTGGAAAGCCTGGGGCTCATCGAGGCGGCGGCGATCCTCGGGGCCGATCTCGGCCAAGGCTATGCGATCGCCCGCCCGCTTGCCGCCGGGGATCTCCTCGCCTGGGCCGGGACACGCTTGCCGCTTGCGAGCGACCCGGAGCGTTCTCACACTGCTCTTGGAGTCCTGGCGGAATCGATCCGTTGGGAACAACGCCTCGCGGCGGTGTCCGCTTGGCCGGAAATCCTCCGTCAGCTCGCCGCCCGACCGTGCGCCGAGAGCCGCTATCTGCGCGAGCAGGGGCTGGAAGCCACCCCGCTGGGTGAGGCCCATGAGGCGATGCACGTTGAGATGGCGCGGGACGGAAATCTTCAGAGCCCGGCCTACAGGAACCTGCACGAGCGGCATCTGGCACTGCTGGTCGAGCGGGCGATCGAAGGGGAGAACGGGGCGGATTAAGGTCGGGGCGGCGTGCATCGTCGTCCCCGTGATCTGTTTGTTGCATCCACGATTCTGCTTCGTCGAGGAACTCCGCCGCTTCATGTAGGGGCAGGCGCTCGACGAGCAGCCGATGCCCGAACTCGACACGGAAGTCGATCTGCGATCACGGACCACAAGGACCTCCGGATGCTCCGGCGCTACTACCATCCTCGGCCCGAGGACTTGGCATGAAAGCTGGGGTAGGGGTCACACGGACTACGGGGTATGATTGTGCGCAGCCCCCGCGCCGAGGTCGCGGAGACAGACGGGAGACTGGAGTTGTTCGGCTCGGCCGCCGCGGGTGGGTTTCGGCCAGGAGAGAGCGACCTCGATTTTCTGGTCGAGTTCGAGCCGCTGCCCGTAGGCACCTATGCCGATACCTACTTCGGCCTGCTCGAGGCGATGGAGCGACTTTTCGACGCCCCCGCGGACTTGGTCGTGGCCTCGGCCATCAAGAACCCCGACTTCCGACGCTCCGTCGACCAGACGAAAACACTCCTCTATGCGGCTTGAAGCCCGGAAATACCTGCACGACATCCAGCGGGCCGCGACCGCGCTGGCGGACTTCACTGCGGCGAAGACCTTCGCGGACTACGCCCGCGAGCCCATGTTGCGTGCCGCCGTCGAACGCCAGTTCGAGATCATCGGCGAGGCCCTGGCGCAATTGGCCAAGCGCGACGCCGAGCTGGCCGCATGCATCAGCGATTACCGGCGCATCATCGCCTTTCGCAATATCCTCATTGTTGGACACCATAAACACCACGATATCTCAACATGTTAATATGCGCTCGCCATCGAATTCACAGCGCGGCGTGAACCATCCGGATTCGCAAGGGAGCTTCTGAGCAGTGGCCATTGGAGTCGCGATTCCGCGTGTAGGCATGTTCGCTACGGTCCGGAACCGGCGTGGCGTCGTCTCGGCTGTGGAGCCTTTCGACGGGGACTCTGGTCGTTTGCACCTCGTCCACCTCGAGTACAAAGACGACCAATTGCCCCACGAAGAGCAGCTCCTCTGGGAACTTGAGCCCCACCGCCAACTGCTTGAGCCGGTCGCGCTGCCCAATGTCGCCGCATCGGATTCCATGACCGGTGGGGACTTCGACGCCCTGCTTCGCGCCGCCCGCTGGACGGCAGCCAGACCGTACCTCGACCCCGACGGCCCGGTCGGGCGCCTGCCGATATCGAGCCCCTTCCACGGAGCCGTGCAGGTCGAGGACTATCAGCTCGTGCCGCTTCTCAAGGCATTGCGTATGCCACGGGTCAATCTCCTTATCGCCGACGACGTCGGTCTGGGCAAGACGATCGAGGCGGGGCTGATTCTGAGCGAGCTGCTCCTGCGCCGGCGCGTGCAGCGGGTCCTCATCCTCACGCCGGCCTCGCTGCGCCTGCAGTGGCGCGACGAGATGTGGGAGAAGTTCTCGCTGCCGTTCGACCTGGTGAACCGCAATGAAACGCACCGGCTACGTAAACGCCTCGGCATGGATACCAACCCGTGGCGCTCCTTCAGCCGGATCATTAGCTCCTACCACTACCTGCGGCAGGAAGACGTACTCGAGCAGTTCTTATCGGCCTGCCGCACGCCGGAAGGCTCTCCCCACCTTCCCTGGGACCTCCTGATCGTCGACGAGTGCCATAACCTGATGCCCTCGGCCTTCGGCGACGACAGCGATCTCTGCCGCATGTTGCGGCGTCTGGCTCCCCAGTTCGAGCACCGGCTCTTCCTCAGCGCCACGCCCCACAACGGCCATACTCGCTGTTTCACCGGACTGCTCGAGATTCTCGACCCGGTGCGTTTCAGCCAGACGAACGAGATCAAGCCGGCCGAGAAGGAGCGCATGCAGCAGATCGTGATACGACGGCTCAAGCACGAGATCAACGCGCGGACGGACCCGCCCAAGTTCTGCACACGCCGGCCGCCGCACGCCTTGCTGCTTGCGCTTTCCCCAGAAGAGGCGGCGCTCGGAGCCGCGTTCAACGCCTTTCGCAAGGCGGTGAAGACGCTCATCGCGAAGGGAGCACGACGACGGCGCTCCGGGAGCTTCGCCATCGAGATCCTCGGAAAGCGCCTGCTCAGTTGCCCGAGCGCCTTTGCCGAATCCTGGCGGCGCAGCAAGGAGGGGCTCGCCGAAGCCGAGGCGGCGAGCGACGCCGACATGGCTGCCGCCGAACGCAGCGTGCAACAGGACACCGGCGATGACCGGGAGACGCAAAAGCGCGAGGAGACCGCTGCGGGCGTGGTCGGCGCCTGGCTCCAGTCCGTGGCCGGGGATCTGAGGGAGGAGATCGCTGCCATCGACGGTGCCGTGGCCCGGCTCGGGTTCGACCTCGCGGGCAATGACCTGGTCGAGCAGGATCCTGCCAGGGACGCACGCCTCGAGGCGTTGATCGGCCGGATCGAAGACCTGCTGCGCGACGACCCGAACTGGAAGCACGACGAGCGCCTGATCGTCTTCACCGAGTACAAGACGACGCTCGACTACCTCGTCCGCCGCCTGCGCGAGCGCTACGAGGATGAGCGTATCCTCACCCTCTTCGGCGGCATGGACGAAATGGAACGCGACCGCGTGAAACGCGCCTTCAACGATCCGGCCCATCCCGTCCGGCTGCTGCTCGCCACCGATGCGGCGGCCGAGGGCCTGAACCTCCAGCGCACCGCCCGCTATCTCCTGCACTACGACTGCCCCTGGAACCCCTCGAAGCTCGAGCAACGCAACGGCCGGCTCGACCGCCACGGCCAAGCCCGCGACGTGACGGTCTACCACTTCGTGAGTGACCAGGACGACGACCTCAAATTCCTCGCTCACGTGATCGCCAAGGCCGACGAGATTCGCGAAGACCTGGGCTCCGTCAACGAACTCTTCGACGAGGCGGCGCACCGGCGATTGGTGCAAGGCGAGTCGCTTGAGACGGTGCAGCGCGACCTCGACCACCGAGTGGCGGCCGTCCGCGGTCGGGCCGCCATCGCGGCGGACGACAGTGCCGGCACGGGCGACGACGGAAACGGGGTGGCGCACGACCTCGAGGCCACCGCCGCCGAGCTGGACCTCGACTCCCACGCCCTGCGCGATACCCTGGAGGCCGCCATGGCGATCCGGGGCGGCCGCCCCCAGCTCGATGGCACCGAAGAACAAAAGATTTACCGCGTAATTCATCCCGGGCTCCCGGGCTGGAGCGAGGTGATCGACGACTCGCTGCGCGTGTCCGGCGGCAAGGACCGTCACGGCCCCGTTGCGCGCCTCGCCTTCGGACCGGAGCCTTTCCTGGAGGACGTGGGCGGCCGTGAGATCTTCTCGCCACGCCCGGATGTGCTGCTCATGCACCTCTCGCACCCGATGCTCCAGAAGGCACTCTCCTCGCTCACCCGCCGTCGCTTCCCGGGCACGGGCGACTCGGTGTCCCGCTGGTCCGTGCGGCTGGGCGGCGTTCCCGAAGGCGCACGGGCCATGGTTTTGCTCTCGATCGAGGAGTTGGCGGTCAACGACCTGCGCGAGTCCTTCCACCACTGGGTGCGGACCCTGGCCTTCCCGGTGCGGGGCGATAGCCTGGGCGAGGTGCTTGCCCACCGGCCGGCGCTGGAGCTGCGCGGCGCGCTCCGCACGGACGACGCAACCCACCATGAGCGCGCCCGGGATCTGCTCGAAGACCTCGAGCCCGAGCTCAAGCGCTTCTTGCGAAGCCACGCAGAGCAGCTCACCGCCGACCTCCGCGCACAACTCCAGCTCGACGGCGAGCGGGCCCGCGAACGGGAGGATGAACGCTACCGCAGCCGCCGCGGTGAGATCTCCAGCCTCATCACCGAGAACACCCTGGCCAAGCTGGAGCGCGAGATCGGAAAACTCGAGATCGAGCGCGCCCAGGGTCAGCTCTTCGAAGAAGCGGAATGTCTCGAACGGATCGCCCGCTCCATCGAGGAAAAACGCGAGGAGATCAACCGCCGCACGCGCCACTATGAAGAGGTGCGCGAGCAGCTCGACAAGGAGCGGAAACGGATTCTCAAGTACCTGCTTCCCAAGCGGCACGCGATGTCGGGCGAGGCGCAGGTCTTCCCCGTCTGCATCGAGGTTCGCCTGCCCGAGGGCCGGGGAGGTGAGGTATGAAGTGCGCCGAACTTCATGGCTGGGACCGCTTGCGCCACGGGGGCCTGCTCCTCGACGCGCCGCGCCTGCGCGAGGTGGCGGCGTTTGCGCCTGAGCCGCTCGCCGCCTTCTACCAGCGCGACCTGCGCAAGCGCGCCGCCGCGATCCTCGACGCCGGTGCCGACAAGTCTGCTGACCTCTCCGTCTTCATCTCCTTCGTGTTGCAACAAGTGTGCGGCTTTACCGAGCCCACGGGCCGGTGGCAGCGCGGCCCCCAGGTCCCCGCCGAGTGGGGTCGCGTCACCATTACCGGCGAGACGGTCAAGCCCCGCCATCTCTGGCAGGGTCCGCGCGGCGGCCTGCTTCCGGTCTTTATCGACCGTGAGAAGCGCGTCGGCATTGGCCGCAGCCGCAAGGTCACGAGCCAGGTGCTCCAGTGGTTGCGGGGCGGAAACGAGCAACTCGCGCTCATCACCAACGCTCGCCAGTGGCGGTTGGTCTTCGCCGGGCTCGACTTCGACGCCTTTTGCGAATGGGACCTCGACCTCTGGCTTGAAGAAGGCGAGCTGTCGCCGCAGGTCAGCGCCCTGCGCACCCTCCTGCAGCCCGCCCTGTGGATACCCAAAGAGGAAGGCCGCCCCGCACCGCTCCTGCAATCCGTGCTCGACAGCCGCAAGGGTCAGGCCGAACTCTCCCAAGTGCTCGGCGAGCGGGTGCGCGAGGCGGTCGAGATCCTCGTCCAGGGCCACGGCGAGACGCTGAAGGCGCAGTGCGCCGATGTCGAGCCCGCGGACATCTACCGCGCCGCGGTGCGCGTGGTGATGCGCCTGGTGGTGGTGCTTTTCGCCGAGTCACGCGAGCTTTTGCCGCGTGACAACACCCTTTACCACGACGCCTACGGGCTCGGCGGCCTGCTTGAAGAACTCGAGAAGACAGCGGCGCGCGGCGGCGGGCGCCTGGCCCGCTCGTGGGGCGCCTGGCCGCGGATCCTGGCGCTGTTCCGCTTGGTCCACCAGGGTTCATACCACCCGAGCCTGCCGGTCCCGGCCTACGGCGGCGAACTCTTCGCCCCGGGCGATGTGGCACCCCCCGACGGCCTTATCCGGGCACTCGCCGTTTTCGAGAACGCCTGCTTCGAGCCCGAAGTCCTGCCCGACCGGGACGTCCACAAGATTCTCGATCGCATGACCCGGACCCAGGTCAAGCTGCGCCAGGGCCGCGCCGGCACTTGGGTGCCCGCCCCGGTGGATTTCTCCGATCTGTCGAGCGAATACATCGGCATCCTGTACGAGGGCCTGCTCGACTTCGAACTCAAGACCGCGCCCGCCGGAGACCCGGTGATCTTCCTCGCCGTGGGCGACCAGCCGGCCCTGCCGCTCTCGCGCCTCGAAGCGATGGACGACAAGGCGCTCAAGGACCTGCTCGAGGAGATGAAGGTCGCGAGTAGCGGCGACGAGGTGGATGCCGGGGAAGGGGTAGAGAAGCCGGGCGAGGCGATAAGCGAGGCCGGAGGCCCCGTCTCCGAAGACAGTGAAGAAGACCAAGCGTCCGTCGAAGACGAGCCCGAAGCGGATAGGGATGGAGCAGAGGAAGAGGCGGAAGACGAGCGCCACACCACGCGCACCCGGGCCGAGACCTGGGCGCGCCGCGCGGTCGAGGTCGGGAAGCTCGCGAAAAAACCCCGCGGCTCCATGACGCCGGAGAAGAGACTCGTCTTCGAGCAAACCATCGTCCGCAAGGCCCGCCAGCTCGTGACCCGCGTCGTTCTCCCCGGCGAATGGTACCTGGTGCGCTGGGGCGGCACGCGCAAGGGCTCGGGCACCTTCTACACCCGCCCCGGCCTGGCCGTGCCCACCGTGCAGCGCACCCTGCGCCCGTTGGCCTGGAATCCACCCACCGGTCCCGACGGCACCCTCGACCGCGGCGCCCCGCCCGCGCAGTGGACGCCCAAGAAACCCGAGCAGATCCTCGCCCTCAAGGTGGTGGACCCCGCCTGCGGCTCGGGAACCTTCCCGGTAGCGGCGCTGCGTTTCTTGACCGATGTCCTCTACGCCTCGCTCCACTATCACGGTCGCATCCGCGAGCAAGGCGACCGTTCCCTGGTGGCGCTCCTGACGGGACCGGGCCAAGCAGAAGGAGCCGAGGAACGGCTCTGCGAGGAGTTCTTGCCCTGCCGCCCCGACGACGCGCTCTTCGAGCCGCGCCTCAAGGCGGTGCTGCGCCGCCACGTGGTGGAACGCTGCATCTACGGGGTGGACCTCGACCCGCTGGCCGTCGAGCTGTGCCGCCTGGCGCTGTGGATCGAGACCATGGACCGCACGCTGCCCTTCTCCTTCCTCGACCACAAGATCAAGTGCGGCAACGCGCTGGTCGGCGCCTGGTTCGACCAGTTCCAGCACTACCCGGCCATGGCCTGGAAGAACCGCGAGGGCGGCGACAAAGGGCATTCGAACGGTGTCCACTTCAAGAAGGACGCGCGCACCCAGGCCATCAATGCCTTCGTGAAGGGCACGCTGACGCCGGACCTCGCCTCCCACTTGATTCCATATGCATGGGTAGGGCTTCCGCCTTCGCAAGTTCACGACGAAGCCCTCGTAGTGCTGCAAGAGCTGCATGCGCTGCCCGTCGTGGACGCCGCCGAGCGCGCCCGGCTCTACCGCGAGCGCCTGCTCGGCTCCCCGTCCTGGAAAGAGTTGAAGGCGGCCTTCGACCGCTGGTGCGCCTGCTGGTTCTGGCCCGCCGACCGGCTCGACTGCGCACCGCTGCCGTCGCGCTTCGCGAGCCCCTCGGAGGAGACCCGTGCCGTGACGGAAGAGCTGGCGCGCGCGAAGCGCTTCTTCCACTGGGAGATCGAGTTTCCAGATGTGTTCCAGGGTCAAAGTGCAGGCTTCCACGCCGTCCTGGGGAACCCGCCCTGGGAGGTCGCCAAGCCAAACTCCAAGGAATTCTTCTCCAACCTCGACCCGCTCTATCGCTCCTACGGCAAGCAGGAAGCGCTGCGCAAGCAGACCGCGACCTTCGCGGACCGAGAGGTGGAGCGCACCTGGCTGGACTACAACGCCGACTTCCGCGCCCATTCGAACCTGCTCAAGTACGCCGCCAACCCCTGTGGAGATCCGCAAGTAGCCGAAAAGTCACAAGACCGCTTCGCCCTCGCCCACGGCCGTCAGAACCAGATTTTGCACGACGTGTGGCGCAATGCGCGCGTCTCCGAGAGTGGTTACGCCGACCCGCGCCACCCCTTCCGCCACCAGGGCTCCGCCGACATCAATCTCTACAAGCTCTTCCTCGAGCAGGCCCATGCGCTGCTGCGCGAGGGCGGGCGTCTCGGCTTCATCGTGCCCTCGGGGCTTTACTCCGATCATGGCACTGGCGCGTTGCGGGAACTTTTCCTCGACCACTGCCGCTGGGAATGGCTCTTCGGCTTCGAGAACCGGGAGAAGATCTTCGATATCGACAGTCGCTTCAAATTCAACCCCGTCATCATCGAGAAGGGCGGCAAGACCGCAGCCATCCGCACCGCCTTCATGCGCCGCAAGCTCGAGGACTGGGAGCACGCCGAGCCGCTGGCGACGTCCTACACCCGCGAGCGCGTCGAGCGCTTCAGCCCGCGCTCCAAGGCCATCCTCGAGATCCAGTCCGCCCGCGACCTCGAGATCCTCGAGAAGATCTACGCCAACTCCGTGCTGCTCGGCGACGACGGCCCCGACGGCTGGGGCATCAAGTACACCACAGAATTTCACATGACCAACGACTCCAAGCTCTTCCCGCCGCGGCCGAAATGGGAGGAGCAGGGCTATCGCCCCGACGAGTACAGCCGCTGGCTCAAAGGCGACTGGCGGCCGATCGCGGAGCTGTGGTCCGAGCTGGAAGTGAAGCCGCTGCCCGAAGGCGAGC
>CAZAQG010000018.1:0-32808 GCA_964487445.1 uncultured Chromatiales bacterium
AAGTCAAGCCTGACCCCGGCGTTTAATGGGGGGCGGCGGCCTTGCGGTGCCAGTAGGCGGCCCGTTGCGGATCGGGGGTTATGCCCAGCAGGCCCCGGTCGTAGATGTGGGCCAGTGCCGCCATCGCATGCCGGTTGCCGTTGCGCGCCGCGGCCCGCAGCCAGCGCACCGCCCGCGCCGGGTCGCGCGGCACGTCCCAGGCACCGCTCTCGTAGCGCAGTCCCAACTCGTACTGGGCACGCGCGTCACCGGCCCGCGCGCGCCGCTCCAGGACCTCCGCCGACTGCTGGAAGGTCAGGGCGCTCTCCTGGCCGGCCTCTTCCATCAAGTGCAGCAGTTTCACCGCGTCGGACTGGCCCTGCGCCGCGGCCCGACTCAGCCAGTCGGTGCTGCGCGCCGCGTCCTGCGGCACGCCGTAGCCCTCGTGGTACATCTTGCCGAGTTGGTACTGCGCCACTGCGTTACCCTGCCGGGCGGCGCGCGTCAGCCAGCGGGCGGCGGCCTGCGGGTCGCGGGTCGTCCCGCGCCCGGCCAGCAGGGCCTCGCCCAGCCGCAACTGGGCCTGTGCGTTGCCGGCGCGGGCACTGCGCCTCCACCAGTAGACCGCGTGCGCCGGATCGGCGGGCACCCCGATGCCCTTGGTGTACAATTCGCCGAGTTTGAGCTGTGCGTACGGTTGGCCGTCGCGCGCCGCGCGCCGCAGCCAGTAGACGGCGCGCGATGGATTGCGGTGCAGCCCGTAGCGGCCCTCCAGGTAACCGAGCCCGAGGAGCAACTGGGCACCGGGGTTTTCCTCGCGGGCCGCACTGCGGATGGCCGAAAGGTCCTGCACGCCGGCGGTCCCGGCCGCCCACAGCGGCGGGACCAGGGCCAACCAGGCACCGATGCCGATGATCGCGAGCCGGGCGCGGGATCGGCCCGACCCCGGACGCAGGCGCCCGGCCCGGCGCGGCGCGAGGCGGCGGGCGATGTGCGTCATGACCGCCCGCCCCGCGCCGGCGTGCGGACGTCGGCCCGCACGCGACCCAGCGCGGCGACCAGTGCGCGCAGCGCCTGCCCCCGGTGACTGAGCCGGTTCTTGCGCTCGGCCGGGAGTTCGGCCGCCGAACATCCTTCCCCGGGCACGAAGAACACCGGGTCGTAGCCGAAGCCGTTCGCACCGGCCGGGGCGTCGAGGATCCGCCCCTCCCAGGTCCCCCGGCAGATCACGGGGGTCGCATCCGCCGCGTGGCGCAGGTAGACCATCAGGCACTGGAACCGCGCCGTGCGCCGCGCGGGCTCGACCCCGCGCAGGGCCTCCAGCAGCTTGTCGAGATTGGCGCGGTCCCCGGCGTCGGGGCCGGCGTAGCGCGCCGAGTAGATCCCGGGGGCGCCGTCGAGTGCGTCGACCTCCAGGCCCGAATCGTCGGCGATCACGCCGAGCGCGGTATGGCGCGCCGCGTTGCGTGCCTTGAGGATCGCGTTCTCCACGAAGGTGAGGCCGGTCTCCTCCACCTCCGGCACACCGAACTCCGTCTGCGGCACGACGGACAATCGCGCCCCGGCGAGCAGCTCATTGAACTCGCGTACCTTGCCGGGGTTGTTGCTGGCCAGTACCAGGGTCGTCATGGCCCCTCCGTCCCAACGACGCCGCCGATCCGCCTCCGCCCCGGCGGGTTCCCGACGAGGGGTCGAACGGAGTCCCGCCCGCCCTCTCCGGGCACCGCGCGTGTCCGCACCGGGACGCGGGCCGGGACGCGGGCGCTCGGACACCGCCGCGCCCGGGCGACGAACGGGCCTTTCGACAACCTAGTCACCGGCCAGGGCCTCGCGCTGCAGTTCCATGAGGTGCGCGGTCCCGCGCCGGGCCAGCTCCAGCATGGTGAGCAACTCCTCCATGCGGAAGGCGTGCCCCTCGGCGGTCCCCTGGACCTCGATGAAGGCGCCCGCATCGTTCATCACCACGTTCATATCGGTCTCCGCCTGGCAGTCCTCGGCATAGTCGAGATCGAGCACCGGCGTGCCGTCATGAATGCCGACCGAGACCGACGCCACCATGCCGTGGATCGGGTCGCGCGCACCGCGGCCATTTCGCAGCAATCCGCGCGCGGCGTCGACCAGCGCCACATAGGCGCCGGTGATCGCGGCGGTGCGGGTTCCTCCGTCGGCCTGGATGACGTCGCAATCCAGCGTGACGGTGCGCTCGCCCAGGGCCGCCGGGTCCACCGCCGCACGCAACGCGCGCCCGATCAGGCGCTGGATCTCGAGCGTGCGCCCGCCCTGACGCCCGCGCGCCGCCTCGCGCGGCATGCGCTCGCCGGTGGCGCGCGGCAGCATGCCGTACTCGGCGGTCACCCAGCCCCGGCCCTTGCCGCGCAAAAACGCCGGCACGCGCTCGGCCACGCTCGCGGTGCACAGCACACGGGTATCGCCGAACTCCACCAGCACCGAGCCCTCGGCGTGGCGGGTGTAGTGGCGGGTGAGGCGCACACGGCGCATTTCGTCGATGGCACGGCCGCTGGGGCGCATAGAGTCTCCTGGATGATTTGGGAACGAAACGTTCGTTTATGGTACCGCATCCCTGCTCATGCGGGGGCCGCGTGGGGGCGACGCCGCGCGCCGGTCGGGGGGGCGGCGCGCCCTCCCGGCGCAGGGCCAGCACGCTGACGTTATCGCTATGCGGTCGCGCGGCCCGCACGGCCGCGCGCGCGAGGGACTCCAGGCACGGGGCCAACGGCCCCGCGGCACGCAGGGCGCCGAGAATCCGCTCCTCCGGGAGGACCGACAGGCCGTCGGAGCACAGCAGCAGTACATCTCCGGGCTCCAGCACGACCCCGCCGCCCGGCTGCGCCCGCACCGGACCCTCGCCGCCGAGCACGCGGGTCACCCGGTGGCGCAACGGGTGGGTGCGCCGCGCCGCGGCGTCGATCAACCCCTCGCGGTAGAGGTCCTCGGCAACGTTGTGGTCGCGCGTCTGCAGGACCTCACCTGCGGCGCGCAGCAGATACAGGCGGCTGTCGCCGACGTGTACCCAGGTGGCGCACCCGTCCTCCACCACGACCGCCACACAGGTGGTGAGCGGGACGACCGGCGGGGACTCGGCGAGGCCGCGTGCCACGATCCGCGCATGGGCCTCCTCGAAGACCGCGCACAGAAACGCCGCCGGATCGGCGAGCGGCCGGGGCACCGCGCGGAAGGCCTCCACCACGGTGTCCACCGCGACCTCGGCGGCCAGTTCCCCGCGCGGGTGCCCCCCCAGCCCATCGGCGAGCACCAAGAGCACGCCGGAGTCGGCCTCCGCGCAACCGATGCGGTCCTGGTTCCGGTCCCGATCCCCGCACAGGCTCGCCTGTGCGATCTCATAGCCCATGGCGCAGCTCTCGTGCACGCACCGGCGCCACTGTGCGCGGGGCCGACGCGCATTTCCCTACGTCCATCGGAAAGTTTACCATTGGCCGTTCGGCGGCGCGCAGCGCCCGGCCACGCGCGGAGGATCCCCCTATCGTGACCCGAAGTATGACCGGATTTGCGCGGCACGAGGACCACGGGGCCTTCGGGCTGCTCTCCTGGGAGTTGCGCAGCGTCAATCACCGCTACCTGGAAATCGCGCTGCGGCTGCCGGAGGACTTCCGTGTCCTGGAAGAACGCGCGCGCGCGGCGGTCAAACGGGTCCTGCATCGCGGCAAGCTGGACGCCACGCTGCGCTTCGAGGCCGCTCCGGAGCTGCGCCCGGAGTTGTCCATCGACCGGGAACTGGCGAGCCGCCTGGTCCATGTCAGCCGCGAGATCGACTCCCTGCTGTACAACGCGGCGGCGGCCAACTCGGTGGACATCCTGCGCTGGCCGGGGGTGTTGCAGATGACCCGGCCCGACCTGGAGCCGGTGCAGGACGAGGCGCTGCGCCTCCTGGACGAGGCCCTCGCGCAACTCGTGGAGTCCCGACTGCGCGAAGGCGCACGGCTGCGGGAGGTCATCGCGCAACGCTGCGATGCGCTGGAGGCGGCCATACCGCCGGTGCGCGCGCGCCTGCCCGGCACGTTGGAGGCCTACCGCCAACGCCTGCAGCGGCGGCTCGCGGAACTCAAGGTCACGGCCGACCCCGGGCGCCTGGAGCAGGAGCTGGCGCTGATGGCCCAGCGCATGGACGTCGAGGAGGAACTCGATCGACTCACCATGCACGTCGCGGAGCTGCGCCGGGTCCTGGACCGTGACGAACCGGTGGGCCGACGGCTGGATTTTCTGATGCAGGAATTCAACCGCGAGGCGAACACCCTGGCCTCGAAGTCCGCCGACGGCGAGGTCACCCGGGCCTGCGTGGAGATGAAGGTCCTGATCGAACAGATGCGCGAACAGGTACAGAACATCGAGTGAACCTCTGCGGGGAAACCCGCGGCCGACCCGCACCGCATGACGACCGACCAAGGGAATGTGAATCCGGTGAGTGCCGCCCCACCCCCCGCCGCGCCGGCGCGCGGCACCCTGTACATCGTCTCTGCCCCTTCCGGGGCCGGCAAGACCAGTCTCGTGCGCGCCCTCACCGAGGCCGACCCGGGCGTGTCGGTGTCGGTATCGCACACCACCCGCGCCCCGCGCCCCGGGGAGCGCGACGGGGTCGACTATCATTTCGTGGACCACGATACCTTCGCGGACATGGAGCGCGCCGGCCGCTTTCTCGAACACGCCACGGTCTTCGATCACCGCTACGGCACCTCCCGCGATGACGTGGTCGCCCGTCTCGATCGCGGGGCCGACGTGATCCTGGAGATCGACTGGCAGGGTGCGCGCCAAGTACGCGCCGCCCTGCCCGGCAGCGTCGGCATCTTCGTCCTGCCGCCCTCGCGCGAAGTGCTCGAACAACGCCTGCGTGGGCGCGGGCAGGACAGCGAGGAAGTCATCCGGCGTCGCATGCAGGATGCGGTACAGGAGATGTCGCACTACGGCGAGTACGACTACTTGGTGATCAACGACGACTTCCGGCGTGCGCTCGACGATCTGCACGCCATCCTGCGCACGCAGCGACTGGCGCGGACCCGGCAGCAGGTCCGCCTGGCGGATCTGCTGCGGGAACTGTTGGCCTGACGCGACGCTTTCGACTATAATGGAGAATGGCGCGCCGGGGCCGAACCAGGCGACCAGGCGCCGAAACCGACCCCCAAAGACCACCCCAGAACCGATCCCAGGAGACTGGACCCTATGGCCCGCGTCACCGTAGAAGACTGCCTCGACAAAACCGACAACCGCTTTCAACTCGTACTGGTCTCCGCGAAACGCGCGCGTCAGCTCGCGCGCGGCGCGCCGCCGCTGCTGGAGTGGGAGAATGACAAGCCGACAGTGATGGCGCTGCGCGAGATCGCGGCCGGCGCGGTCACGGCCGACAACGTGGACGAGATCGGCAAGGTGGCCGTCGAATCCCCGGAAGAGGAATTCGCCGCACTGCTCAGAGAAGCGGAGGGCGACCAGCCTGCGGCACCCGAGGCCGCCGCGACCGAGGCGGGCCCGGTCACCGGCGACTCCGCCGCGACGACCGACTCCGGGGCCGCCACGGAACCCTCCGCCGAGGCCGATGCGCCGGAGCAGGCCGCCGCGAGCGGCGAGGAGCCGACGGGCACCGAGGACGCTGCGCCCGATGCGACCGGATCCGCCAAACCCGATCAGGGGCCGGAGCGGACCGGGGAGACGCATCAGGGCGAGGGTTGACGATTCCACTCATCGGCGGGTGCGATCCATGGCGAGCGCCCGTCCGCACCCCGGATCCCGACTGACATGGCCAAGGTGCCGACGGCGGCCAATCCCCACCCCCCCGGCGCCTCCCCGGCGGCATCGCGGTTCCTGATCAGCGATCTATGCACTCTCCTCGAGACCTACCTGGAACCGGAACAGGTCCGGGACGTGTACCGCGCCTACCTGTTCAGCGCAGAGGCCCATGAGGGCCAGAATCGCCTCAGCGGCGAACCCTACATCTATCATCCTCTGGCGGTGGCTCGGATCCTCGCCGAGATGCACATGGACCACCAGAGCCTCGAAGCCGCGCTGCTCCACGACGTCATCGAGGACACTCCGACCGTAAAGACCCAACTCGCGCAGGAGTTCGGCGAGGGGGTCGCGGAGCTGGTGGACGGGGTCAGCAAGCTCACCCAGATCGAGTTCCAGTCCCAGGCCGAGGCCCAGGCGGAAAATTTCCGCAAGATGCTGCTGGCCATGGTGCGCGACATCCGGGTGATCCTCATCAAGCTCGCCGACCGGCTGCACAATATGCGCACCCTGGGGGCGCTGCGCCCGGAGCGGCGCCGCGCCATCGCCCGCGAGACCCTGGAGATCTACTCCCCGATCGCCAATCGTCTCGGAATGAATTACCTGCGCATAGAGCTCGAAAACCTGGGTTTCGCGGCGCTGTATCCCGCGCGCGCGCGCATCCTCGGCGAGGCGGTGCGCAAGGCCCGCGGCAACCGCAAGGAGATCCTGAGCAAGGTCGAGACGGCCATCAGGCGCCGGCTGCGTCAGGAGGACCTGTCCGGAGAAGTCATCGGTCGCGAGAAGCACCTCTACAGCATCTATCAGAAGATGCACCAGAAGGGGCTCCCGTTCAACGAGGTCTTCGACGTCTATGCCTTCCGCATCATCGTCGATACGGTCGACTCCTGCTACCGCGTGCTCGGCGCCATGCATAACCTGTACAAGCCGGTGCCGGAGCACTTCAAGGACTACGTGGCGATCCCCAAGTCCAACGGGTATCAGTCGCTGCACACCGTTCTGTTCGGCCCCTACGGCGTCCCGATCGAAATCCAGATCCGCACCGAGGATATGGATCGGGTCGCCGAATCGGGCATCGCCGCGCACTGGCTGTACAAGTCCGGGGACGATGAGGGCCTGCCGCAGGTCCGCGCCCGCGAGTGGCTGCACGGGGTGCTCGAGCTGCAGAAGAACGCCGGGGACTCGCTGGAGTTCCTGGAGAACGTCAAGATCGACCTGTTCCCGGACGAGGTCTACATCTTCACGCCCAAGGGGCAGATCATGAAGCTGCCGCGCGGCGCCACCGCCGTGGACTTCGCCTACGCGGTGCATACCGATATCGGCAAGCGTTGCGTCGCGGTGAAGATCGACCGGCGCCTGGCCCCGTTGCGCACCGCGCTCGCCAACGGGCAGACCGTGGAGATCGTCACCGCGCCGGGGGCGCGGCCGAATCCCGCGTGGCTGAGCTTCGTAACCACCGGCAAGGCGCGCGCCAACATCCGCAGCTACCTGAAGAATCTCCAGCGCCGCGAGGCCGTGCAGCTCGGTCGGCGACTGCTCGACTGGGCGCTCGCGAGTCTGCAGCTCCCGGTCGAGGACATCCCGCAGGTGCGCCTCAAGGAGTTGCTGCGCGAGCTGGGCCTCCCCGACCTGGACTCGCTGCTCGCGGAGATCGGGCTCGGCAATCGCATCGCCTCGCTGGTGGCGCGGCGCCTGGCCCCCGCCGAGGAGGGGGAGGCCGTTGCGCCCGGGCCGGCGGGCGAGCCCCGGCCCGGCCCGCTGGCGATCCGGGGCTCCGAGGGGATGGTGGTCACCTATGCCAAATGCTGTCATCCCATCCCCGGCGATCCGATCCTCGGCTTCCTGAGCGCCGGGCGCGGCATCGTGATCCATACCGGGATCTGCAAAAATGTCGCCGAGTTCCGCAAGCGCCCGGAGAAATGGATCGACGTGGAATGGGGGCGCTCCATCGACGCGGAATTCCCGGTGGAGGTGCGGGTGGACGTGGCCAACCAGCGCGGCGTGCTGGCGAGCGTGGCGGCGACGGTCGCCGGGATGGGATCCAACATCGAGAACGTCCGCATGGAGGAGCGCGACGGAATAACCAGCGCGATGACGCTGGTGATCGACGTGCGCGATCGCCGTCACCTCGCGCGCATCATGCGCCGGATCCGCGCCATGGAATCGGTCATGCGCATCACGCGCACGCGCGGCTGACCCTCACCGACCGGCAACAGGAGCAAGACCCGATGTCCAAAGAGATCATCCGCACCCGGCACGCGCCCGAGGCCATCGGCACGTACTCGCAGGGCGTGCGTTGCGGGCGCACCGTGTACTTGTCCGGCCAGATCCCCCTGGTGCCGGAGACCATGGAACTGGAGGACGGCGGGATCGAGCCCCAGGTCCGGCGCGTGTTCGACAACCTGGCGGCGGTCGCCGCGGCGGCCGGCGGGGACCTCGGCGACGTGGCCAAACTCAACATCTATCTCACGGACCTGACGCACTTCCCGGTGGTCAACCGGGTGATGGCCGAATACTTCCGGGAACCGTTCCCGGCACGCGCCGCGCTCGGCGTCGCCGCCCTGCCGTGCGGTGCGGCGGTGGAAATGGACGCGATCCTGGAATTCGGCGAATGAGCGCCGCGACGGAACGCCCCTGCGCCGGCTCGCAACCCCCGTAACGCCCCCCGACGCCCCATGGGAACCGGCCGCTCCGAACCGCCGCGGACCGCACCCGCCCCGCCTCCGAGCCCGCCCATCCGCCCGGAGACGGGCGGGCCCGACACGCTGCCGGTCACGGCGCTGCGCGGTGTGGGTCCGCGCGTCGCCGAGCGACTCGACCGGCTCGGCATTCGCACCGTCCAGGATCTGCTGTTCCATCTGCCGCTGCGCTACGAAGATCGCACCCGCGTCGTGCCGATCGGTTCGCTGCACATCGGCGACACCGCGCTCGTGGAAGGCGAGGTGGAACTCACCGAACTCGGGCGCGGGCGCCGGCGCGCGCTGCTGTGCCGCATCGGCGACGGCACCGGCAGCCTCACCCTGCGGTTCTTTCATTTCAACGCGCGCCAACAGGAGACGCTGCGGCGCGGTCGCCGGGTCCGCTGCTTCGGCGAGGTGCGTGCCGGCCCCGTCACCACGGAGATGGTTCACCCCGAGTACCGGATCGAGGGCGACGCGGACGAGGAACCGGAGGAGGATCGTCTCACGCCGGTCTACCCGACGACCGGGGGGCTGCACCAGTTGCGCCTGCGCGCCCTCACCGCGCAGGCCTTGGCGCACCTCGCCGAGCCCCCCGCCCCCGGCGCCGGGTTGATCGAATGGATCCCGAACGAGGTCCTGCGCCGCTTCCATCTGCCGTCGCTGCCGGCGGCGGTGCGTTACGTACATCGCCCGCCGCGCGAGGCATCGCTCGCCGAACTCGCCGAAGGGCGCCATCCCGCGCAGCGCCGGCTCGCCTTCGAGGAACTGCTCGCCCATCACCTGAGTCTGCGCCGGCTGCGCGAGCGGGTGCGACGCAGGCCGGCCCCCGTCCTGCAGGGTCCCGGCCGACTCACGGCGGCGCTGCGCGCGCGCCTGCCGTTCGCGCTGACCGCGGCGCAGGAACGGGTGTTCGCGGAGATTCGTCGCGATCTGGCGCTCGGAGTTCCGATGCTGCGCCTGGTGCAGGGCGACGTCGGCTCCGGCAAGACGGTGGTGGCGGCGCTGACGTGCCTGGAGGCGGTCGAGGCCGGTTGGCAGGCGGCGCTGATGGCGCCCACCGAACTGCTGGCCGAGCAGCACTTTCAAAACTTCCGGGAATGGATGGAGCCGCTCGGCGTATCGGTCGGGCGTCTGACGGGCCGGCGTCGCGGCGCCGGGCGCGCCGCCTGCCTGGACGCGCTGCGTGAGGGGACGATCCCGGTGGCGGTCGGCACGCACGCGCTGTTCCAGGACGAAGTGGACTTCGCGCGGCTCGGGCTGGTGATCATCGACGAACAGCACCGCTTCGGTGTCCATCAGCGTCTCGCCCTGCACGAGAAGGGGCGCCGCGACGGGCTGCACCCGCACCAGTTGATCATGACCGCGACGCCGATCCCGCGTACGTTGGCGATGACCGCCTACGCCGACCTGGACAACTCGGTGATCGACGAGTTGCCGCCGGGGCGCACGCCGGTCAGGACCGTGGTCGTTCCCGACACGCGCCGGGACGAGGTGATCGAGCGGGTACGCAGCGCCTGCGGGGCGGGCCGCCGGGCGTACTGGGTCTGCACGCTGATCGAGGAGTCCGACGCCCTGCAGTGCCGGGCCGCCGCCGATACCGCCGCCGCATTGTCCGAGGCGCTGCCGAAGCTGCGTATCGGGCTCGTCCACGGCCGCCTCAAGGATCGCGACAAGGTGCGGATCATGGGCATGTTCCAGAGCGGGGACCTCGACCTGCTGGTGGCCACCACGGTCATCGAGGTGGGGGTGGATGTCCCCGACGCCGGGCTCATGATCATCGAGAACGCCGAGCGGCTCGGGCTCGCCCAACTCCACCAACTGCGCGGGCGCGTAGGCCGGGGCCGGAGCGAGAGCAGTTGCGTGCTCCTCTATCACGGCACGCTCTCGGAGACCGCCCGCCAACGGCTCGCGGCGTTGCGCGAGACCCACGACGGCTTCGAGATCGCGCGCCGGGACCTCGACCTGCGCGGCCCCGGCGAGGTCCTCGGCACCCGGCAGACCGGCGCCCTGCAGCTCCACATCGCGGACCTGGCGCGCGACCGCGACCTGCTGCCGGCCGTCGAACAGGCCGCGACCCTGCTGCTCGAACGCCACCCCGATCACGTCGCGCCGCTGATCCGGCGCTGGCTCGGCGAGGGCGTGCGCTACGCGCAGGTCTGACCCCCCCGCCCCCGCGCGCCGCCGCACCCCTGCGGTATACTCGGCAACCGACGTCGGACCCGCGCCCGGCAGCGGGCGCCGCCCGGCGGGGAATCCGCAAAACTTCCAGGAATCGCCACGTTGAAACTCCCCGAGGAACCCCTCTGGCGGCCGGTTGCGGGGGCGGCGGGGGTGCGCCCGCCGCCCCCGGTCGCTGCCTGGCTGCGTCCGGCCTCCTCGCTCACGCACCGCCTGCGACGGACCTGCGGCAGCGGCTTCGCGGTGCGCGTGCTCAGCCAGGGTTGGACCCGCCCGCTGCCGGACGAGGCACTGGCCCTGGCGATCGCGCCCGGGCGCCGGGCCTTCGTGCGCCGCGTGCAGTTGCTGTGCGACGGCACACCGTGGGTGTTCGGACGCACCGTGATTCCCGCCCCAACGCTGCGCGGGCGCCGACGGCGCCTGGCCCATCTCGGCGAGACCCCGCTCGGGGCGGTGCTGTTCTCCGATCCCGGCCTGCGCCGCGAGTCGGTCGAGTTCGCGCGGATCGCGCCGCCTTGTGCATTGTTCGCAGATGCCGCCGGGGCGGGCGCGGCGAACGAGGTCTGGGCGCGGCGCTGCCGCTACCGCCTGCAGGGACGGCGGCTGTTGGTCACCGAAGTATTCCTGCCGACGATCTCCCGCGCACCACCCGCCGAGTCCCTCGCCCGCCGCCTGGGCCGGCACAACGGCGGGCACCATGACTAGCGACCGCCGGGGCCGCGAACGCCTGCGGGAACGCGTCACCGTATACCTGCGGCTGATGCGTTTCGACCGCCCGATCGGGACGCTGCTCCTGCTCTGGCCGACCCTGTGGGCGCTGTGGATCGCGGGCGCCGGCCATCCGCGTCCGGGACTGGTCGTGATCTTCGTGCTGGGGGTGATCGTCATGCGTGCGGCCGGCTGCATCATCAATGATTATGCGGACCGCGACTTCGACCCCCACGTGCGACGCACGCGGGAGCGGCCGCTGGCCGCCGGGCGGGTCACGGTGCGCGAGGCCATGACCCTGTTCGCGCTGCTGTGCGCCGTCGCCTTCCTGCTCGTGCTGCTCACCAACCGGCTGACGATCCTGCTGTCCTTCGTCGGCCTCCTTCTGGCCGCCAGCTACCCGTTCATGAAGCGCTACACCTACCTGCCGCAGGTCTACCTGGGGGCGACCTTCGGCTGGGCGATCCCGATGGCATTTGCGGCCCAGACCGGCGGGGTGCCGCGCGTGGGCTGGCTGCTGTTCATCGGCAACGTGCTTTGGGCGAGTGTCTACGACACGTTCTACGCGATGGTCGACCGCGAGGACGACTTGCGCATCGGCGTGAAGTCCACCGCGATCCTGTTCGGCGACGCCGACCGCTTCCTGATCGGGGTACTGCAAGCCCTGCTGATCCTCGACCTGGTGCTGGTGGGGCGGGTCGCCGGGCTGGGCACGTGGTACTACGCGGGCGTGGCGGGCGCGTCGGCCCTCGCGGCGTATCATCAGTACCTGATCCGCGACCGCGACCCGCAGCAGTGCTTCCGGGCGTTCCTGCACAACCACTGGCTCGGAATGGTGGTCTTCGCGGGAATCGTGGTGGACTATCTCAGTCGCTGAGATCGTGGGACGCGCCGTCCCCGGCCGGCAACAATACCCGCCAACGCCCGACCGCGAGACGCACCCGGGTCGTCCCGTGTCGCGCCTCGATCTTCGTCGGCAACTCGAATCGATCGACCCGCCGATAACCGGCGATCGCCAGCGTCCATCCCGCCTGGGTGAGGCCGCGGATGCGCCCGTCGGGACCCAGACGCAGCCGATAGGCGCGCCCGGGCTCCGGAACGCCGCGCACCCAATAGGCGAGGGCCCGCACCGGCAGCCGCCAGCCCAGGTGCCGCGCGAGGAGCACGGCGGCGCTCGCCGCGCGATAGCGGGCCCCGCGCGAGGTACGCAGTTCCACGCCGCCCGGGCCGCCCTGCAGATCCAGCGCCCCCTGGCCCAGCGGGCCGACGAATCGGATCCGGTAACGTGCACCGCGCTGGGTCCAGCGCAGGCTGCCGCTCCACGCCCGGTTCTCGACCCGCAGGCCGATCCGCCCCGCCAACGACCAGGCCGGGATCGCCTGCACGGCCCGAATGTGCGCCGCCGCCGGCGGCGCCGGCCCGAGGGCCGGGAGACGCGGAACGGCGCAGCCGGCGAGCCCCAGGACCAGGGCGAGAGCGCCGCACGCGGCGCGTGCCAACCCGGGCCCCGGACGGTCCCGCCCCTCCATCCGGCCTTCGGGCCGCACCGGGAACACGCGGGATATCACGGCGCGAGACGTTGCACCACCGCGCGCAGGGCCGTGCTGTCCGGATGCCGGCGCAGTGCGGCCTGCCATACCCGGCGCGCCGCGGCGTGATCGCCGCCGGTCCATAGCACCTCGCCCAGGTGCGCCGCGATCTCGTCGTTGCCGCCGCTCAGCTTCAGGGCGCGGCGCAGGAAACTCAGCGCCTGCGGATAGTGACCGAGGCGGTACTGGACCCAACCCATGCTGTCGAGGATCGCGGGGTCATTGGGGCGGCGCTTCAGCGCCTTGCGGATATAGCCGAGCGCCTCCCGGTAGCGGGTGGTGCGATCGGCCAGCGTATAGCCGAGGGCGTTGAGGGCCATGGTATTGTCCGGGTCGCGGGCGAGGATCGTGCGCAGGTCTCCCTCGCTGCGCTGCAACTCGCCGAGGTGCTCGGCGACCAAGGCCCGACCGTAGAGCAGGTCGTTGTTGTCCGGATAACGCCGCAACGCCCGATCGTAGACCATCATCGCCTGCCGATAGTGCTTCGTTTCGCGCAGGATCGCCGCCTCCGCCAGATAGAGGCGCATCGCCATCCCCGGCAGGTGCCGGCGCAGATTCTCCAGCCGCGTGCGGGCGGCCTGCACGTCGCCTTGCAGGGCCAGGATCCGTGCGATCCGGATCTGCGCGTCCAGGCCCAGTTCACCCTGTCTCACCCGCCTGTATTCGGCCAACGCCGCACGAGGATGCCCTTCGGACTCCGCGATCCGTCCCAGGTAGTAGTGGGCCTCGTTGGTACGCACACCGAGCTTGACCAGCCGCTCCAGGTAGCCCTGCGCGTCCTTCGGACGCTCGGCCTGCAGGGACAGCAGACCGAGCGCGTAGATCGCATCGGCATCCTTCGGGTTCCGACGCACCAGAACGTGGAACTCGCGAGCGGCGTCCGGGAGCCGCCCGGCCTGGAGCAGGAGCCGAGCATAGGCCAGACGCAGCCCCCGCTCCCGCGGGTGGGCGTCGACCACGCGGCCGAGTTCCGCCAGCGCCGATTCGGCGTGCCCCTGGCGGATGCGCACCTCGGCCAGCAGCAGGGCCGCCGGCGACCAGCCGGCCCGCAGGGCCAAGGCACGCCTGGCCTCCCCTGCGGCCAGCGGCAGTCGGCGGGCTTGGAAGGCCACCCGCGCCAGCGCGAGGTGGACCACCGCGCGCTTGGGTCGGCGTTGCGCCAAGCGCTTGAACACCGCAAGCGCGGCGTCCCGATCCGGCCCCGTAACCAACACCCCCGCCACCCGCAACAGGGCCCGCCCGCCCACCGGATCCGGCAGCGCCAGCAGACTTTCCAGGTGGACGAGTGCCTTGTCGTTCTGTGCGGCCCGCACCGCCAGCACCACGGCCACCTCCTGGGCGTTCGCGCTCTCCGGCTCCAGGCTCACCCACCGCTGCGCGGCCTCCAGCCCGAGCCGCTTGCGATGGGCATAGCCCGCCAGCCGGGCCGCCATCTCCGCCACCCGCGGATCGCGGGTCCCCCGAGCCGCGTCGAGGTACTGCTCGAATGCGAAATTCATGTGCCCGCGCTGAATCGCCAGATCGCCGGCCAACAGGTGATAGAGCAGCTTTCCGGTAAGCGGTGCCGGAGGAATCTTGCGCACCACCGGAGCCGGGGCGGCCTGCGGCGCCGGCGCCCGGGCCGCCGGCTGCAGCGCGGCACACCCGGTCAGCCACCATAGGGCCCCCGAGACCAGCGCCACGGCACCCGCACGCCGCAGGCGCCCCCCAAACCGATCCATCCCGTTCACAACCGTCATTCTATGCCCTTTCCGTGCCGCTTCCTGCTAAGGTAAGGATCCGGTCCGGCCCCTTGCGGGGGCGTCGACACCGCCGATCTCCGGAATCGCCCCCGCACCGCACCCGACGGGGGGTTGCCAACCCCGCGGGGACCGACAGCATTCCGGAGTTGGGACATGGCGCCCGCGATGCGGATGTGGTAATTCCTCTCCCCACATCCCGGACGCCTTCCGCATGACTTGATGGTATGCCATTGCTCGTCTTTGGACTGAATTACCGGACCGCACCCGTGGACATCCGCGAGCGGGTGGCCTTTCCCCCCGAGGAACTCGGGGGCGCGCTGCGGCAACTGTCCGCCGTCCGGGGCGTGCGCGAGGCGGCGATCCTGTCGACCTGCAATCGCACCGAACTCTATTGCGGGCTCAACGGGCCCGCCGAAGGGCCGGTACTCGAGTGGCTGCGCGGCTATCACCGGCTGGGCAGCGTGCGGGTCGAGCCCTTCGTCTATCGGCACCCGGACCACGCCGCGGTGCGGCACATGATCCGCGTGGCGTCGGGTCTGGATTCGATGATCCTGGGCGAGCCCCAGATCCTGGGACAGATGAAGGCCGCCTACCAAGCCGCGGTGGGCGCCGGCACCCTCGGACCGATTCTCGGCAGGTTGTTCCAGCACACCTTCTCGGTAGCCAAGCAGATCCGCACCGACACCGCGATCGGGGCCAGCCCGGTCTCGGTCGCCTTCGCCGCGGTCAGCCTTGCGAAGCAGATCTTCGGCGATCTCTCCGGGCGCACCGCCATGCTGATCGGTGCCGGTGAGGCCGTCGAATTAGCGGTACGACACCTGCACGAACACCACATCGGTCGCCTCATCGTGGCGAACCGCAATATGGAGCGCGCCCACACCCTCGCCGCCCGGTTCCGCGGCTACGGGATCGCCCTCCAGGAAATCCCCGACCACCTCGCGGACGCCGATATCGTAGTAGCCTCCACGGCAAGCCCCGTCCCGGTGCTCGGCAAGGGCACCGTGGAGCGGGCCTTGCGGGCCCGCAAACACCGCCCCATGTTCATGGTGGACATCGCCGTACCGCGGGACATCGAACCGGAGGTCGGAGAGCTCCCGGACGTCTATCTGTACACGATAGACGATCTGCGGGACGTGATCCAGGAGAATCAGCAGTCCCGGCGCGAGGCCGCGGAACAGGCCGAGGAGATCATCGACTACCAAGTTGCCCGGTTCATGGATTGGGTGCGATCCCTGGACGCGGTCTCCACGATCCGCGCCTGCCGCGGGAAGATGGAAGGCACACGCGACGAGGTCCTGGCGCAGGCGCGGCGCCAACTCGCCCGGGGAAAGGATCCCTACGATGTGGTCGATCAGTTGGCGCGCGTACTCACCAACAAACTGCTGCACGAACCGAGTACGCGGCTGCGCCAGGCCGGCAGCCAGGGGTGCAGCGGGATGATCGAGGCCGCGCGCGAATTGTTCGGCCTGACGGACTCGGACGACTCCGATTCATGACTCCCTCGACCCGGACCAAGCTCGAGACGCTCACCGAACGTTACCGGGAGCTGGAGGCGCTGCTCGCCTCGGCGGAAGTGGTCTCGGACCCCGCGCGCTTCCGATCGCTGTCCAAGGAATACGCGCAACTCGCACCGCTGATCCGCTCCTTCGAGGCGTACCGGCAGGCGGTGCACGAACGGGATGCGGCGCAAGAGATGCTGCGCGACCGCGACCCCGAACTGCGCGCGCTGGCCGCCGAGGAACGCGCGGCGGCCAGCGCGCGATGCGAGGCGATCGAAGAGGAACTGCGACGCCTGCTGGTTCCGCGCGACCCGCAGGACGAGCGCAATCTGTTCCTGGAGATCCGCGCCGGTACCGGCGGCGACGAGGCCGCGCTGTTCGCCGGCGATCTCGCGCGCATGTATCTGCGCTACGCCGAGCGGCGCGGCTGGGGAGTGGAGGTGCTCAGCGAGAGCACGGGTGAACACGGCGGCTACAAGGAGATCATCCTGCGCGTGGCCGGGCGCGGCGCCTACTCGCGCCTGAAATTCGAGTCCGGTGTGCATCGAGTACAGCGCGTCCCGGAGACCGAGGCGCAGGGGCGCATCCATACCTCGGCCTGCACCGTCGCCGTGCTGCCGGAGGTCGAGGAAGTCGAGGCGACGGCCATCAACCCCGCGGAGCTGCGCGTGGACACCTACCGCGCCTCCGGAGCGGGCGGCCAGCATGTAAACAAGACCGATTCGGCGGTGCGCCTGACCCACCTGCCCACCGGGATCGTGGTCGAGTGCCAGGACGAACGCTCCCAGCACAAGAACCGCGCCCGCGCCCTGGCGCTGCTGCAGGCCCGAATCCAGGCACGCGAGCGTGAGCGCCAGGACGCCGAGCAGGCCCGCACCCGGCGACTGCTGGTCGGCAGCGGCGACCGGTCCGAGCGCATCCGCACCTATAATTTTCCCCAGGGGCGGGTGAGCGACCATCGCATCAACCTCACCCTCTACAAGCTGGAGACGATCCTGGAGGGGGAACTCGATCCCGTGATCGACCCGCTGATCGGCGAGCACCAGGCCGAAGCGCTCGCGGCCATGGGCGAGTGAGCGCGTGCACCGGTCCGCTTCGGCCATGAACCCGGCCCGCTCTCCGAGCCCGAGCCGCATCGACGAGTGGCTCGCGGCCGCCGCCGCCCTCCTGGCACCGGTGCACACCGCCGCACGGCTGGAGACCGAGGTATTGCTGGCGCACGTCCTGCAGCGCCCGCGCAGTCATCTGCGCGCCTTCCCGGAACGCACCCTCGGCCCCGGCGAGGCGAACGGGTTCCTGAGCCTGGTGGAGCGACGCCGGCGCGGCGAGCCGATCGCCTACCTCACCGGAGCGCGCGAGTTCTGGTCGTTGCCGTTGCGGGTTACACCGGACACCCTCATCCCGCGGCCGGAGACCGAGTGCCTGGTGGAATTGGCGCTCGAACACCTCCCCGGCGACGACGCGGCGTGGGTGGCCGATCTCGGCACCGGGGCCGGACCGCTCGCCCTGGCGCTGGCGCACGAGCGCCCGGCGGCGCACATCGTGGCCACCGACACCAGCGCCGCGGCGCTGGAGGTGGCGCGCGGGAACGCCGCGCGACTCGGTCTCGGCAACGTGGAGTTCCGCCGCGGCGACTGGTGTCGCGCCCTGGGTCCGGACGAACGCTACGCCGTGATGGTCAGCAATCCGCCCTACGTACCCGCCGGGGATCCCCACCTGGGACGGAGCGACGTGCGCTTCGAACCGCGGCGCGCGCTCGCCGCGGGCCCCGACGGCCTCGATGCGATCCGCCGCATCACCTTCGCGGCGCGACACGCCCTGGCACCCGGCGGCTGGCTGCTGCTCGAGCACGGCTACGATCAGGCGCCGGCGGTACGGCGGCTGTTGATGCGTTGCGGGTACCGCGCGATCACGACCCACGAGGATCCGGCCGCGCACCCGCGGGTGACACAGGCGCAGGGGGCGGGGAGCCCGTAGCGCGCCGCCGGGAAGGGCCGATGCCGGAAAGGACCGATGGACGACGAACAACTCCTGCGCTACAGCCGCCAGATCCTCCTGCCACAGGTCGGAATCGAGGGTCAGGAACGTCTGCGGGACTCGCATGCATTGGTCGTGGGCGTGGGCGGGCTGGGCGGGCCCGCGGCACTATACCTCGCCGCCGCCGGCGTCGGACGATTGACGATCGCCGATCCGGACCGGGTGGAACTATCCAACCTGCAACGCCAGATCGCGTTGCGTACCGCCGACCTGGGACGGCTCAAGGTGGAGGCGGCGCGCGCGACGCTGTGCGCCCTCAACCCGCTGGTGGAGATCTGCGCGATCGCCGATCGGCTCGCCGGGGCGGCGTTGCGCGCGTGCGCGGCGGATGCGGACGTGGTGCTCGACGCGAGCGACAACTTCGCCACCCGCTTCGACGTCAACCGCGCCTGCGTCGACACCGGCACGCCGCTGGTCTCGGGCGCGGCGATCCGCATGGAGGGCCAGGTCGCGGTGTTCCGCGCCCGGCGCGGCGCAGGGCCGTGCTACCGCTGCCTCTATACGGAACAGGGCAGCGAAGAGGAGACGTGCAGCGAGACCGGCGTGCTCGCGCCGCTGGTAGGGGTGATCGGCAGCCTCCAGGCCGCCGAGGCGCTGCGTATCCTGACGGGTGCGGCGGCGCCGCTGCAGGATCGCCTGCTGATCGTGGACCTCGCCCACGCGCAGTGGCGCACGCTGCGCATCGCGCGCGACCCCGACTGCCCGGTATGCGGGGGACCAGGCTGATGGAGCGCATCGCACTGCCGCGCCGCCTGGTCAACCGGCTCCTGGCCGAGGCGCAACACGCCCCCGACGGGCGGACGCTGGGGGTGGTGGGTGCCGTCGCGGGGATCCCGACGCATTGCCACACGCTGGCCGCCGGCGCGGACCCCGCGGCGGCCGAACGGACCCTGCGCGCCGCCGGTGAGACCCTGTTCGCGGTCTACGAGACCCACCCGCAGATGCCCGCGGGACCCGATGTCGCGGAACTGGCGCGCTGGGACCGGCCCGACCTGCTCTACCTGCCGCTGTGCCTGGATACCCGCGGCGTACTCGAGATCCGCGGGTTCCGGCTGCACGCCGGGCGCGTGTGCGAGGTGCCCCTGGAGCTTGCGGGCCCGGAGGATCCCGCCCCGGGCGCCGGGCCCCACGGATGAAAGATGTAACTGACTGGTGACACCGCTCTGCGGTGTCACCAGTCCGCAAGGCGCTCTGCGCCGGCATGGAGTAGCGGTGCCCCCCATGAAGCGTGAACACCCGTAGGGCGGGGCGAGCCCCGCCGACGACGCCCGATTCGGGCCATGTACCCCGGATGCAGGCCGCCGGCCGGAATCCGGGCCGCAGGAAGCGGCGGTACGGTGCGCGGGCGGGTTCGCTGACGCCTCAGCCGTCGAGCTTTTTCTTGAGGAGTGCGTTGACCTGGGCGGGGTTGGCCTTGCCCTGGCAGGCCTTCATCACCTGGCCCACGAAGAAGCCGAACAGCTTGTCCTTTCCGGCGCGGTACTGCTCCAACTGCGTCGGATTCGCCGCCAGCGCCCGGTCGATGATCGACTCGATCGCGCCGCTGTCGGTGATCTGCCGCAGGCCGCTCTCCTCGATGACCCGGTCGGCATCGACCGCCCCCTCCCACAGGGCTTCGAAGACCTGCTTGGCGATCTTGCCCGAGATGGTGCCGTCGCTGATCCGCCGCAGCATGCCGCCGAGCTGCGCGGCGCTCACGGGCGCGGTCGTGATGTCCAGCCCGGCCTTGTTCAGCGCCCCGCCCAGATCCCCCATCACCCAGTTGGCCGCGAGCTTGGGTTCGCCGCCGACCGCCTCGACCACCACTTCATAATAATCCGCCAGCTCGCGGGTAACGGTGAGCACCCCCGCGTCATAGGCGGCAAGGCCGTACTGCTCCGCGAAGCGACGGCGCTTCTCGTCCGGTAATTCGGGGAGGGTGGCGCGCACCTCCTCGATGAACGCCGCGTCGATCTCCAGCGGCAGCAGGTCCGGATCCGGGAAGTAGCGGTAGTCGTGCGCCTCCTCCTTGCTGCGCATGGGGCGCGTCTCGTTGCGCTCGGAGTCGTAGAGGCGGGTCTCCTGGACCACGCGGCCGCCGCCTTCCAGGATCTCGCGCTGGCGCTCGATCTCGTAGAGCACGGCGCGTTCCATGAACCGGAAGGAGTTGAGGTTCTTGGTCTCCGTGCGGGTGCCGTACTCGGACGCACCGCGCGGGCGCAGCGAGACGTTCACGTCGCAGCGAAACGAGCCCTCCTGCAGATTCCCGTCGCAGATCTCCAGGTAACGCACCAGCGAGTGGATCTTCTTCGCGTAGGCGACCGCCTCGCGCGGCGAGCGCAGGTCGGGTTCGGAGACGATCTCCAGCAGCGGCACGCCGGCGCGATTGAGGTCGATCCCGGTCATGCCGTGAAAATTTCCGTGCAGCGACTTTCCGGCGTCCTCTTCCAGGTGCGCGCGCGTGATCCCCACGACCTTGGTGCCGCCTTCTTCGAGATCGATCGTCAGGCGACCGCGGGTCACCACCGGCAGATCGTACTGGCTGATCTGGTAACCCTTGGGGAGATCGGGGTAGAAGTAGTTCTTGCGCGCGAACACCGAGCGGTGCGCGATCCCGGCGCCGACGGCGAGCCCGAACTTCACGGCCATGCGCACCGCCCGCCCGTTGAGCACCGGCAGCACCCCCGGCAGGCCCAGATCCACGGCGCAGGCCTGGGTGTTGGGCGCCGCGCCATAGGCGGTGGCGGCGCCCGAGAAGATCTTGCTGCGGGTGGCCAACTGCGCGTGGATCTCCAACCCGATGACGACTTCCCACTCGCTCATGCGCCTATCGCTCCCCGCGCGCCGACGACGGCCCGCTCATGCCGCGAACCCGGCGGGCACGCGTCGGTGCCAATCGGTCGCCTGCTGATAACGATGGGCCAGCGCCAGCAGGCGCCCCTCCTGGAAATAATCGCCGATGACGTGCAGTCCCGCCGGCAGCCCGTCGACGAATCCGCAGGGGATCGACAGCGCCGGCAGCCCGGCCAGGTTCACGGCGATCGTGTAGATGTCCGACAGGTACATGGTCACCGGATCGTCGAGCCGCTCGCCGAGGCGGAACGCCGCGCTCGGCGAGGTCGGCCCCATGATCACGTCCACGTCCTCGAAGGCACGCCGGAAGTCCTCGCGGATCAGGCGACGCAACTGCTGGGCCTTGCGGTAATAGGCGTCGTAGTAACCGGCCGACAAGGCGTAGGTGCCCACCAGGATGCGGCGCTTGACCTCGGCCCCGAAACCCTCGCCCCGGGAGCGCTTGTAGAGGTCCTCCAAGTCGGCCGGGTCTTCGCAACGGTGGCCGAAGCGCACCCCGTCGTAGCGCGAGAGGTTCGACGAACACTCGGCGGGGGCGATGACATAATAGGCGGGCACCGCCAAACGTGTGTTGGGCAGGCTGATCTCGCGCACCTGCGCGCCGAGGCGCCGGCACTCGGCCACCGCCTCCTCCACGGCGCGTGCGACGCCCGGATCGAGACCCTCCGCAAAGTACTCGCGCGGCAGGCCGATGCGCAATCCCTCGGCCCCCCTTTTCAATTCCGCGACGTAGTCGGGGACCGGCTCGTCGACGCTGGTCGAATCACGCGGGTCGAAACCGGCCATCGCCCCGAGCAACCACGCAAGATCCTCGGCCGTGCGGGCCATCGGTCCGCCCTGATCGAGACTGGAAGCGAAGGCGATCATCCCGAACCGCGAGACGCGCCCGTAGCTCGGCTTGAGCCCGGAGATCCCGCACAGCGCGGCGGGCTGGCGGATCGAGCCGCCGGTATCGGTGCCGGTGGCCGCCGGGGTCAGGCGCGCGGCCACCGCCGCCGCGGAGCCCCCCGAGGAGCCCCCCGGGACGGTCTGCGGATTCCACGGATTGCGCACCGGTCCGTAGTGGCTGGTCTCGCTGGAGGAGCCCATCGCGAACTCGTCCATGTTGGTCTTGCCGAGCATCACCATCCCCGCCGCCTCGAGCCGCGCCGTCACCGCGGACTCGTAGGGTGCCGTGAAATTATCGAGCATCCGCGAGCCGCAACTGGTGCGCACCCCGAGGGTGCAGAAGATATCCTTGTAGGCGATGGGGATCCCGGTCAGCGGGCCGGCCTCGCCGCGTGCGCGGCGCCGGTCCGCGACCCGCGCCTGCTCCAGCGCACGCTCGGCGGTCACCGTGATGAAGCTGTTGAGGTGCGTATCGAGACGCTCCACGCGAGCGAGCAGCGTGCGCGTGATTTCCTCACTGGAGGCCTCGCCGGCCTCGAGGGCGGCGGACAGTTCGGCGACGGTCTTCTCGTGCATGGAATACGCAAACTCCCGGGCGGGTGCGGCGGCTACTCGATCACCTGGGGGACCAGGTAGAACCCGGCGTCGACCCGGGGCGCGATCGCCTGGAAACGCTCGCGCCGATCGATTTCGGTAACCTCGTCCGGACGCAGGCGCTGGGCGGCGTCCAGCGGGTGGGCCATGGGCTCGACGTCGCGGGTATCGACGGCGTCCATCTGCTCGACGAACTCCAGGATCCGCGAGAGGTTGCGCCGATACTCCGGAACGTCCTGCGCGCGGATCGCAATCCGCGCCAAGTGCGCGATCTTCTCCACCTCATCGGATTCCAATATCATCGCCGTGACCTTGCGCAGTGCCCCGGGACCGGGACGTAACCGTGAAAAGTTATCATACCTGCGTCCTTGCCCAAAATCCCCCTCGCTGCTAGTGTAGGCACCCGAAACAGCATTCTTCGGCGGGAAGGCGGAACACGTCCTATGTTCAAGCGGTTATGGGGAATCTTCTCCAACGATCTGTCCATCGACCTGGGCACCGCCAACACGCTCATCTACGTGCGCGGCCAGGGCATCGTGCTCAACGAACCGTCGGTGGTGGCGATACGCCAGGATCGGGGTCCGGGCGGCGCGCGCGCGATCGCTGCGGTGGGAATCGAGGCGAAACGGATGCTCGGGCGCACACCGGGCAATATCACCGCCATCCGCCCGCTCAAGGAAGGGGTGATCGCCGATTTCACCGTCACCGAGAAGATGCTCCAGTATTTCATCCGCAAGGTGCACGAGAACAAGGTATTCCGCCCCAGTCCGCGGGTCCTGGTATGCGTACCCTGCGGCTCCACCCAGGTCGAGCGACGCGCGATCCGCGAGTCGGCCGGCGGGGCCGGTGCGCGCGAGGTCTATCTCATCGAGGAGCCGATGGCGGCGGCGATCGGCGCGGGGCTCCCGGTGGACGAGGCGCGCGGCTCCATGGTGCTCGACATCGGGGGCGGCACCTCCGAGGTGGCGGTAATCTCCCTGAACGGGATCGTCTACTCCTCCTCGGTGCGCATCGGCGGCGACAAGTTCGACGACGCCATTACCAATTATGTACGTCGCAACTACGGCACGCTGATCGGGGAGGCGACCGCGGAGCGGGTCAAGCACGAGATCGGCGCCGCATTCCCCGGGAACGAAGTGCGCGAAATCGAAATCAGAGGTCGCAACCTCGCCGAGGGCGTGCCGCGCAGCTTCACGCTCAACAGCAACGAGATCCTCGAAGCGCTCCAGGAGCCGCTCTCGGGGATCGTCGGCGCGGTCAGGACCGCGCTCGAACAGACCCCGCCGGAGCTGGGCTCGGACGTGGCCGAGCGCGGCATCGTGTTGACCGGCGGCGGCGCCCTGTTGCGCGACATCGACCGGTTGCTGATGGAAGAGACCGGCCTGCCGGTGGTGGTGGCGGAGGATCCGCTGACCTGCGTCGCGCGCGGCGGCGGCCGGTCGCTGGAACTGATCACCGAGCACGGCAGCGATTTCTTCCTCGTCGACTGACACGCCGTTTCGTTCCCTCCCGTCGGGAACGCGGGGGTTGTACCGATAAAGCCGCTGTTCACACAAGGCCCGTCGATCACCGCGCGGCTCGTGGTGTTCGCGCTGGCCTCGATCCTGCTGATGACGGCGGATCACCGCGCGAATCACCTGGAGGCGCTGCGCGGGGCGCTCTCCGTGGCCGTCTATCCGCTCCAGTACGTCGTCGATCTGCCCGTCGCGCTCGGGCGCTGGGCCTCGGAGACCATGACTTCGCGGCACAAGCTGCTGGAGGAGAACGCGGCGCTGCGCACCCGGCAGTTCGTGCTCAAGACCGAGTTGCAGAGGATGGCCGCCCTGGAAGCCGAGAACCTCCGGTTGCGGGCGTTGCACGAGTCATCGACCCAGATCGACGGGCGGATCCTGATCGCCGAAATCATGGCCGTGGACCTGGACCCCTACAAGCATCGCGTGGTCATCGACAAGGGCGCCGACGACGGCGTCTGCACCGGTCAGCCGCTGCTCGACGCCGACGGCGTGATGGGGCAGACCACCCACGTCGGCCCGCTGAGCGCGACCGCGATGCTGATCACCGACGTCAGTCAGGCGACCCCGGTGCAGATCAACCGCAACGGGCTGCGCGCGATCGCCGTCGGCACCGGCGCCATGGACCGCCTGCAATTGCCGCATCTGCCGAACAACGCCGATATCCGGGTCGGCGACCTGCTGGTCACCTCGGGGCTCGGCGGGCGTTTCCCCCCCGGCTATCCGGTCGCGCGCGTGTCGGCGGTGCACCACGACCCGGGCCGTCCGTTCGCCACGGTCACGGCGATCCCCACCGCCCACCTCGATCGCAGCCGCGAGGTGATGCTGGTCTGGCCGAAGGGGCACACCTGCGGTGCGAACTCCGCGGCCCGCCCCGCCCCTGCGGCGCGGGCCCGACCATGATCTCGACCCGCCACCACGGCGGCTGGGTCATCGTCGCGAGCTTCGTGGCGGCGATGCTCCTCTCGATCCTCCCGTTGCCGGGGGCGGTCGATCCATTCCGCCCGGAGTGGACCGCGATGGTGCTGATCTACTGGTGCCTCGCCCTGCCGGAACGGGTCGGAGTGGGAAGCGCGTGGGTCGTGGGCCTGCTGATGGACGTCCTCAAGGGCGGCCTGCTGGGCGAACACGCCCTCGGATTCGCGCTGATCGCATTCCTGACAATGAAACTGCACCAGAGGATCCGGGTCTATCCGATGTGGCAACAGGCCCTGAGCGTATTGCTGCTCCTCGCCCTCTATCAACTGGTGATGCTGTGGATCAACGGGATCATCGGGCGCCCCGCCCGCACCTGGCTCTACTGGGCCCCGTCGCTCACCGGCACCATGCTCTGGCCGCTGGCCTATGCCGTGCTGCGCGACCTGCGCCGGCGGTTCCGGGTCGAGTGAGCCGGGGGGCCCGATTCGGGGAACCGATGTGAGCGCGGGCGAGGCATGTGCCGGGCGCGGGTCCGCGAGGGACGCCTGATGGCCCGGGGCATCACCATCAAGGATTACTCGGCCGAGAGCCGGCTGACGATCGCGCGGGCGACGTGGGCGGTGGTGATCACCGGCCTGCTGCTCGCCCTGCTGATCGGCCGCCTCGTCTACTTACAGGTGGTCCTGCACGAACACTACGCCACCCTATCCAAGGAAAACTGGGTCAAGCTGTTGCCGATTCCGCCCACGCGCGGGCTCATCTATGATCGCAACGGGGTGCTGCTGGCAGAGAACGTCCCCACCTACAACCTCGAAATCACCCCGGAACAGGTGAAAGACCTGAAGGCCGTGATCTCGGGCCTGCGCAAGCTCATGCCGATCAGCGACGACGACGTCGAAGCATTTCGCCGGCTCATGGCCCAGAAGCCCCGCTTCGAGAGTATCCCGCTGCGCTTCCACCTGACACCCCGCGAGGTCGCGCGCTTCGCCGTCGACCGCTGGCGGTTCCCGGGCGTCGAGGTCACGGCGCGGCTCAGCCGCCACTACCCGCTCGCCCCCCTGGCGGTGCACGATATCGGCTACGTGGGACGCATCGACGTGGCGGACCTGCGGCGCGTGAGCGCCGGCGAATACGCCGGAACCTCGTATATCGGGAAGACCGGCATCGAGCGGCATTACGAATCGATCCTCCACGGCGCGGTGGGACTCGAGCAGGTCGAGGCCAACGCCCAGGGCCGGACCCTGCGGGTACTCAAGCGCGATGCCCCGCACCCCGGCGACAACCTCTACCTGACCCTGGACGCCAACCTGCAGGCGACCGCGCAGAAGGCCATGGGCGACTACGGCGGCGCGGTCGTGGCCCTGGACCCGAACAACGGCGATATCCTCGCGATGGTCAGCTCGCCCGTCTACAACCCCAACCCGTTCGTCAACGGCATCTCATCCAAGGCCTACCGCGCACTACATGCCAATCCCGGGCACCCGTTATTCGATCGCGCGATCCGCGGCCTGTATGCACCGGGGTCCACCATCAAGCCGTTCATGGCGCTCGCGGGCCTGCAATACGGGGTGATCACGCCCGCAAGCACCGTCTACTGCCCGGGGTACTATCAGTTGCCCGGGGACAGCCGCAAATACTGGGGGTGGAAACGCGGGGGACACGGGATCGTCGACCTGAGGAAGGCGATCACCCAGTCCTGTGATGTGTACTTCTACGCACTCGCCCACGAACTCGGTATCGAACGCATGCATGCGTTTCTAAGCCGCTTCGGTTTCGGGGAACCCACCGGGGTCGACCTCCCGGGCGAGAAGAATGGGCTGTTGCCGTCGCCGGAGTGGAAACGCGCCACCCGACACCAATCCTGGTATCCCGGCGAGACACTGATCAACGGGATCGGACAGGGCTTCACCCTGGTCACCCCGTTGCAGCTTGCGGCTGCCACGGCGACCCTGGCCACCCACGGCCGGCGGGTCGTCCCGCACCTGCTCTACGCGACCCGGGATCCGGCGACCGGGCGGCTCAGCGTGGTTCCGCCCCGGCACCTGCCGGCGATCCTCCTGTCCAATCCTTCCTATTGGAAGGACGTGATCACTTCGATGACCGACGTCATCGGCAGCATCCATGGGACCGCCCATGCCATCGATCGCGGGCTTCGATACACGATTGCGGGGAAGACCGGGACCGCGCAACTGTTCGGGACCGGGCAGGGAGGCTACAGGGACGAGGCCACCGTGCCGCGCCGGCTGCGCGACAACGCCCTGTTCATCGGGTTTGCGCCGGCGGAGAATCCCAAGATCGTGGTCGCTGTAATCGTCGAGCATGGAGGGTACGGAGGCGTTACCGCGGCACCGATCGCACGCAAGGTGATGGACGAGTACCTGGTGAAGGAGGGTCGATGAGTTCCAGGCTGTTGATCGGGGACGGCGAGCCCACACGCGGCGCGGGCATGCGCCGGCTCATGGTGCGCCTGCACGTCGATCCGCCGCTGCTGATCGCCGTCGTCGTCGTGGCGCTGATCGGGCTCGCGATCCTCTACAGCGCCACTGATCAGGACATGCGGCACGTCTGGAAGCAGGTCCTGCGTCTCGGGGTGGCCACCGTCGGCATGTTTCTGGTCGCCCAGGTCCCGCCCCATTGGCTCAAACGCATCACCCCGGCGGCGTTCGCCACGGGCATCCTCCTGCTGATCGCCGTCCTGATCTTCGGGTACACCGGCAAGGGGGCGCAACGTTGGCTCAACCTGGGGCTGTTCCGCTTCCAGCCGGCGGAGATGATGAAGCTCGCCGTGCCGATGATGATCGCCTGGTATCTGGACGACCGGGCGCTGCCGCCCCGCGGGGCGTACGTGGCCGCGTGCGCCCTGATGATCGTGGTCCCCGTCGGCCTGATCGCCAAACAGCCCGACCTCGGAACCGCGCTGCTGGTGACCGGCGCGGGATTCTTCGTGCTGTTCTTCGCCGGGCTGCGCTGGCGCCTTATCCTGGGCCTGCTGCTGCTCGGCGCCGCGCTCGTGCCGGTACTCTGGCACTTCATGCACGGCTACCAGCGCCAGCGGGTGCTGGTCTTTCTCAACCCGGAGAGCGACCCGTTGGGCTCCGGCTACCACATCATCCAGTCGATGATCGCACTGGGCTCCGGCGGCCTCTACGGAAAGGGCTGGCTCAACGGGACCCAGTCGCACCTGAACTTCCTGCCCGAAGGTTCGACCGATTTCATCCTCGCCGTGTTCGGAGAGGAATTCGGTCTGTTCGGAATCCTGGTGCTGTTCGCGTTGTATCTCTTCATCGTCGTGCGCAGCCTCTATATCGCCACGCAGGCGCAGACGACGTTCACGCGACTGCTTGCCGGCGGTCTGGCCCTGACCTTCTTCTTCTACGTCTTCGTCAACGCGGGGATGGTGACCGGGCTGCTGCCGGTGGTCGGCCTCCCGCTGCCCCTGATCAGCTACGGAGGCACCTCGATGGTGACCGTGATGGCGGGTTTCGGTATCCTGATGTCCATCCATACTCATCGCAAGCTGTTGCCCACTTGAACCAGGACCGTACCACACCGATGCGGCGCCGCCCCCGGGGTCTCGGCAGGCGCCTCATGATGCTGTTCGCGGGCGCCGTGGCGTATACGGCGGTGTCCGGCTGCGCCTCCGTGCCGGCCGGGGCCGTCACCATCCCGCAACGGGAGCTGCGGCCGTTCATCGACCGGATGGTCAAAGAGCACGGGTTCTCCCGTGCGAAACTGGAGCGACTCTTCGGCCGGGTCCGGATGCGACCCGGGGTCCTGGCGGCGATCCGGCGGCCGGCCGAGGCCAAACCCTGGTTCCAGTACCGGCCGATCTTCCTCACGCCCGCGCGGATTCGCGGCGGTGTCCGGTTCTGGGACCGCTACGCCCCGATCCTGAAGCGCGCCCGGCAACGCTACGGCGTCCCGCCGCAGATCGTGACCGGCATCATCGGCGTGGAGACCCGTTACGGCAGACGCATGGGGAACATCCCCGTGCTGGACTCCCTGAGCACCCTGGCGTTCGACTATCCGCCGCGCGCGCGCTTCTTCCGCCGCGAACTCGCCCAGTTTCTCCTGCTGGCCCGTGACGACGACCTCGATCCGCTGCGGGTCAAGGGTTCCTATGCCGGGGCCATGGGGATGCCGCAGTTCATCGCCAGCAGCTACCGCCGCTACGCGGTGGACTTCGACGGCGACGGGCGCGTCGATCTGGCGAACAGTCCCGCCGACGCCATCGGCAGCGTCGCGCGCTACCTGAGCGCCCACGGCTGGAGATCCGGGGCGCCGGTGGCGGTACCCGCGAAGGTGAGCGGCGATCAGTACCGCACGCTCCTCGGCGACGACGGCCGGCGTCTCTCGGACCCGCAACGGACGGTGACGGAACTGGAGGCCTTCGGGGTCGAAGCGACGGGCGCCGCCGCCGATACCCCCGGGGACCGACCGGCGAAGCTGCTGCGTCTGCGGGGGCGCGACGGCCCCGGATACTGGATCACGTTCCACAACTTCTACGTGATCACCCGGTACAACCACAGCGCGCTGTACGCGATGGCAGTCTATCAGCTCGGGCGCGCGATCCGCGCGGCGCGCGAGCGGGAGGGCGAGTGAGCGGGACGAAGGGCCGCCGGGCCGGGCGCCGCCGGCTGTTCGTCTGCGCGGCGCTCCTGCTCCTCGGCGGCTGCGGCACCCTCCCCCACGGGGGCGACGGCGGTCCCGGGCGGGACGTCGATGTATCGGCGATCCCCGACGCCGTGCCCCGGGTCGAGCCGCGCAGCCCGTACGGCAATCCCTCCTCCTATGTCGTCCACGGGCGACGCTACTACGTGTTGCGCAGCAGCCGCGGCTTCGTTCAACGCGGGATCGCCTCGTGGTACGGCATCAAATTCCACGGCCGGCGTACGGCCGGCGGCGAACCCTACGACCTATACGCGATGACCGCGGCCCACCGCACCCTCCCGATTCCGACCTTCGTGCGGGTCACGAACCTGCGCAACGGACGCTCGGTGATCGTGCGCATCAACGACCGGGGACCGTTCGCGCGCAACCGCGTCCTAGATCTGTCGTGGGCTGCGGCCGCGAAGCTCGGCATGCTGCCGAACGGTACAGCGCCGGTGGAAATCCGCGCGATCGACCCGCGCCGACCCAAGGCAAGGTCGTCCCCGGGCGTAGCAGCGGGACACGCGCCCCCGCCCGTTCCCGCCCGGCCGGCGCCGCCGCATGCGCCCGCACCGAAGCCCGCGCCTGAACGAACCGCGCCCCGGCGGGTCTATGTGCAAGCGGGCGCATTCGCCGGGCTCGACAACGCCGAACGACTGCGCGACCGACTGCTTCGGGCGCGAGTGCGCGCGGTGCGGATCAGCCCGGCGGAGCGCGATGCGGGGCGCGTCTACCGCGTGCGCATCGGCCCGCTGGCCGGCGTGCCGGCCGCTCGCCGCATGGTCCATACGCTGGAGCGCCTGGGCGTAAGCGGGCCGCGGCTGGTCCCGGACCGAGGGTTTCGAAAGAGGCTTCCTGTGCGCGGGGCGGCCCCACCGGCGTGAGAATTGCGCTACACTGATCCGCCGTCCTGCGGACGCGCGGTCCCGCACCATCCGCCGGGCACACGCCCGACCCTTGCGGAACCCCGGGCCGGGCTCCAAGGACCGCGTCCCGCCGTACCACACCCACTGGAGAGAGGGAACCACCCGTGGCGTATCCTGCAATCATCCGCCTGCTGCTTACCCTGTCCATCCTGTCCGCGGCCGCCTTGTCGCCCGCCGTCGAGGCCGCGCCGACGCCCATCCCATCGCCGCCGCAACTCGCGCTGCACAGCTACGTGCTGATGGATGCGACCACGGGCAAGATCCTCGCCGCGCACGATGCAAACACGCGCGAGCAACCCGCCAGCCTGACCAAGATGCTGACCCTCTACATCGCGTTTCAGGAACTCAAGGCCGGGCAGATCCACCTCGACGACGAGGTGACGGTCAGCAAGAAGGCGTGGCGCACCGGCGGGTCCAGGATGTTCCTCCAGGTGGGAACCAAGGTATTAGTAAAGGACCTGATCCAGGGGATCATCGTGCAATCCGGGAACGACGCCGCCGTCGCGCTCGCGCAAGACGTGGCGGGATCGACCGCCACCTTCGTACAGATGATGAATCAGACGGCCGCGCGACTCGGCATGAAGAGCAGCCACTTCGCCGATGTGGACGGCCTGCCGGTGCCCGACCACTACAGCACCGCGCACGACCTCGCGGTCCTGGCACGGGCGCTGATCCGGGACTTCCCGGAGTACTATCACTACTTCAAGGAAAAGGTGTACACCTACAACCACATCAAGCAATACAACCGCAACCGGCTGCTGTGGCTGGATCCGTCGGTGGACGGGCTCAAGACCGGCCATACCGAGGAGGCGGGCTACTGCCTGGTCAGCTCGGCGAAGCGCGACGGGATGCGGCTCATCGCCGTGGTGATGGGCGCCAAGAGCGACGATGGGCGCACCCGCGACAATGAGGCCCTGCTCAACTACGGCTTCCGTTTTTTCGAGACCCGGGTCGTGTACAAGGTCGGACAGCCGGTTACCCGGGCGCGCGTCTGGAAGGGCGCCGTGCAGAGCGTACCCCTGGGTGTCGCCCATGACCTGAAGGTCACACTGCCGCGCGGGCAGGCCCGGGGACTCCGGCCGGACATCCAGGTCCATGAGCCGATCCTCGCGCCGGTCGTGCAGGGAACCCCGTACGGCACCGTTCAGGCGGCCGCCGGCAAGACGGTGCTGGCCCGCGAGCCGCTGATCGCCCTGCGCGGCGTCGCGGTCGGCTCGCTGTGGCAACGCCTCAAGGACGACGTGCTCCTGTACCTAAACCCTCCCACCGCTAACCGCTAGAGGATTCAAGGGGTCAGCAGGATTGAAATCTCCAGAGACAACGCAAGAGGTCGGTGCAGTTGAAGATTTCAAGTACTCTGACCCCTTGAATCCCTGACCCCTTGAATCCTAATGACTGACCGGGGAGGCGGCACGCGCCGCAACCGCTCATGAACACAGCCTATCTCAACGGCCGCCTCGTGCCCCTGGAGGAGGCCACGGTATCGGTGATGGACCGCGGCTTTCTGTTCGGCGACGGGGTCTACGAGGTCATCCCGGTGTACGACGCCCGGTTGTTTCGCCTCGACGGGCACTTGGCACGGTTCGAGCGCAGCCTCGCCGGCATCCGGCTCGCCAACCCCCACTCTCGCGCGCAGTGGCGTACGATTCTTGATCGCTTGGTGGAGGTCAACGGCGACGGGGATCGTTACGTCTATCTGCAGGTCACGCGCGGCCCGGCGCCCAAGCGCGATCACGCCTTCCCCGGCGCGTCGACCCCGACGGTGTTCGCCTCGGTCAGCCCCATTACGCCGCCGACCCCGGCCCTGGCCGAGCACGGCGTGGCGGCGATCACACGCGAGGACATCCGCTGGAAGTGCTGCGACATCAAGTCGATCGCGCTGCTGGGCAATCTCCTGCTGCGCCAGGAGGCGGTGGAGGCCGGGTGCGCGGAGGCGATCCTGATCCGCGACGGCGAGGCCACGGAGGGGGCCGCGAGCAATCTCTTCCTGGTACGCGGCGGCACCCTGCTGACCCCGCCGAAAGGCCCGTTCCTGCTGCCCGGCATCACCCGGGACTTGGTTCTGGAACTCGCCCGCGACAACGGGATCGAGGCGCGCGAGGCGCCGATCCCCGCGCAGTGGCTGCACGACGCCGAGGAGCTGTGGATCACCAGCTCCACTCGCGAGATCCTGCCGGTGACGCGACTCGACGGCGAAACGGTCGGTGCCGGACGCCCCGGCCCGCTCTGGACCCGGATGCACGCCCTCTTCCAGGGCTACAAGGCCCGGCTGCGCGCCGGCGGTTGATCCGGCGGCGGCGCAAGCGTGGGGAAGCGGGCGATCGG
>CAZAQG010000019.1:0-32483 GCA_964487445.1 uncultured Chromatiales bacterium
CACCGATTAGTAACGCTTGACAATATTAACGCAGTGCGTTACTACCATATCCTCATGATCGAATCCTTTCACGACAAGGATGCCGAGAGGATATTCAAGAGACGGCGAGTCAAGCGGTTTTCTTTGTCGCTTCAAAAGGTTGCCCAACGAAAATTGGATCTGATCGATGGTGCCGATCTAATCGAGGACCTTCGAATACCGCCGGGGAATCGTCTGGAAAGGCTTTCGGGAAACCGTAAAGGTCAGTACGGCGTTCGTGTGAATGACCAGTGGCGAATATGTTTTCGATGGAAATCAGGCCAAGCCACGGATGTTGAGATGGTTGACTATCATTAGGTGATTAACAATGAGAGACAAAAGATTACCTCCGATTCATCCAGGCGAAATTCTACTGGAAGAATTTCTTAAGCCTATGGGTATAAGCCAGTACCGGCTTGCCAAGGCTACGAGTGTACCGGCACGACGTATCAATGAGATTGTTCATGGCAAGCGCTCAATTACTGCTGATACCGCCCTTCGCCTTTCGAAGTTTTTTGGAATGTCAGACCGTTTTTGGATGAATCTGCAGACACGTTATGATCTTGAATTAGAAAAAGATCGATTAGGCTCCCGGCTTGATAAAGAAGTTGAATTGTATAAAGAAGCCAGTTAAGCAGGACTTTGATCGGGTAACCGGGGGCCTCAGGCCGCGTTAGCAATTGAGGGTAAACTATGGTTTCAACTCTGTGACTGAGTGGGGGTTGACGCCAGGGCGCGACCTGCCTGCCGGCAGATACGGCACCCAAGCCCCGGCGTTGCTTGCGTAAGCGCGCGGGTGGGCCGCGGTGATCGCCGACAAGGGCTACGAAGGGAGCTTACCCGGCGGCTGGGTAGGGCGAAGTCCCTTCCTCGGTTCGTTCCAGGCCGCCGCCGGGCTCGACGCGGCTCGCCGGACACTCAGTCCGCGGGCGCCTCCAGAAGGTGCGCCGGGCGCATGCCGAGCACTGCCAGGGTGACCACGTAGGTGATCCCCGCCGCCGTCACCCACAATGCGAGGTGGGCGGCCCGCTGGGCCGCGCCCCAGGCGAGCCAAGTGGCCAGGTCGCCGCGCCCATAGCCGAGCACCAGCCCCATGGCCAGGCAGGCCCCGCCCACCTGGAGTGCGAAACGGCCCCAGCCGCGCTCGGCCCGGTATACGCCGGAGCGGAGTAGCGCGCGGAGCAGCAGGCCGCTGTTGACGTAGGCGGCCAGTGAGGTCGCCAGCGCGACGCCGGCGTGTTTCAGGGGTACCACCAGCAGCAGATTGAAGACGATGTTGGCGGCCATCGCCATCGCCGCGATGCGCACCGGCGTGGCGGTGTCCTGGCGCGCGTAGAACCCGGGCGCCAGCACCTTGATCATGATGAATCCGGTGATCCCCATCGAGAAGGTGATCAGGCTGCGGCTCGCCATGACGACGTCCCGGGGGCTGAAGGCGTGGTACTGGAACATCGTGGTGAGCAGCGGCCCGGCGAGCAGGATCAGGCCCACGGTGGCGGGGGCGGCGATGAGCACCACCCAGCGCAGCCCCCAGTCGAGGGAGCGCCGGAAGGACTCGGGATCGGCCTGGGCGTGGCGTTGCGACAGGTGCGGGAGGATCACGGTCCCGAGCGCCACGCCGAACACCCCGACCGGGAACTCCATGAGACGATCCGAGTAGTAGAGCCAGGTGATGCTCCCGCTCGCCAGGAACGAGGCGATGAGGGTGTCCACCAGCAGGTTGACCTGGGTGACCGAGACGCCGAACAGCGCCGGGCCCATGAGCCGCAGGATGCGCCGCACCCCGGGGTCGTGCCAGTCGAACCGCGGACGCGGCAGCAGCCGCAGGCGCGCCAGGAACGGGAGTTGGAAGGCGAGTTGCAGGATACCCGCCGCAAGCACCGCCCAGGCCAGGGCGGTGATCGGGTGGGCGAGGTGCGGGGCGAGCCACACCGCCGCCCCGATCAGCGACAGGTTGAGCAGCACCGGCGTGATCGCCGGGACGCTGAAGCGCCCGTAGGTATTGAGGATCCCGCCGGCCAGCGCGGTCAGCGAGATGAACAGGATGTACGGGAAGGTGATGCGCAGCATGTACTCGGTGAGTTGGAACTTGCCGGGGTCGGTGTGGAAGCCCGGTGCGAACAGGTAGACCAGCAGCGGCGCGGCGACCACGCCGATCAGGGTGACCAGGAACAGGATTCCGCCCAAGGCGGCGCTCACGTGGTCGGTGAGCCGGCGCACCTCGGCGTGATCGTGGTGCGCCTTGTACTCGGCCAGCACCGGCACGAAGGCCTGTGAGAAGGCGCCCTCGCCGAACAGGCGGCGCAGGAAGTTGGGGATTTTGAAGGCGACGAAGAAGGCGTCGGTCGCCGCACCGGCACCGAAGCGGGCGATCACGATGTCGCGCGCCAGGCCCAGGATCCGGGAGATCAGGGTCATGGCGCCGACGGTGGCGGTCGATTTCAGCAGGCGCAGGCTCATGGCGGCGGGTATGGGCCCGGTTGCGGTAAATTCGAGCGAGTGTACCCGCTTGGCGGAGCGGGTGTCAGCCTGCCGCAGATGCCCGGGATTGACAAACAGGCGAAAAATTCGCATAGTACGCCGCCTTTCCACCGGATTCTGCGCATCGGGAGTTCCCGTTTTGGCCAATACCCCACAAGCAAGAAAACGCGCCCGTCAGGCGGGCAAGCGCCGCAACGCGAATGTCAGTCAGCGCTCCATGATGCGCACCTACCTCAAGAAGACCCTCAAGGCGCTCGACGCCGGTGATCGGGCTCAGGCCGAGGTCGCATTCAAGGCCGCCGAGCCGATACTCGACCGCATGGCGCGCAAGGGCTTCATCCACAAGAACAAGGCGGCGCGCCACAAGAGCCGCCTGCAGGCGCGCATTCGGAGCCTGCCGCTGGCGTCCGCCGAAACCCCCTCAGTTTAGAATCCGTATCAGGGAAAAGATGGCCACGGAACCCGCGGACGAAGACGCGACCTTCCCGGGCGTTCTGTAGCTCGACGCACACGGCTCGGGCCGTCTTCAACGCTTGAAGCCCAGGTAACCTGGATGTAGGCCGAAGGCCGAAATCCAGGGGGCCTTCCCCTAAAAAGAAAGCCAATCCCCGGATTTCGCTCCATCCCATCCAGGCTACGGAAGCGGCACGGGGACCGACCCTTGGGCCCTACCGTAAAAAGGCCCCCGAATACCCATATGTCAAGCCTGACCCCGCGGTTTGGGTTTATAGGACTACCAGATTGTCGCGGTGGATGAGTTCCGGTTCGTCTACGTAGCCGAGCAGGGCCTCGATGCGGTGGCTCGGTTGTCCGGCGATTCGCCGCGCCTCGGCGGCGTCGTAGTTCGCAAGGCCCCGGGCCACGGGGGTTCCGTGCGCGTCGACGCAGGCCACCAGTTCGCCGCGCGCGAACTCGCCCTCGACGCTCGTCACTCCCACCGGCAACAGGCTGCGGCCGGATTCGCGCAGCACCCGTACGGCCCCGTCATCGAGGCTCAGCCGCCCGCGCACCTGGAGCTGGCCGGCCAGCCACTGTTTGCGGGCCGCCAGCGGTTCGTGCCCGGGCAGCAGCAGGGTGCCCAGTGCCTCGCCGCCGGCGATGCGTTTCAGGACCCCGGGGGCGCGCCCGTGGGCGATCAGGGTCGCGCAGCCGGAACGCGCCGCCCGTGCCGCCGCCTGCACTTTGGTGCGCATGCCGCCACGTCCCAGGCGCCCGGATCCGGTCCCCGCCAGGGTCTCCAGGGCCGGGTCGCCGGCGCGCCCCTCCGGGATCAGCCGCGCGTCCGGATGGATTCGCGGGTCGCGGTCGAACAGCCCGTCCTGGTCGGTGAGGATCACCAGCAGTTGCGCCTCCACTAAGTTGGCGACCAGGGCTGCAAGCGTGTCGTTGTCGCCGAAGCGGATCTCCTCGTCGGCCACCGTGTCGTTCTCGTTGACTACCGGGATTGCGCCGATCCGCAATAGCGTGCGCAGGGTGCTGCGTGCGTTCAGATATCGCTTGCGGTCCACCAGGTCGTCGTGGGTGAGCAGGACCTGCGCGGTGTGCATGCCGAAGCGCTGGAAACGGGCCTCGTAGGCCTGCACCATCCCCATCTGCCCCACCGCCGCCGCCGCCTGGAGTTCATAGAGAGGGCGCGGGCGCTCGTGCCAGCCGAGCCGCGCCATGCCCTCTGCGACCGCCCCCGAGGAGACCAGCACCAGATCACGGCCCGTCCCGTGCAGGTCGGCGAGTTGAGTGACCCAGGCGTCCAGATTGGTCTCGTCCAGACCGCGGCCGTCCGCGGTCACCAGGGAACTGCCGATCTTGATCACCCAGCGCGGGCTGCGGGCGAGTTCTTCTCGGGATTTCATGGCTTGGGGTTTCCGGCACCGACGGTCTCCAGGGCCGGCGCTCGTTCGGCAAGACTGTACACTCCCGGTTCAGGCCGGGCCAGCGGCGGGCGGTTCGGCCAGGTGCCGTAGTACGGCGCCGACCAGTTCCCGGGTCCCCGCACCGGTGGCCGCGGAGACCGCGAACCACGGGCCGCTCCAGCCGAGTCGGTCCACAATCTCCCGGCAGTGCCCCTCCCGCGCCTCGGGTGCGAGCAGGTCGGTCTTGTTGAGCACCAGCCAGCGCTCGCGTCGTGCAAGCTCCGGGTTGAATCGCTCCAACTCGGCGGCGATGGTGCGCACCGCGACGACGGGGTCGGAACTGTCGGCGGGCAGGAGGTCGATGACCTGCAGGAGCAGGCGGGTGCGGGCCACGTGCCGGAGGAAGCGGAGGCCGAGCCCCGCCCCCTCGGCTGCACCCTCGATGAGGCCGGGGATGTCCGCCATCACGAATCCCTGCTCTCCGATGCGCACCACGCCCAGGTGCGGGTACAGGGTCGTGAAGGGGTAGTCGGCGATCTTGGGTCGGGCTGCCGACACCGCTCGCAACAGGGTCGACTTGCCGGCGTTCGGCAGGCCGAGCAGGCCCACGTCGGCGAGCATCTTGAGTTCCAGGCGCAGGTCGCGTGCCTCGCCTTCGGTGCCCTGGGTCGTGCGGCGCGGGGCGCGGTTGGTGGAACTCTTGAAGCGCGTGTTGCCGAGCCCGTGGCGCCCGCCGTTCGCCACTTTCAGCCGTTGTCCCGGCTCCACCAGGTCGCCCAGGATCTCCTCGGTGCCCGCTTCCGTGACCACGGTGCCCACCGGGACGCGGATCTCCAGATCCGTGCCGCTGCGTCCGGTGCAGTTGGCGCCCATCCCGTCCTGTCCACGCCGTGCGCGGAACAGCCGCTTGTAGCGAAAATCCACCAGGGTGGTCAGGGCCGGGTCCGCCACGAGGTAGACGGTGGCGCCGTTCCCCCCGTCGCCGCCGTCCGGGCCGCCGAAGGGGATGAATTTCTCGCGTCGGAAGCTCAGGCAACCGTGACCGCCCCGGCCCGCTTCCACGCGAATGATGGCTTCATCGACGAATTTCATGGTGCCCGCCCGATTTTACACCGACCTTCCGCCGCCTGCGCCGCGGGAAGGCGTCGCCCGGCCGCGCTGCTCATCGGCCTTCACCGCTGGGGGGTCGGCAGGCTGCCGGCCTACCCTGCCTGGATGTGCCCGGAGGGGGGTGCGCCCCTCCGGGCGAGTGCATCGGCGGCCGCGGCGGGGATCGGTGAGAAAGTACGGGCGGGTGGGAGGCCGTGCAGGGCGAACGCCTCAGGCGGTCACGACGCTCACGTAGGTGCGGCTCTTCGGACCCTTGACCTCAAAGCGTACTTGGCCGGAGGCGCGTGCGAACAGCGTGTGATCGCGCCCGCAGCCGACGTTGGCTCCCGGGTGCATGTGGGTTCCGCGCTGGCGCACCAGGATGTTGCCGGCGCACACGGCCTCGCCTCCGTAGCGCTTCACGCCGAGGCGCTTGGACTGGGAATCGCGTCCGTTGCGGGTGCTGCCACCCGCTTTTTTGTGTGCCATGGAACTGAACCTCGCTGCGCGGCTAGCCGGAGATGCCGGTGATGCGCACTTCCGTGAACGGCTGGCGGTGCCCCGCCTGTTTGCGGTGATGCTTGCGGCGCCGGAACTTGACGATCTCTATGGTGCGCCTCTTGCCCTGGGCGCTGATCGTGGCCGTAACCTTGCCGCCCTCCAGATAGGGGCTGCCGCAACGGATGTGCTCGCCGTCGGAGATCAGCAGCACCCGGTCGAATTCCACGGGGGCGCCGGTCTCGGCAGCCAGTTTTTCGACCCGCAGTACGGCGCCTTCCTGCACGCGATACTGCTTGCCGCCGGTCTTGATCACGGCGTACATGCTTGAGACTCTCCAAACCGCCTGGAATGTGCTAACGTTATCGAAGGTGCGCAATTGTATCGGTTGCTTTGATCAGGGTCAAACCGTAAGCTTTGCGGCAGTGCCATGCTCTTGGCCCGCCTCACGGCCACGAGCCGCGGCGATCCGAATCCGTTCCGCGGGAGGTCGCCGCCGAACGGGCGGCGGCAGCCCACAGACCGCGAGACTCATGCAGACAACGGTCCCCATCGAGCGCCCCCCCTCCCTCGAGGCGACCCGGCTCCTGGTCGCCGAGGACATGCGGGCGGTGGACGCGCTGATCCGCCGTCGCCTGCACTCCGACGTGGCCCTCGTCGATCAGCTTTCCCATTATATCGTCAACAGCGGGGGCAAGCGCCTGCGCCCGGCCCTGCTGCTGCTCTCGGCGCGGGCCTGCGGCTACCAGGGGACCCGCCACATCGACTTGGCGGCGGTCGTCGAGTTCATCCATACCGCCACGCTGCTGCACGACGACGTGGTCGACGACTCGGAGCTGCGCCGCGGGCGGGAGACCGCCAACGCGCTGTGGGGCAACGAGGCCAGCGTGCTGGTCGGCGATTTCCTGTACTCGCGCGCCTTCGAGATGATGGTCGACGTCCAGAATGTGCGCGTCATGGAGCTGATGGCCCACGCCACCAACACCATCGCCGAGGGCGAGGTCATGCAGTTGATGAACTGCCGCGATCCGGAAACCACCGAGGCGCGCTACCTCGAGGTCATCCGCTGCAAGACCGCCAAGCTGTTCGAGGCGGCCGCGCAACTCGGCGCCGTGCTCGGCGCGATGGCGCCCGCGGAGGAACACGCCTTGGCGGGGTTCGGACGCCACTTGGGTAATGCCTTCCAGTTGGTGGACGACGTGCTGGACTATAGCGGCACGGCGCACGAGATCGGCAAGAACGTCGGTGACGACCTGGCCGAGGGCAAGCCCACGCTGCCGCTGATCTACGCCCTGCGCGAGGGCGACCCCGAACAGACCGCGGTGTTGCGCCGGGCGATCCACGAGGGCGGCCGGGAGTACATCGATGCGGTTCTCGATACCGTTGAGTCGACCGGGGCCATCGCGTACACTGAACGTCTTGCGCGGCGCGAGGCCGATCGGGCCAAGGCGGCACTGTCGGGGATCCCTCCCTCGGTGTACCGCGACGGGCTGGACGCCCTGGCGGACTTCTCGGTCGATCGCAACTACTGATTACTTTCCACGCATACTCGGGGTGTAGCTCAGCTTGGTAGAGCACTGCCTTCGGGAGGCAGGGGCCGGAGGTTCGAATCCTCTCACCCCGACCAATCGTCGCTCACGGGCGGCGAAAGACCCCGGGTCCGGATCCCGGGGCCCGAGAGCGTTTCAATCGACCGCCGTGAGAACTCCGGGGAGGCGGCGCGGGGCATGGAGTCCGGCGCCGGGTCGTTCGGGGATCGCACCCGCCGTTTTTCTCCCGGCGGATCTCACCGGGAGGGGTCCATGTGGCGCGACCGGCAGCTCGTCGCGGCCCTCGCCGCCGGCCCGCTCTTCTGGCTGTCGCTGTTTGCCCTGGGCGCCCGCCCGGAGGATCTCGGCTGGCCGTTGCGCGCGCCGCTCGACTTCGTGCTCCCGGCGCTGGTCTTCCCGCTGCTCGAGGAGTTCATCTTCCGCGGCGGGGTGCAGCAGTTGCTGCGCGACGTTCTGGGCACGCGCGGCATCGGATCGCTGAGTGCCGCGAATCTTCTCACCAGCGTCCTGTTCGCCGCGTTGCACTTCATCCACCACCCGCCGCTGTGGGCCGCGCTGACCTTTTTCCCGTCCCTGGTGTTCGGTTACTTCATGGACCGCGACCGGCGCCTGCGCCTGCCCATGCTCCTGCACGTCTTCTACAATTTCGGTTATTACTGGTTGTTCGGTACACCGCCCGCGGGCTGACGACTGTCGCTTGCGGCGCCGTTGCGGGGAATTGCGGGGCTTCGAGCCGAAAAAAAAGCCGGCGAGGGGGTCGCCGGCCGGAATCCTGGACTGTGTCCAAGAGGAGGTTCCCGCTCCGAGCACTTGGGGACCGAGAACGGGGGTAGTATGGTGGCCGGGTCGGCCGGGATTCTGAGAAACCGCGCACACTGAGGATGTGAGGCGCGTCACACTTTCCGCCCCGGCGCCGGCGTCCCACCCACGGCCTTCAGGAAGCAACGGATATGAGCGAGCCCTTGCTGCGTCTCTATCCCGGACCGCCGACCCCGGTGGCCCTCGCCGGTGCCTACCTTGCCCACGGGCTGCACCGCGCCGACGCCGCAAAACCGGTGGTCTACAGCAACTTCATCACCAGCCTCGACGGGCGCATCGCCCTGGTCGAGCCCGGCACGCGCCGCCACCGTGTGCCCGCGGCCATCGCCAATCCGCGGGATTGGCGGCTGTTCCAGGAACTCGCCGCACAGGCTCATGTGCTCATCACGAGTGCCCGCTATCTCCGGGACTTGGCGCAGGGACAGGCGCAGGACTACCTCCCGGTGAGTACCCGGGCGCCGTACGCGGACCTGCTGGACTGGCGCAAGGCGCAGGGGTTGGCGCCGCAGCCGGCGGTGGCGGTGGTGAGCGCCAGCCTGGATCTGCCGGTCCCGGCCGGACTCGACCTGCACCAACGGGCCTTCTATGTCGTGACCGGGGAAGGCGCCGATCCGGGGCGGGTCGATGCCCTGGAGCGCCTCGGGCTGCGCGTGCTGTTCGCCGGAAACGGGCGCCGCGTCGAGGGCCGGCGCCTCGTCGACGCCCTCGTGGAGCAGGGCTATTACAGTCTGTGCGCCGTCGCCGGACCCCGGTTGCTCTACACGCTGGTCTCGGCCGGGGTTCTCGACCGGCTCTATCTGACCCAGGCCCACCGGCTCCTCGGCGGTTCCGAATATGATTCGATCCTCGAGGGGCCGATGCTCGACCCGAGTGTGGACCTGCGGCTCACTTCCCTGTATTACGACGCGCACGCGCCGGGCAGTACGGGCCAACTCTTCGGCGCCTATGAGTGCCGCGCCGGGGGGGGCGGTTCGGGCCGATAACGAACCGCCGGGGTTACCGGTCCCCGGGTTCCCCTGCGGTCGGCGGGCGGGTCGCCGGCCCGGCCTCCTCAGCCTTTGCTTCCCGCCACAGCGCGTCGAGTTCCTCCTGCGGCGCTTGCTCCGGAACCCGGCCCTGTTCCCGCAGCCGTGACTCGATGTGGCGGAAGCGACGCTCGAAGCGCGCATTGGCGCCGCGTAGTGCGGCCTCCGGGTCCACGCCGGCATGGCGGGCCAGGTTCACACACGTAAACAGTACGTCGCCGAGTTCTTCCGCGACCCGTTCCGGGGCCTCGTTCGGGCCGAACGCCGCGCGCAGTTCCCCGACTTCCTCCTCGAGCTTCTCCAGCACCGGTTCCGCGCGGGGCCGGTCGAGGCCCACCCGGGCGGTACGTTTCTGGAGCTTGAGGGCGCGCATCAGCGCCGGCAGCGCACGGCCGATGTCGGCGAGCAGGCTGGGGTCGGCGTCCGGTCCGGCGTCGCGCGCGCGGCGCTCGCGGATCTTGTGCCCCTCCCACGCCCCGGGCCCGGGGGCGGCCCGTCCCCGCGGGCTCCCGCCGAGCACCTGCGGGTGTCGGTGTACCAGTTTGTCGGTGATCGCGTGCACCACGTCGCGAAAGTCGAACGCCCCCGCCTCCTCGGCGAGGCGCGCGTGGTAGACCACTTGGAAGAGCAGATCGCCCAGTTCTCCGCGCAGTGCTTCGAGATCACCGCGCTCGATGGCGTCCGCGACCTCATGGGCTTCCTCGATGGTGTAGGGCGCGATGGTCGCGAAGGTCTGCCGGCGGTCCCATGGGGCGCCGTGCTCGGGGTCGCGCAGGCGCGCCATGATCGCCAGCAGGCGCGCTATGGGTTCCGGGGCCGGGGTTTGTGTCATGGTCTTAGACTTCGCCGCAACTCCACGCACCGCGCTATCATAGCGCGCTGTTGCACCCGCATGGGCGGTCAACGCCGCCTTGACCGCCCCGGCGACGCGTCGCCAATCTGCCGGGACCGTTCTCGCGGGGCGGAGGAGACGCAATGGCGGATCGCACGCCGGTATACCGGGGGCGGGTGGTGGACCTCGGGATCGAGATCGCTCACTTGCCCGACGGACGGAGCTTCCCGCTCGAGGTCGTCCGCCATCCGGGCGGGGCGGCGGTGCTCGCCGTGGACGACGAGGATCGTGTGTATCTGCTGCGCCAGTACCGGCATGCGGCCGGCGGCTGGCTATGGGAGGCGCCAGCCGGCCGGATCGAGCCGGGCGAGGCGCCCGAGGATACGGCGCGGCGCGAGTTGGCCGAGGAGGCGGGGATCCGGGCCTCGCGCTGGATTTCGCTGGGCTCGATTCTCACCACGCCGGGGTTTTGCGACGAGGTCATTTATCTGTTCCTGGCGCACGGACTCGCGTTCGATGCGCCGTGCACCGAGGCCCACGAGTTGATCGAGGTCCACCCGATGGCCTTCTCGCAGGCACTCGAGTGGGTATGCGACGGGCACATCACCGATGCCAAGACGGTGGTCGCATTGCTGCGCGCGGGCGCCCGGTCCGGTCGGTGAGCGAGGGGGAATGTAAAGGGAACCTTTAGGGGCGGCGGTCGCAAATTCGATAAATATCGAAGAAATACAACGATCAATCGAGCCCGTCCCCATGGGTTTCCCGGCCGTTGAAGCGTGCCCGCAACGTTGGCAGCATCCCGCCCAGGGCTAGTCCCAGGTGCCGGTCGGCGTACTCGAGCAGCGGCAGCAACCGCGCCAGCAGGATGGGCAGGTGCGGGTCGAGGCTCGCGCCCTGACCGTGGGCCAGAAGGTCGAGCGCGGCGTCCAGCGTCGGGGGCGGCGGCACCGGCACTAATGCCGTCACCGGCACTGATACTGATATTGGCACCGGCGTGGGTACTGGCGCGGGCGTGGGTACTGGCGCGGGCGCGGGTACCGGTGCCGGCGTGGGCGCCGGGCGTTCGCCGAGCAGCAGGCGGTCGCCGCCCGCGGCGCGCGCCGCGGCCACCTGCCTGCGGGCCCACTCGAGGTGCAGTTCGAACGACTCGGTGTGCTCGCGCCCCGGGTTCGCGAGCGCCAAGCTGACGGTGACCGGCATCGGACCCTCCGGCCCGCGGAACGGCGGGTCGCGGAGGGCGACCTGCAGGCGCTTGCACAGTATCGCGGCCTGGAGCCGGTTGGTGGCCGGAGCCAGCACGGCGAACTCGTCCTCGGCGATACGCGCTACGGTGTCTTCGGTGCGCATGCGCCTGCGCAGAATCCCCGCAGTCCATTCCAGGAGGGCGCGCGAGGCGGCCGCGCCGTGGCGCTCACGTAGCGCCCCGAACCCGTCGACGGCGAACACGATCAGCGCCAGGGGCCTGTAGTGGCGGCGCGCGAAGGAGAGTTCCTGCGCCCCGTGCTCGAGCAGATGCCGGCGATTGCTCAGCCCGGTGATCGGGTCGACCGCGCCTTGGGCCTCGAGGGCCTCGGCGGTGGCGGCCAACTCGCGTTGTGTGCGGTCCAGGCGCGCGTGGGCGCGGATCCGGGCGCGCAGTTGGATGGGGTCGAGAGGCTTGGTGACGAAGTCCGTCGTGCCCGTCGCCAGGGCACGCTCGCGCGTCGCCGCGTCGTCCGCGCCGGTGACCATGATCACCGGCAGGGCCCGCAGGCGCGGATCGGCAGAGCCGCGGATGCGCGCGATCAGCCCGTAGCCGTCGAGGCGCGGCATGTCCGCGTCGGTGATCACCACCCGGATGTCGGGGTCTTCCCCCAGGGCTTCCCAGCCCTGCTCCCCGTCGGCGGCGTGCGCCAAGTCGAATTCTCCACCCAGGATCTTGGCGAACGCGGCGTGCATCAGCCGCGAGTCATCGACCACCAGGATTCGTGCGGACGTGCCGTCGTCGTCGGTCTCGCGGGTCATGGGACTTCCCCGTCGCGGGCAGCGATGCCCGGGTCTATGTGGGGTTATCGGTTATTCGTCGAAGACTTTTAGCGCCGCCAGGGCCGCTTCGATCCGTGTACGCGGGACGGCGGGGCCCCGGCCGATCCCCTCGCAGCGCCGGCGCTCCTTTTGCCAAGCGGTCTTGCGTGCGACCAGTTCCGGCCAAAAGGGGTAGGTTCGGCACTGTGCGGGGCGTGCCGGGTAGACCCGGCAGCGGCCCTGCTCGTCGAGGAGCGCACAGGATCCGTCCGACCGGGAGGCGAGCACCCGCTCGCCGGTATTGCCCCAGGTGAGGTAGCGGCGCCGGAACCAGGACCTCGACAGCTCCAGGTGGCGGCGAATCGTCTCGGCCTCCCCGGGGCCGAGAAAGACGTAATAATCCCCGCCTGCGGTGCAGCAGCGCCCGCATCGGGTGCATTCGAAGTGCAGATCCTCGTTCCGGTAGAACATTTCCGTTGCCCGCCGGGGTTTGCCCGGGGTCCTTGTGTGTAAGCGAAATCCCGATTACGATAATGTGGTTATGGGGCACGGAGGCCGTGGCGGCCACGCGACGGTCGCTTCGTGGACGCCGGGTCGCGACCGACCCTTAAAAGGGTAGTGGGTTTGCACCGCGACCTCAAAAGCGCCGTTCGCTGCGGCGCTATTCCGAACGTCCTCCGCGAATTTGCAGTTGCGCCGTTTAATGTTGACGGGTTCACTCGGACATTGCATACTAAATCCTTAGTGAGTTACTCGGGATTTGGCGCTCGTGGACGGGTTGGACCGAATTTCAACGGGTGGTGGGCAATATGAAACTCTCGACCAAGGGACGCTACGCGGTCACGGCGATGCTGGATCTGGCCTTGCACAACCATGCGAGGCCGGTGCCGCTGACTGAGATCGCCAACGGCCAGGGTCTGTCCCTGTCCTACCTCGAACAACTCTTCGCGCGCCTGCGCAGGCGCGGCTTGGTGGAGGGTGTGCGCGGGCCCGGGGGCGGCTACCGGCTGGCGCGCCCGGCCACCGAGATCTCGGTGGCCGATATCATCACCGCCGTGGACGAGAACGTGGACGTCACACGCTGTGCGGGGCGCGCGGATTGTCAGGGCGGCGAGCGCTGCCTCACCCACGATCTGTGGACGGATCTGAGTCGCCAGCTCTACGAGTTCCTCGATTCGATCACCCTGGAGCGGCTGGTGCGCCGCCCGGCGGTCCAGGAGGTCGCGGGGCGCCAGGAGCCGCGACCTCTGCACGCCGAAGCGGGCGCCGGAAAGACCGTGGCCTGACGGCGAATCACTATACGAATCGCAACGGGGATCGGCGCGCGCTCGCGTCGGCCGGGACCCGCGACATCTCAGGCGAGAGTGGACGGTCATGGGCACGAGCAAGCAAAACCTGGACGAACTCATCCGCAAGGACTACGAGCACGGTTTCGTCACCGACGTCGAAGCCGACACCGTGCCGCCGGGCCTGGGCGAGGACGTCGTTCGCGTGATCTCCGCCAAGAAGGGCGAGCCGGAGTTCATGTTGGAGTGGCGGCTGCGGGCCTATCGGCACTGGACCACGATGCGTGAGCCGCAATGGGCGCACGTGCATTATCCGCCGCTCGACCTCCAGGCGATCAGCTATTATTCGGCGCCGAAGGCCAAGGGCGAGCGCCCCAAGAGTCTGGACGAGGTCGATCCGAAGCTGCTGGAGACCTACAACAAGCTCGGTATTCCGCTCAAGGAGCAGGAACTGCTCGCGGGAGTGGCGGTCGATGCGGTCTTCGACAGCGTCTCCGTAGCCACCACCTTCAAGGACAAGCTGGCGGGGATGGGCATCATTTTCTGCTCGTTCTCCGAGGCGGTACATGAGCACCCGGACCTGGTCCGGAAGTACCTGGGCTCGGTGGTGCCGCATACCGACAACTTCTACGCGAGTCTCAACTCCGCGGTGTTCTCCGACGGGTCGTTCGTGTACGTACCCAAGGGGGTGCGCTGCCCGATGGAGCTGTCCACTTACTTTCGGATCAACGCCAAGAACACCGGCCAGTTCGAGCGCACCCTGATCATCGCCGACGAAGGGGCCTATGTCAGCTATCTCGAGGGATGCACGGCGCCGCAGCGCGACGAGAATCAGCTCCACGCCGCGGTCGTCGAACTGATCGCGCTGAAGGACGCCCGGATCAAGTACTCGACGGTGCAAAACTGGTACCCCGGCGACGAGGAGGGGCGCGGCGGCATCTACAACTTCGTCACTAAACGCGGTGCCTGTCGCGGCGCCAACTCCAAGATCTCGTGGACCCAGGTCGAGACCGGTTCGGCCATCACCTGGAAGTATCCGAGCGTGCTGCTGGAGGGCGACCATTCGGTGGGCGAGTTCTACTCCGTGGCCCTCACCAACAACCGCCAGCAGGCCGACACCGGCACCAAGATGATCCACATCGGCCGCAACACCCGCAGCACGATCGTCTCCAAGGGGATCTCGGCGGGGCGCGGGCAGAACACCTATCGCGGTCTGGTGAAGGTGCTCAAGGGCGCGCGCGACGCGCGCAACTATACCCGGTGCGATTCGCTGCTGATCGGCCGTCGCTGCGGCGCGCACACTTTTCCCTATATTGAAGTCAGGAATCCGACCGCCCAGGTCGAGCACGAGGCGACGACCTCGAAGATCAGCGAGGACCAGCTCTACTATTGCATGCAGCGCGGCATCTCGGCGGAGGATGCGGTCTCGATGATCGTCAACGGGTTCTGCAAGGAGGTCTTCAAGGAGTTGCCGATGGAATTCGCCGTCGAGGCCCAGAAACTGCTTGGGATCAGCCTCGAGGGCAGCGTGGGTTGACGCGCCCCGATTCGGGAAGGAGAGGAACGGCATTATGTTGAGTATCAGGAATCTGGAGGCGGGCATCGACGGCAAGCCGATCCTGCGCGGCTTGAGCCTGGAGATCGGCAAGGGGGAGGTGCATGCGATCATGGGGCCGAACGGCTCCGGAAAGAGTACGCTCGCGCACATCCTGACCGGACGCGACGGTTATGAGATCACCGGCGGGGAGGTCCTCTATGAGGGCCGCAACCTGTTGGAGATGCCCACCGAGGAGCGCGCCCGCGAAGGGGTGTTCCTGGCGTTCCAGTACCCGGTCGAGATCCCCGGAGTGAGCAACATCTATCTGCTCAAGGCCGCGTTGAACGCGGTGCGCAAACACCGCGGCGAGAGCGAACTCGATGCGATGGATTTCCTCAAGCTCGTCAAGGACCGGATGAAGCTGGTCGAGATGGACGAGCAGTTTCTCTATCGGCCCGTAAACGAGGGATTCTCCGGAGGCGAAAAGAAGCGCAACGAGATCCTTCAGATGGCCGTGCTGCAGCCCAAGCTCGGGATCCTCGACGAAACCGACTCGGGGCTCGACATCGACGCCCTGCGGGTGGTCGCCGACGGAGTCAACGCCCTGCGCGGTCCGGAACGCTCGCTGATGGTGGTCACGCACTATCAGCGCCTGCTCGACTACATCGTCCCGGACTACGTGCACGTGCTCGCGGGCGGGCGGATCGTCAAGTCCGGCGATCGCGGATTGGCGCTGGAGCTGGAGAAGCGCGGTTACGGTTGGATCGAGGAAGAACTGCGGGCGGGGGCCTGAATCCGATGAGTGCCGCGATGGAATCCGGGGAACACTATCGCATCGATTTCGACCGCCTGCGCGGGGATCTGCCCGGCGCTCGTGCGCCGTGGGTCCGGCGCCGTCGTGAGGCGGCCCTGGCGCGGTTCGCCGAACGCGGATTTCCGACGACCCGGGACGAGGCGTGGAAATACACCGACACGGGCGCGATCACGCGGCGGGCGTTCGCGCCTGCGCCGGCCGCGGCGCCCGTGCCCGCGCCGCAGGCCCTCGAACCGTTCCGGATCGAGGGGCTGGACTGCCATCGGCTGGTGTTCCTGGACGGGCGCCTCGCCCCGGAGCTGTCCGACGTGGGCACGCTGCCGCCCGGTGTGGTCGCGGGCGGCCTGGCACGGATCCTGGAGGAGGCGCCGGATTCGATCGAGGACCGGCTCGGGCGCTGCGCGGGCGACGAGGACAACGGCTTCGCGGCGCTCAATACCGCCTTCATGGCCGACGGTGTCCATCTTTACCTGCCGGCCGGTGTGGTGCTCGATCGCCCCGTGCACGTGCTGCACCTCTCCACCGGCGCCGGGGACGGGGCCGTGATCCACCCCCGCAATCTGGTGGTCGCCGAGGCGGGCAGCCGCGCGGTCCTCATCGAGACCTACGCCGGTCTGCACGAGGCGGTCGGTCTCACCAACGTGCAGACCGAGGTGCTTCTGGGCGAGGGGGCGCAGGTCGAGCACTACAAGTTGCAGCAGGAGGGCGGCAAGGCCTTCCATATCGCGAATACCGGGGTGTACCTGCCCGCGCGCGCACGCTATCGGTCGCATGGGATCGACGCCGGCGGTCGCTTGGTGCGCAATGAAATCCGGGTGCGGCTCGACGGCGCGGGCAGCGAGTGCGTGTTGAACGGACTGTATCTGCTGGGCGCCCGTCAGCATGTGGACAACCATACCGTGATCGACCACCTGGCCCCGGAGGGTGCCAGCCGGGAATACTACAAGGGCGTGCTCGAAGGCCATGCCCGTTCGGTCTTCAGCGGAAAGGTCATCGTCCACCCGGGCGCGCAGCACACCGACGCGCTGCAGACCAACCACAATCTGCTGCTCTCGGAGAACGCCGAGGCCGATATCCGCCCGCAGCTCGAGATCTACGCCGATGACGTGAAGTGCGCGCACGGCGCCACCGTCGGCCAACTCGACCCCGACGCCCTCTACTATCTGAAGTCGCGCGCGATCGACGAGGACGCCGCGCGCAGCCTGCTGATCTACGCCTTCGCCAACGACGTGCTCGCCCGCCTGCCCCTGGAGCCGGTGCGGGCGTACCTGGAACGGACCCTGACCGCACGCCTGTTGCACGGGCGCAAGGTCGAGGAGCTGATATGAGCAGCGCCAAGGGGCCGGTCGAGCGGCGACTCCAGGGCGAGGCCGTACCGGCCCTGGACGTGGCGCGCATTCGCGCGGACTTTCCGATATTGGACCAGCAGGTCTACGGAAAACCGCTGGTGTACCTGGACAACGCCGCCACCACGCAGAAGCCGCGCGCGGTGATCGACGCCGTGACGCGCTACTACGAGCACGACAACGCCAATGTACATCGTGGCGTGCACGCCCTGAGCCAGCGCGCCACCGAGGAGTACGAAGGGGTCCGCGAGAAGGTGCGCGCGTTTCTCAACGCGCGCTCGGTGCGCGAACTGGTGTTCGTGCGCGGCGCCACCGAGGCCATCAATCTGGTGGCGGCCACCTTCGGGCGCATGCGGGTCCGGGAAGGCGGGGAGATCCTGCTCACGGAGATGGAACACCACTCCAACATCGTCCCCTGGCAACTGCTGGCCGAGCAGACCGGCGCGGTGCTGAAAGTGGTGCCCATCACCGACAGCGGCGAACTCGTCATGGAGGAGTTCGAGCGCCTCCTGGGGCCGCGAACGCGGCTGGTCGCGGTCGCGCATCTGTCCAACGCCCTGGGGACCATCAACCCGGTCCGCCGCATCATCGAGCTGGCCCATGAGCAGGGCGTTCCGGTGCTGCTGGACGGGGCGCAGGCGGCGCCGCATATCCGGGTCGACGTGCGGGATCTGGACTGCGACTTCTATGCCTTCTCCGGGCACAAGCTCTATGGGCCGACCGGCATCGGCGTCCTTTACGGCAAGGAGAAGTGGCTGGAGGCCATGCCCCCCTATCAGGGCGGCGGTGAGATGATCCGCCAAGTCAGCTTCAAGCGCAGCACCTACGGCGATATTCCCGCCAAGTTCGAGGCCGGCACCCCCAACATCGCCGGCGCCATCGGCCTGGGCGCGGCCATCGATTATATCCAGGCGATCGGCCTCGACGCGATCGCCGCCCACGAGCACGCGGTCCTGGAATATGCGCTCGCCGCCGCCGAAGAAGTGCCGGGCATGCGCGTCGTGGGGTGCGCGCGCGCGAAGGCCAGCATCCTGTCCTTCGTGCTGGAGAGGATCCACCCGCACGATATCGGCACGATCCTCGACCGCCAGGGGCTGGCGGTGCGTGCCGGCCACCATTGCGCGATGCCGGTGATGGAGCACTACTGCCTGCCCGCGACGGCGCGCGCGTCGTTCGCCGTCTACAACACCCGGGAGGAGGTGGATGCGCTCATGGCGGGGATCCGCAAGGTTCGGGAGGTATTCGGTCAATGAGCGATCTGCGCGACCTCTATCAGGAGGTCATCTTCGACCACAACCGCAATCCGAGGAACTGCTATTGCATGAAGGGCGCCAACCGCACCGCCGAGGGTTTCAACCCGCTGTGCGGCGACCGCCTGACGCTGTACCTCAAGGTGGAGGACGGCAGGATCGCCGAGGCGAGCTTCCAGGGGTCCGGGTGTGCGATCTCCACCGCCTCGGCCTCCTTGATGACCGAGGCCCTCAAGGGCAAGAGCCTCGAGGAGGCGGAACGGTTGTTCCAGGCATTCCACGGCCGGATCACCCGGGATACCGGCGCCGCCGCACCGGTCGATCTCGGCAAGCTCGAGGTGCTCTCCGGGGTCAGTGAGTTCCCGACCCGCGTCAAGTGTGCGACCCTCGCCTGGCATACCCTGAACGCCGCGCTGGAGGACAAGGGCGAACCGGTCACCACCGAGTGACCGCGTGCGCCGATGCCGGAGACCGTCGCCTGATATGAACCCCGTGACCGACGAAGACGAGACCTCCCCCCGGCGCCTGCTCGAGGAGCGGGTGATCGAGGTGCTCAAGCAGGTCTATGACCCGGAGATCCCGGTCAACATATACGACCTGGGCCTGATCTATCGCATCGACGCCGACCCCGACAAGGGCGAGGTCCATATCGATATGACCCTGACGGCGCCCGGCTGCCCGGTGGCGCAGACCTTCCCGTGCATGGTGGAGGGCGCGGTGGGCGAAATCCCCGGGGTGCGCGAGGCCAAGGTGGAACTGGTCTGGGATCCGCCGTGGTCGCAGGAGCATATGTCGGAGGCCGCGCGCCTGCAGCTCGGCATGCTCTGACCGGGTCGCGAGCGAAGGGAGACCCCATGAGCGACTGGATCGATGTGGCGCCGGCATCCGAGTTCGCCGAGGGTACCTGTAGAAAACTGGATGTCGACGGCGTACTGGTCGCCGTGTTCGATGTCGACGGCGAGTTCTTCGCGCTGGAGGATGTGTGCACCCACGACGGCGGGGAACTGACCGGCGGGCGCTTCGAGGGTGAGGTGATCGAGTGCCCGCGGCACGGGGCGCAGTTCAACGTCAAGACCGGCGAGGTGCTGGCACCTCCCGCCTACGAGCCCGTCCCGACGCTGCCGGTGCGCGTCCACGAAGGGATCGTGCAGGTACGCGACGAGCGTTGGAATTGACCGCGGTCGTCAGCTTCGGGCCCGGGTCAGGGTCCGGATCAGTCGGTCCTCGAGGTCGATGCGCTCGGCGAGGGCTTCACCGAGCTGTGACAGATCCCGGCTCAGGCGCTCCAGGTCTATGTCTTTGCACGGCTGGGTCGGGTCGTAGCGGTCGTTGAATTCGAGGATCACCTCGGTGGTGTGCAGTACCCGCGGGTAGATCTTCCCCGCCAAGCGCAGTACCGGGGTTCGGCGCTCGGTGTTCTCCTCGATCCGGCGGTAGAACTGGAAGTGGGTCCCGGCGGCGTAGTCCACCAGCGCCTGGCAGAAGCGGTCGAGGGTGTCCTGCACCGTCTGCTCCGGCCCGAAGGGCCGCATCGAGGCGAGTTGTTGGTAGAGCGATAGGGTCTCGGTGCGCGCCAGCACCACTTCCCGGATGCTCTGGTGGGATTGGGCCCGGCGTTCCACGTGCTGCGCGCTGCTGGCCATCGAGTTTGCCCTCGTGGGGGGTTATTTTTATATCGGTCTCCCGGGATTGTACCACGGCCCGTCGGGGGGGGGCCGAACCACCATCCACCGCCCGCGCCCGGAACCGCGCGAATCCCGCTACTCTCCGAGTACCGTGACCGTTATCCGACGACGATGGGCCGCCGTGCGGTGCTCCCACAGATAGAGGCCCTGCCACGTCCCCAGGGCGCAGCGCCGATCGTGTACCGGCAATGTCAGACCGGTCCCGCTCAGCACCGCGCGCACGTGTGCCGGCATGTCATCGGGCCCCTCCAGGTCGTGCCGGAACAGCGGGTCGCCGTCCGGCACGAGCCGCGCCATGAACGCCTCCAGGTCGGCGCGCACCTGGGGGTCGGCGTTCTCGCACAGCAACAGCGAGGCGCTGGTGTGGTGACAGAACACGTGGCACAGGCCGACGTGTACGCCGGAGCGATTCACCACCTCCTGCACGGATCCGGTGAGGTTATAGGTCCCGCGCCCGCGGGTGTCCACCTCGATGCTCTGCTGCCGGGTCATAGCGGAGGCCCCCTCGAATGAGCGTGTCGCGGTCGGTGCGAGTCGACCGCGGCGCTCAGAATAGCACGGGGATCAGGGCGCCTCGGCCCCTGCCGCCCATCAGCCCGCGTTCGGTGCCAGCAGCAGGTCGGCCGCCGCGTGCGCCGCGTCGCGGAACGGCAGCAGGACTTCGTCGGCGCCGGCCGCGCGCAGCGCCTCGGCCTGCCAGGGGTGATGGGCGGTCATGGCGACGCGACCCGTGTAGCCCTGCTGGCGCGCGCCGTGCAGCAGGCTCAGGTTGATCTGCGGGTCCGGGATGCTGCTGACTATCCACCCGGCCTCGCGCAACGGCAGCGCCGCGGCGAACTCGGGGTCCTCGGCGTCGCCGTAGTGCGCGGGCCAGCCGCGTGCACGCCACGCACTCACCGTCTGCGGATCGAAGTCGATCCCATAGACGTGCAGGCCTCGCGCGCGCAGTTCCGCGGCAAGCTGGTTGCCGTAACGGCCCAGGCCGAACAGGATCACGTCGATGCGCCGCGGCGGCGCGGTCCCGTCGCCGATGGCCTGCTCTCGGTGCGGGACCCGCCGCTCCAGCACGCCGAGCGCGGGGGCGAGCCAGGTGTAGAGCCGGTGGGAGTAGAGGCTCAGGTAGCTGGACAGCCCGATGGTGATGAGTCCCACGAGGGTGATGAGCGCCCGATTGGCGGCGTCGATCTGGCCCAGGCTCACGCCGAGCGCGGCCAGGATGAACGAGAATTCGCTGATCTGCGCGAGCGACAGACCCGTGAGAAACGAGGTTCGCTTGTGGTAGCCCATCGCGCCCATGATCGCCATGACGATGAGCGGTTTGCCGAACAGGACGAACAGCGAGAGCGCGAGCGCCGGCCCGAGTTGGGCCCCGAGTTGGTGCAGGCCCAGCCCGGAGCCGAGTTCGATGAAGAAAAACAGCAACAGGAAGTCGCGCAGGCTCACCAGGCGCGCGCCGATCGCCGCCCGGTAGTGGGTCGAGGCGAGCGATACTCCGGCCAGGAAGGCGCCGACCTCCATGGTCAATCCCAGGTAGTCGCCGATCGCCGCAAGCGCTATCGCCCAGGCGATGGCGAACAGCACCAACAGCTCGTGCGAGGCGGCGAGCCGGTGCAGCAGCCGCGGCAGGACGTAGCGCGTCAGCAGGCCCAGCAGTGCCAGGAACGCCAGACCCTTCGCCGCGGTGAGCAGCATCGCCGTACCGACGCCGCCGTGGCTCCCGGAGGTGGCGTAGGAGGAGAGCAGGATCATCACCAGGATCACCACCATGTCCTGGACGATGAGTACCCCGAGCGCGATGCGCCCGTGCAGGGCGTCGATCTCGCGCCGGTCCGAGAGCAGTTTGACGACGATGATGGTGCTGGAGAAGGTCAGCGCGCTGGCCGTGTACAACGCGGCCAGCGGAGTCAGTCCCAGCGCCAGTGCGATCAGGAGGCCGAGTACGCCCGTGAACAGTACTTGTCCGAACCCCGCGACGAGCGCCACCGGGCCCATGCTGCGCACCAGGTTCAGATCCAGCCGCAGGCCCACCACGAACAACAGCAGTGAGACGCCGAGTTTGCCGAGCAGCGTGACCGGGTCGCTGGGATGTACCCAACCGAGCGCCGCCGGACCCACCAGGATGCCGACCGCGATGAAAGTGATGATCAGGGGTTGGCGCAGGCGCAGGCCGAGTGCGCCGAGGGCCGCCGCGAGCAGCAGCAGCGCCGCGATCTGATAGAACACGTTATCGAAAGGCATCCCCACCGCGCGCCGCCCCTCACGCCACACACCGTTCATGGTGGTCCGGCGTTGTCTTCGGGGCCATGATAGCGGTCAACCCTGTGTCGGTCGCGTGCGGCGGGATTCGGCGCTCGGATCCGTCCGGCGCGATGCGGTCCGGGGCTGTGGTAGAGTGAAGCGCCGGGCGGTTCGCACCGTGTTCGTCGCGCGTGCCCGCACGGCGCGACGGGGAGACGCGATCTTCATGGAGGTGTCGGACGAACTCCTCCGCCGGCTCTGGCCCTATCTGGCCGCGGGGTTCACGATCATGGCCGCGGCGCTCGCCTCCGGCCACGCCATTTTGTACAAGCGCGACCCGCGCGCCGCGGTCCTGTGGGTGGGCTTCATCTGGGTGGCCCCGGTCCTTGGCCCGGCGCTGTACCTGATTATCGGTATCAACCGTATCCAGCGCCGCGCCCGCGCACTGCGCGGCGACCGCGCGCGCTATCGCGCCCCGGATACGAGTGCCGCCGGTGCGAGCGCCGAGGCGGCGCAGATCCTCTCCGATGCCGGTCGCCACCTCGCCACGCTGGCGCGGTTCGTGGATCGCATCGTGGTGAGACCGCTGAGGGCCGGGAACCGGATCACGCCGCTCATCGACGGCGATCAGGCCTACCCGGCGATGCTGGAGGCGATCGAACGCGCCGAGCATTCCGTGGGATTGGCCACCTATATCTTCGCCAACGACCGGGTGGGTGCGCGCTTCGCCGCCGCACTGGAGCGCGCGTGCGCGCGCGGCGTGGCGGTGCGGGTCCTGGTCGATGACGCCGGCGCCCGCTACTCGTGGCCGCCGATCACCGGGCGGCTGCGTCGCGCCGGAGTACCGACGGCGCGCTTCCTCTCGACCCTGGCGCTGTGGCGGCTCACCTCCATGAACCTGCGCAACCATCGCAAGGTCCTGGTGGTGGACGGGCGCATCGGCTTCACCGGCGGTATGAACCTGCGTGCCGGGCACCTGCTCGTCGAGCAGCCGCGCCGCCCGGTGCGCGATCTGCACTTCCGCGTCGAGGGCCCGGTCGTGGCGCAGCTCCAGGAGGTGTTCGTCGACGATTGGCTGTTCGCCACGGGCGAGGAGTTGCGCGGCGCGGACTGGTTCCCGCCGCTGAGCGCCGCCGGCGGGTTGCTGGCGCGCGGTATCGCCGAGGGGCCCGATCAGGACATCGACAAGCTGCGTTGGACCATCCTCGGCGCGCTGGCCGCCGCGCGCCGCTCGGTCCGTATCCTGACGCCGTATTTCGTGCCGGACCTGCCGCTCATCGTCGCGCTCAACGTCGCCGCTCTGCGTGGGGTGGAGGTCGACATCCTGCTGCCCTCGCGCAACAACCTCCCCTTCGTGGGGTGGGCCTCCATGGCGCTGCTGCCGCTGCTGGTCGAGCACGGCTGCCGGGTGTGGCTGACGCCGCCGCCCTTCGACCATTCCAAGCTGATGCTGGTGGACGGGCACTGGACCCTGTTGGGCTCGGCCAACTGGGACGCGCGCAGCCTGCGCCTGAACTTCGAGTTCGACCTGGAGTGCTACGGCGACGTCTTGGCCGGGATCCTGGAGCGGGAAGTATGCGCGCGTCGGGCCGGCGCCCAGGCCGTCACCCGCGAGTTGCTGGCGCAGCGCTCGCTCGGCGTGCGGCTGCGTGACGGCACCGCGCGGCTGCTGTCGCCGTATCTGTAAGTACGCCACCTCTGTCCGGTCCCGTGGCGGGGGGGTGGATCGGCGCAGTGGTGCGCCCGGGGTGGACACGCCTACGGATACCGGGGGCGCCCCTTCGGGGAGTCCCTGCACGGTTCGGATGAGGGATGGCGGATCGTAGCGGCGCAGTCGGGTCCGCGATCAGTGCGCGCCGGGGCGTGCGTCGACCAGCATCGGGAAGATCATCAGGTTGGCGCCCATCAGGTGCAGGCGCCGCTGCAGGGCCTGGGCGGTGTAGTTGTGCAGCATGCGGGTCAGCCAGTTCTCGTTCTTGAACGTGAGGCTCCCGGCGAAGAACACGCTGCCCGGGAACTTCTCCAGGATCTGCGTCGCGAGTTGCACGGCCCCGTCCACGGTGTCCGTGGCGACGCTGGCATAGCCTGCGGCGGCCAATCCGTTGGCGTGGCAGAAGTCCACGTACTTCTGCAGATCGGCCTGGACCGCCTCCTGCAGGTTGCTTACCCCCGCATCGCCCTTCATGGCGTTGCTGTCGACCTCGGCGACGCTGACGAACAGGTAGTTCCGGAAATGGCCGGGGAACAGCCGTTGTACGTTGAGCAGGGTGTGCATGCCCACGCCGCGGTGGCGCGAGACGAAGAACACCGCGGCCGGCTCGCCTTCGTAGAGTTCCGGCGCCGCGCCCGGCGGGGACTCCGGCAACTGGGTCAGGATCTCGTCGAGCGCCGCCAGTTGACGCTTGACCTGCTCGTAGTGGCGGCGCACGACCAGGCAGAACGCGATCAGGGAACCGGTGACCACCGCGGTCACCCAGCCGCCCTCGTCGAATTTCTCCAGTACCACCGCAACCAGGATCCCGGCGGCGGTCATCAGGCCGACCGCCGAGAGCAGCAGCCGCCACGGCCAACCCGGTTCCACCCCGCGGTTGCGCCACCAGTAGACGCACATCCCCAGCAGCGACAACGAAAAGGTGAGAAACACGTTCATGCTGTAGAGCACCACCAGCGTGGCGACCCTCCCGTCGGTCCATATCAGGATGATGAAGGCGGCCACGGCCATGAGCAGGACCCCGTTCTTGGTGACCAGCCGCTCCGAGAGATAAGAGAAGCGGGTCGGCAGCCAGTTGTCCACCGCCATGTTGGCCAGCACCATCGGGCCGGCCAGGAATCCGGTGTTGGCCGCCACCAGCAGCAGGCCGGCCTCGAGGATCAGAACCAGCGTAACGAACAGGGTCCCCAGGTCCCAGCCGCCCCACTGCCAGTGGGAGGTGATGGTCGCGAACACGACGGCGTTGAGCGTCTTGTCGGGAACGGAATGGGCGTTCCACAGCAGGTAGAGCAGGATGATCCCCCCGGCGATGAACGAAAGCGACAACGCCATGTAGAACATAGTCCACTTGCCGGTGGTGACGCGCGGCTCTTTCAACAGGTGCACGCTGTTGGAGACCGCCTCGATCCCGGTATAGGTGCCCCCGCCCAGAGCGTAGGCGCGCAGGAACAATGCGATTACGCCGAACAGGCCGATCGACCCGGACAGGCGCGAGACGTCCGCCGTACTTGCAGGGTAGAGCGTGTCCAGGTGCCGCCAGTGCAGACCGATCCCATAGAGGATCAGGAAGGCGTGAGTGAGCACGAACCCGATAAATATAGGCATGAGGATCTTGATGGATTCCTTCATGCCGCGCAGGTTGAGCAGTGTGAGGACCGCCAGCAATAACACGATGGTGCCGACGCGCAGTCCGGTCGTGTCCACCGGCAGAAAGCTGAATACCGCGTCGACCGCCGCGGAGATGGAGATCGCCACGGTCAGCACGTAGTCCACGACCAGCGCCGCCCCGGAGACCAGCCCGGCATGGCGGCCGAGCAGTTTGGTGGCGACCTTGTAGCCGCCGCCGCCGCTCGGGAATAACTCGATGACCTGGTTGTAGCCGATCGCGATGATGAACACGGTCGCCGCCGTGGCCAGGGCCAGGTAGAGTCCGAGCGCCGTGTTGTTGCCGAGTGCCTTGAAGGCCTCTTCCGGACCGTAGCAGGCCGAGGACAGCCCGTCCGCACCGAGACCGATCCAGGCGAGAAAGGCGATCAGTGTGATGTGATGGCGGGTCTCCGGGGCGGTGGGATCACGCGGCGGGCCGAACACACGGCGTCGCAGCCGGTCCCAGGCACTGTCCCCGGAAGGTTGTGCAGGGGCGACGGACAGGTCCGCGTGGGGATCGGGCATAGGCGCCGGCTGCGGTTGGAAGTCAGAGATGCGCCGGGGCGTCTGGCTGCGCGCCGTGCGGCGGGGTCGAGGCGGTTGGTATCGGCATGCCCTTCACGATTCAGATTGCTCGCGGTCCGTGCCGCTCCGGCCGGCTCCCGGCGCTTGTCACGCGGCGCCGGGTGCGGAAACGGAGCCGATTGTGCCACAAGCACACCGACGACGCACCCGCACGCGGCATAGCCACCTCGCCGGGTCGGGAAACGGCCCCTTCCCCGACCGGGACCATCGAACCCCACGGCCCGGCCACCGCCCCGATCGGGCGTCGTCGGCGGGGCGCGCCCCGCCCTACCGGGGGATGCCCTGGCCCCGGCGGGGCCAAGTGCCGCCCTGATCGAGGGTTTCTGCGCGCTCCGGTATTCCTGTAGGGCCGGGCGCGCCCGGCCGACGTCGTTGATCTTCGCGATGGCGTTCAAGGGGTCAGAGTACTTGAAATCACCAGCGGCGCCTTAAGAGGTCGGCATGGTTTCGATTTCAAGTACTCTGACCCCTTGAACTCAGTACGTGCGCCAGCACCACGGCACTGTTGTGGGTCTCGTCGCGCGCCGCATAGACGAGAGTCAGGGTCGCGTCGCGCGCGAGCCGGCGCAGTTGTGCAAGTTCCTCGTCGTGCCCGCGCAGTTCCGTGGTATAGCGGTGCTCGAACTCCTCCCAGCGCGCCGGGTCATGTCCGAACCATTTGCGCAGTTCGGTGCTCGGCGCGATCTCCTTCATCCACTGATCGATATGCGCGTCCTCCTTGCGCAGGCCGCGCGGCCAGAGCCGTTCGACGAGAATCCGGACGCCGTCGGAGCGTGCCGGTTTTTCGTAGACCCGTTTGAGGTTGATCATAGTGTGAATCCCTCGCCGCGTGCCGCGAGTTCAAGGGGTCAGAGTACTTGAAATCACCAGCGGCGGCTTACGAGGTCAGCATGGTTTCGATTTCAATGACCCCTTGAACTCTCAAATCCCGGTCGGGCTGCCGGTCCGGCAGCCGGAGCAGCGCCTGCGCCAGCCGCATCGGCGCCGCGGCGGGGTCGCTCACCCATCCGAGGTCGATCTCCACCAGGCAGTGCATCGCGTCGCGGTCTTTCGCTGCCGCAGGGGCGCTCGTGTCCATACTACAGCGGCATGCGCACAGGGACGCCGGGTGGTGCGCCGCCGGGTGCGGTGGGAGGGAGGCTATACTGAAATAGGGTCCGAGGCGGTGTCCCGCGTGGATCGGGACGGGAGCGCGGGCGGGCGGTCGGAACGATCCGCGCGAGGTGACGGGTGAGAGCCCGGGATCGGCGATAGGGGAGGGTTCATCATGGGTATGGCGGCGACACTGCAGCGTTACCTGATCCGCCAGGGTGTGGACTATGACGTGGTGGCGCATCCGCAGACCGGATGCAGCCTGGAGACCGCGCAGGCCGCCCACATCCCGGGCGGGCGGCTCGCCAAGGGCGTGATTCTCGAGGACGAGGCGGGATACCTGATGGCGGTGGTCCCGGCCGATCACCACCTGCGTCTCGGCGCCGTGCGCGCACTCCTCCATCGCAACGTCGATCTGGCCACGGAACCGGAATTGGAGGCGTTGTTCGAGGATTGCGCCCCCGGAGCGGTGCCCCCGTTGGGTCCGGCCTACGGGCTCGAGACGGTGGTGGACGAGGGCCTCGCCGAGCAGCCGGAACTGTACTTCGAGGCGGGGGATCACGAGGAACTCGTGCACGTTCCCACGGAACGGTTTTTCGAGCTGCTCGGGTCTGCGCACCGCGGGGCGATCGCCGGACTGCCCTGAGACGGACTGCTCTCGTGCCGGAAGGAGGACGCGCCTGCGGGAGACCCCGCAGGCGCGTTGTGTTGCGCGTGTCCGACGGTGCCGAACGTACGGCGGGCGAGCACCGTGCGGGGAGGCGCAACCGGTGCGGCGGGAACCGCATCGCGGATCGCGCGCTCGCGCGCGGGCGTTTGGCGGTGGTGTATGATCCGGCAAGGCACGCGTGTCCGACGGTGCCGATCCCCGGAGCGGGCGGCCCCCGTCCCCGTCGGCGGATTGCATGGTGGGCGCTCGTGCCCCGCACGGCGGAGTCGGAGGGAGGCGCGGCATGGGAGCGGATGTGGCCGGCGGACTGCGCCGACTCATGGCGCATCGGAAGGACAGTCCGGTGCTCGCCCGTGGTGCGCTGGAGATCGCCCGCCTGGAATACCCGGACCTCGATCCCGATGCGTATCTGCGGCGCCTGGACGACTACGCGGAGCGGGTGCGCGCGGCCGGCGGTACCGGGCTCACCGACCAAGTGCTCGCCCTGAACCGGATCCTGTTTCGTGAAGAGGGTTATGCCGGCAACCTCGAAGAGTACTACGACCCGCGCAACAGCTTTCTCAACGAGGTGATGGACCGCAGGCTCGGCCTGCCCATCACGCTCTCGATCGTCTATCTGGAGGTCGGCCGACGCGTGGGACTGCCGGTCGAGGGGGTCTCGTTTCCGGGTCACTTCCTAGTCAAACTGCCGGTGCAGGGCGGGGCGCTGGTGCTCGATCCGTTCGACGCCGGACGTTCGCTGGATGAGGAGGATCTGCAGGAACAACTCGCGCAGGTCTATGGCGATGATCCGGTGCCGCCCGTGGCCGGGCTCCTGAATGCCGCCTCGCCGCGGGAAATCCTGGTGCGGTTGCTGCGTAACCTGAAGGGCGTGTATCTGCAGCGCAATCAGTTGGAGAAGGTCCTCGAGGTGATGAACTGTGTGCTCGCAATCGCCCCGGAACTGGCCCCCGAGGTCCGCGATCGCGGGCGGCTGCTGGAACGGCTGGAGTGCTTGCGCCCGGCGCTCGAGGACTACCATCGCTACCTCGAACTGGTGCCGGACGCGGCGGATTCCGATCAGGTGCGCAGCGACCTGATACGGATCCAACAGGACGCCCAACGTATCCACTGAGGACCCGCAGACCCATGAGTGATCGCGGCGGGGCCCCGCGACGTCGTCGGCGGGCCTCGGCCCGCCTCGCCGGGATTCGCGCATCCCCTACATCCTGGGTTCGGACCCGGCCGTGGCGAGGTGGTGTTGCAGGATATTCCGGTAGTTGCGGATCCGATTGACGTACTGTACCGGCTCGCCGCCGCGGGCGTAACCGTGCTTCAGGGTACGGTAATAGCGCTCGCGCGCGAGCAGCGGCAGCACCTGTGCCAAGCTGCTCCAGCGATTCGGATTCCGGCCCAGGCGGCGCGCCAGCACGCGGGCATCGCGGATGTGGCCCAGGCCGATGTTGTACGCGGCGAGGGCGAACCACGTGCGGTCCGGTTCGCGGATGGCCTTCGGCAGGCGCGCACGCAGTTGCGCAAGGTAGCGGGCCCCGCCGAGGATGCTCTGGCGCGCGTTGAGCCGGCTCTTGACGTTCATCTCGCGCGCGGTGTGCAGGGTGAGCATCATCATGCCCCGCACGCCGGTGGGACTCGCGGCGCGCGGGTTCCAGTGCGATTCCTGGTAGGACTGCGCGGCGAGCAGGGCCCAGCCCAGCTTCACGCCGCGTGCCGCGCGCTCGAAGGTCGCTCGGAACCGGGGCAGGCGTGTGCGGATGCGGCGCAGGAAGACGCGCGTGTCGACGTAGTTGAAAAGCTGTATATAGCCATAGTACTTGTTCAGGGTCTGCGCCAGAGCGCCGCTGCGGCGATATCCGACGAACCACTTGTCGACTGCGCGCTGCAGGGCGCGGGCGGTGCGCGGCATGGCCCAAGCCAGCGATTGCGGTTTGGTGAGGTCGAAGGCGACAATGAGTTCGGGGTAGTAGCGTCGGTTGATGGCGACGATGCTCGAGTCCGCGACCGTGCACTCGATACTGCGCCGCCAGACCGCCGCCAGCAGCTCTTCACTACTGCGATCCGGATCGGTGCGCCAGTGCAGCTTCGGGTACGAGCGCTTGAGTGCCGTCAACCGCTCCACGTAGCTGCTGTCCGCCGCGACCACCAGTTGCGCGTCGGCGAGGTCCGCCACCGAGCGCGGGTGCTTGCCGCCGCGCCGGCATACCACCTGCTGGCGGACCTGCTGGTAGGTCGGGCCGAAGAGGAAGTCGGCGCGCCGCGCGCGGGTGCGGGTGAGGCCCGCGGCCGCCACGTCCCCGCGCCCGGCGCGCAGCGCCTGCAGGATCTCCGCGGTGCTGTCGAGCACGACGAATTTCGCCTTGACGCCCAGATACCGGGCGAAGGCCCGGGCCATGTCATACTCCGGGCCGGTCGGCTCGTCGTGCTCCTCATAGTAGCTGGTCGGGGCATTGCGGGTGAGGATCACAAGCTCGCCGCGCGCGCGGATCGCCGTGGGCGAATGGCCGGCGAGTCCGGCGCTGCAGCCGACGAGCCCGGCGAGCGCGACGACACAGGCGGCGAAGCGCAGAGTACGCCGCAACCCCCGCGCCCCGACCGCCGGTCCTTCCCCCCACGCGTCGAGGGCCGGCCGGGTGTCGTTGGGTTTCGTTCGCGGTCGCACGACCCCGAGTCTATAGCAACGGCCCCGGGATGCCACGCCCGGCGGGATCTAACCAGCGGGGTCAGGCTTGACATATGGGTATTCGCGGGCCTCTTTACGATACGGACACTCCCGGTTGGGCTTCACGCCACTGCGGCGAGGCCGTGCTCGACGTGCGGAAGAGTGGCGAAGAGACTGCGGTCGTGGAGGCGAGGAGAGCAGGCCGAAGATAAACGGGTCCTTCCAAGCCACGCCCCCGGGAGCCGCTGGTAGTTTGCCATGCCCGGCTCTCTTGTTTAGACTTAGCCGCATAAGTATGAATATCCGCGCTCGCTATTTAATGTTCCTGAGCCCGGAGGCCCAATCGGAGTGAAACGCGGAGAAACCGGCAGGTATGAGGAGACCCTCCTCGGCGGTGAGCGGGTCCGTGCCTTCGTCCCCGCTCCGCTGCCACCCATCCCGCGGTTGGCGATGGAGGGGGCGCTCCAGCCGCTGCTCGAAGCCGCGGTGCTCGCCATCGGCCGGCTCGACGGAGTCTCGTCGCTGCTGCCGGACAAGGCACTCTTCCTCTATGCCTATGTCCGCAAGGAAGCGGTGCTGTCCTCCCAGATCGAGGGGACGCAATCCTCGCTCTCCGACCTGCTGCTCTTCGAACTCGATGAAACGTCCGGCGTGCCGCTCGACGACGTTGTGGAGGTGTCCAACTACGTCGCCGCGCTCGACCGCGGTCTGGCCCGGCTGCGCGATGGATTCCCCCTTTCGAACCGCCTGATCCGCGAGATCCATGGCGTGCTGCTCTCGCGCGGCCGCGGTAGCGGCAAGGATCCCGGCGAGTTCCGCCGCTCGCAGAACTGGATCGGCGGCAGCCGTCCGGGCAACGCGGCATTCGTGCCGCCGCCGCACCCGGCCGTGCCCGATTGCATGGCGGCGCTCGAGCGATTCCTGCATGCTGAAGACGACGGCCTGCCGGTGCTGGTGCGGGCCGGGCTCGCGCATGTGCAGTTCGAGACGATCCATCCGTTCCTCGACGGTAATGGCCGCGTCGGCCGGCTGCTCATTACCTTCCTGCTCTGCCATGCCGGCGTGCTGCGGGAACCCCTTCTGTACCTGAGCCTCTACTTCAAGCAGCATCGCTCCATCTACTATGAGCTGCTCGACCGCGTGCGTTGGGATGGTGACTGGGAGGCGTGGCTGAAGTTCTTCCTGGAAGGGGTGAAGCAGGTCGCGGAGGGTGCGGTGTCCACCGCGGAACGGCTTGGGGAGATGTTCCGGACCGACCGGTCGCGGGTCGAAGCGACCGGTCGCCGTGCGGGGTCGGCATTGCGCGTGCACGAGGCGCTCAAGGCGCGACCGGTCGTGTCCATGCCGGCCCTGCGCGATACGACCGGCCTCTCGTTTCCCGCGGTCTCCTCGGCGATGGATTTGCTGGTCGAGCGTGGGATTGCACGCGAGCTAACCGGCAAGCGCCGCAACCGGCTGTTCGTCTACGATCGCTACCTCGCCATCCTGAATGAGGGAACGGAGCGCCCGTGAGCACCGCAGTCTCCGTTGCCCGTAGCCTGGATGAAGCGTAGCGGAATCCCGGGAGCGATCTTCCATACTAAGGCTCCTCGGCAGAATTTGTGGGAAAATGTGCCGTATTTTGGTCGAGAAGCGGAGAGACGGGAAGCTCTGAAAGTGGTTCCAGGGGGGCATCCCGGTGTTTCTGATGCACGCCCTGCGCAGGGTGGCCTGTTCGGCGTGTGGGGTGCGGGTGGAGGCGATGGCATGGGTGTCGGGGAAGGGCCGCCTGACCCGGGCCTATGCTTGGTTCCCGGCCCG
>CAZAQG010000020.1:0-32322 GCA_964487445.1 uncultured Chromatiales bacterium
CCGCAATGCCCACCGTACGAAAGCGGTAATGTCGGACGAACCCTCTCATTTCCGCGCACCCAGATATTGGAACACGACCACGCGCGCGTTGAACATATCCGCCACATAGACCCGGTCGTGAGGACCCACCCAGACGCCGGCCGGCAGGTAGAATTGGCCCACGCCGGATCCCGTGCCGCCGATGGGCAGCAGGAATCGTCCGCGCTTGTCATACACCAGCAGATAACCGTAATAAGACTCCACTACGTAGACATCGCCCTCATTGTCCACGGCCACCCCTTTGGGGCGGACCAGATCGCCGAAGTAAAGCCCGCGCCGGCCGAAAGTTCGAAGGTATTTGCCCCGGGCGTCGAAAACCTGTATCCGCGCATTCAGGGTATCGGAAACGTACAGCCGACCGCCCGCGAAAGCGATGTGGGTCAGCCCATTGAATTCGCCGGGACCACTGCCGCGCCGGCCTATTACCTTGACCAGTTTTCCGTCGTCGTTGAACACCTTGATGTCGTTCGCCCCGGTGTCGGCCACGTAGATCAGACCCAGGCGCGCGTCACGCGCGAGCCCGGTCGGCCGCTTCAGGACGCCCGCGCCGATCTCGCCGAGCGGGCGGCCGGTCCGATCCAGCCGGAAGACTCCTTTCAATCCGGCGTCGGCCACCAATATCTGGCCGCCGCGCCCAAGGGCGATGCCGACCGGGACCTCGAAGCGAACGCCCGCCCGCGCCCATTCCCAGACGTGCAATCTTCCCGCCGGCACATCGAATACGAACACCGCCTGACGGCCGACATCCGTGACGTAGATCCGCCCGTCCCGGCCGACGACACCGCACATCGGCCGCTGCAAGACCTGCCGCTCCCGGTAGCGGTTGATCCCGACCAGCCAATGCAGCAGACGCCCGGCGGTATTGCGTCCAGAGGCGACCGCCTTGAAGTTGTCTTCCCCGGTAAGTTCTCCGAGATAGGAGTAGCGAGGCACTTCGGGGGGGGCCGGCCAGACGCGGTGCACGCCGGTGCCTTCCAGGCTGAAATGCATCGCTGCGGGGGGCGTCGATGCGCAGCCCGCCAGCAGCAGGACAGCGATCGCGAACAGACCGATCCCCCCTATCGCTCTCCCGGCGGCGCCTCGCATGGTCCGCCGTTCGCGGGCAGGATGTTCGTCAGTGCACATGGCGATTACACGATGGACCAAAAAATATACACGATTTTCCCTGCCCTCGGCGCCGGTCGAAACCGCTCGGATTATCCGCTCCGTGCCGGGGGAGCTTCCTCGCAATTCCCCCGCCCTTGCTCACTTCGAGTCAGTCGGCCCCGGAAGCCGATCGGACTTGGAATGTTTACTGCGCCGGCGCATCTCCGGTGGAGCCACCTGCAGGATTTGCACGTCCCCGCGACCACCATCCGTCACATACAGTTTATTCTCATCCAGGCACAGACCGGTAATTTGCGTGAAGTGGCCCAGCCCCAGGCCGGTGCCTCCGAAAACCGCCACCTCGCGCCCTTGTGCATAGACTTCAATGGTGTTGTTGAAGGCGTCCGCCACGAATGCCCGTCGGTACCGGTCGACGGCAATGGCCACCGGATCCACCATGCGACCCTCACCGAAGGAGTAGCGATAACTCCCATTCGGCCCCACCACCACCACGCGCCGCTTCAACCCGTCCACCACGTAGAGTAGCCCGTCGGGACCGAGCGACATCGCCCGAATACCGCGCAGCCGATGGGACGCACTGTCCCGAGGCACAATCACCCCGGTCAGCCCTCCCAAATGATTGAAGATCAATATATGATTGTATAAACCATCCGCAATCAGCACCCGTCCGCGCACCTCATCCACTGCGACCGCCACCGGCCTCGCCAGGTTGGCCGCATTGCTGAAGGTGTGCAGGAGCGTACCGTCCGGACCGATTTGCAGTACTCGCCCGGCGGACGGCTCCGCCACATAGACCGAACGGTCGAACGCGGCATAGAGCGCCACCGCCGAAGGAATGGGATGATAAAAGACGCTGAGGGTTTGCAGGGCGCGGTCAAAGCGATAGATACGTCGTCGCCCTCCGTCGGCGATATAGATATCGTTGCCGCGCGCGCTCACCGCCACAGGGCGTGCGAAGGGTATGTATCGGCCGACGCCGGGCACCATCGCGCCCTCCAGCCGCCCGCCGCTCAACGACCGCCAGGGGACCAACAGCGGCTCGACCACACGCCCTCCGAAGACCCCCGGCGCCACACAGGCGGTCAACGGCAAAAGGAGCGCAATGCACACGGTGACGCGCAGGTTGCCGAGGCGTTTCCGACGCACAATGCATTTTTCCCTTCCGGGTGATGCGGCTGCTACCATTCTCCAGGCCCCAAGGTTCCGGGACCGCACTGGATCCCGCTCTTCAGCCCCCCGCGCGCAAAATGACACAGATCGCGGTTTTCGAGTATCAAGCCGTTTCTAATTGTACCACAGGCCGCAAAATCCCCTTTACACCCCTCATTACTCGTCATCGCCACGCTCACCCCGGAATAAACAGACCGGCGCTGCGGATGGCGCGCGCAAGCTCGTGGGTAGAGGCTTCCAGGGAACGTATGGCCCCGGCGTAGTCGCCCGATGCAGCCTGTTTTTCAGCCGTGACGCGGAACGCGTTCGCTTTGTCCACGAGCACCTGCACCCGCTTCCGCACGAAGGCGTCCTCCGTCCTGTCGGCCATCAGCATCCTGATCAACATCCGGTGCGTGTTGTTGCGATCCACCTCGTAATGGTATTCGTCTTTCTTGGTTGCGAAGTGCAGCGAATGTACCAGGGTTTCGCCGTTTCGCAATCCTTTGATGGCCACCTTGATCGCCACATAGGCCTCATCGAGGATCTTACGTGCCTTCACCATCTGACCTTGTTTCAGCAACGCCTGGGCCTTGGCGACCCGGGCCTGCGCCGCGTGGCGCAGTTTTGCCTGTACACCCTTCTGCTTGGTGATGCGCTCGTACGCCTTCAACAGGGCGTCGATACTCTTCAGCCGCATCTTGAAGTCGTGGCGCTGCCCACCGGCGATCACCTGCCGGCGCTTCGCCAGGCGCACCGCCTTGAACATAGTGTCGGTGGCTCGCTGCAGGGCGTCGTTCCCCGCCTTCGTATCCCCCGCCCGGTAAAACTCCAGGGCCTTTTGATAGATCTTCCGCGCCTGCTCGTGAAGCGTCTTGACCTGCGGATTTTGGCTGGCTTCCACCTGCTTGGCCGCCGACGATTCCTCCAGCAGCTTGTGGATAAAACGCGCACGTTGACCGTACGGCGTGTGTGCGGCTCCCGGTGTACCGGGGGCCGCACACACGTTGACCGCCACCATGCCCAACAGCATGCCCACAGCCAGCAAATACGACTTCCCCATCACCACCTCTATCGTCCGCGACGCCGAGTCGGTGCTTCCGTGCCATGCCATGTCGGAAGAAAAATATGCAGACACCGCAACCGCCTCCGTCTCCAGAGAGCACGGTCCGGGGAGGTAAAGGTGTCGATGATGCACGGCCAAGGCCTGACCGCCGCGGACACCGACCCGACCTTCACCTGCTGCTTGAACCTGGAACGGCTTTACGCAGGTTCATGGCTATTTCGCCTTGGCCCGGGCGGGTTTCCCGTCTGCGGGGGGGACAAGCAGATCCTCAAAGACGCTTCCGACGATGTGGGTTTTCGCCCCCGCCTTGCCGGAATGACACATCCCGCAATTCTGCACCGACCACGCAATCTTCCCGTTATGGCAGGCCCCGCAGTATTCCCCATCGATGATCTTGAGCATATTGATCTTCGCACTATGCAAATTGAAAGGAAACCCCAGGTCGGCGTGACAGACCTTACAGCGAAATCGGATGCGGTGAAACCAGTGGGGAAACACCACCGGAGCCATGCCTTCCTTTCCGGAGTGCTGGTTCATTATGATGTCGCCGTATTCCGCATGGACGGAACGCGGACTCGCAAATCCCATCACAAAAACCGCGATCATCGACACGAGAATGTATCTCGCCCCCCTTCCCCTATGCTCGCTCTTGCTCTCGCGCACCATTTTCAGCCTCGCTTTATTCAAAGATATCCGCGTTGATCCAACCATCAAAAAGGTTTTCGCCATTGAAGCGGTGCGGACACATCACAAGGAGCCCATCCGTCAACGCCGTCCCCTATTACACAGGCTACTAGTCGCCAAACCCACGCCGAATCTGAAACAGGATCGACGTACGATAGGTCTTTTCGATCTTGGATAAACGCACGCACAAGCGCATATCCAACCGACCGACCATGTAGTCGAGACGGTTTTCCCACATACTGCGCTGCCCTTCATTCTCCACCCACGGCAGGGGTGTCGCCACATTCGCATTCAGCTTCAGGTCGGAGGTGAACCGCAGCCGCGGCACACCGAACGCCTGATTATGCCGATACATCAAGTTTCCGCTGGAACTCGCATGTATTCCCGTATCGGGGACACCGCGGGCCACTTGGCGAACCGCTTGAATGGTGAGATTCCCCGTCAATCCGGAATTCATGCTCAACCGACTGCTGCTCGAGAGTTGGAAATTGGCCAATTGGAAGATCTCACCACCGGCGCTGCCGCCGGCAAAGGTGCGTGAATCGCTGACCATCAGGCGCAGAGAGGTATTGTGTCCCCCCCGCGTGCTCTGCCATGCCAACATACCACTGTTCGAAATACGCTGCGGCACCCCGACGGCGGAATCGAAATGCAGGGAAACGGACTGGCTCACGCTCGCCGTCAGCACGGCGCCCGGACCTGTTGGGAAACTACGCTGCAAAGCATGTCCCAGTTGCCCGTCCAGTCGCTTTCCGGCATCCTCGGACCCGCTATGGTTTTTCATTGACCCCGACACGTTCCAGCTGTATTGAAACCTGTCGAAATAAATATAGGCGGGCTGATAGGCGATCCCCGCCGTCTGAGTTGTAACCAGCATCTGATGGCCCGCCGTGGAGACGCGGGTGGCGGTCGCGGTGCCCGTCAGACGCGTGTAGCGGGTCAAGTTGTAGTTGATTCCGGCATTGGCATTGATGCTGTTCATGGGGTTGGCGGTCACCCCGCCGTCCGTGGACAGGGCGAAATAACGCGCACCGCCGGTTATCGTCACAGGCTTGTCGCTCGGGTTCCAGAAGGCATACGAACTCAGCTGCACGTAGCGCACGGTACTCTGCATGAACCGGGCATCATCCGCCGTATCGATCACGCTGGCGAGGCTTTCAGCGTTGAAGGTGCCGGTGGGATGGTAGCTGTGTCGGGCGATGACCGTATCCTGCATATACGTTTCCCCGCTGACACGGTGTTCCGTTTTTTGCCGGCGGCTGCTGATCTTCAACTCCTGGTCTTTGAAATGGTGGGTCATTTCGAGCCGGGCGAAGTTGCTGACGTCCTCACCGTCATTCGCCGTGTTGTAAGTATCATGGTCGTAACCCGCCAGCAGCGTAGTCCCCCCCGCCGGGGTACGGTAGCGTTGCACTAGACCATAGCGTGTGTCGGTATATTTGATACCGACCAGCTCTCCGCTCAGTTGGCTGTCGCTGCGCTCGAAATGCAGACTGAGTGGAAATCGGCTCTGGGGCAAGACGAGCAGCTTGGAGTGTCCGGAGGCGATCGTCCCCGTCGTAGCGCCGGTTCTCGCATCGCTGTAATTCAATGCGACACCAAGCCCGCCGTTCAGTTGTACAAACCAAGGTTGCCAGACGTAGGTACTTGCATTCAGGTTGACGGCGACCAAGTGCCGCGCAACCGAAGCATCGCCTCCCGCTTTATCCCAGTGGTAGTCATAGGACACGTTCCCCCACCACCTGAGGGGAACAAACCAATGTGAGGATTCCGCCGCCGGAACAGCCGCCGCCCACATCGCGCTGATCAGCGCAATCACACCCACACCCGAATAAACCCGGGCGCACCACATCCGATATCTTTTAGGCTTCATCAATAGAATCTATGGGTGAACTCCGTTTCGGGTTAGGTACCAAGCGCATGATATAAAGTAACTCCAGCGCCGTGGCGGGCCCGAAAGCAAAAGCATTTCACGGCTCTTGGTCGGCACCCACCCGTAACCTTCGGCTTTCAGTTCCTCATCCTCTGCCGGCGCGCAACCTCACCGAGCGCCGTGCCCAAATGCCTTCCCGGTGACGGGTCCGGTTCCTCCGGCCAGAAAGGACGGGGTATATTTCTTGTTGACCACTATTTTGGTGGTTCGCCACAATCGCTCGATGAGCGCCTTCCACGCACGCTCTCCCCGCTCGCGCAGCCACAAGGCTCGGACCCTCGCACGGACGGTTTTAAAGTCCTCGCGTTTCGCCGCATGGACACCGTTCAGGCGAAACAGGGCCACACCCCTGAGCAACGTCACCGGCTCGGAGAACTGGCCGGGCTTCAGCTTATCGATTACCTTCTGTATCGGCAGCGCCAGCATACCTTTATGCACATAGCCCATGTCTCCACCCCGTGCGGCGCTGGAATCGGTGGAACGCAACCGCGCTATCTTGCCGAAATCCGCACCCGCCTGCAGGCGCTTGAATATGCCCATGGCCTTACTACGCGCCGCATCCCATGCCTTGGCCGGCGCGCCGGGATCGACACCCAACAGTATCACCGAGATCCGGTACTGCTCGGGCTCGGTGAATTCATTCAGGTGTCGTTCGTAGTAAGCGCGGAGTCGGGCCTCACTCGGTGGCGGGACGTGCCGGACCTGTTGTGCGAGCTTGTGTATGACGTCCCGGTCGCGCAGGTACCGCAGTAAGCGCGGCATGAGCTGGGCGCGTTTTTTTCCCCATTCCTTATTACCGCGGTAGCGCTGCTCATATTTATGGGCCGCCTCCTGGACCCGGTGTACATCGGGGGTCACACCCCGGCGCCGTACCTCCTGCAACATCAGGGTGCTCGTGATCAGATCTTTCCCCGCGGTACTCCGTACCGATTCAAGCCGGCCCTTGGGGATGGTGCCGTGATAGAACTCCCGGCGCACCGTCACACGCACGGCGGACCGGTACTCCGCGAAACTCAGCACCTTGCCCGCCACCGTGGCGTACACCGAGTTATCCAGGGTGCGAAAGGTTGTTGCAGCAGCGGCGGGTTGGCCCCCGACGGCGGACAACGCCAACGCCAACGCCAACAACGTGCCGCGGCTGCAACCTCTTCGAAAGGTGTCGATCATCGTCGAAAGCACCGCGGTGCCCGACCCTCCCTTGCCGGGCCCCGCGTCCTCAGGTTGATGATTATTCGTTTCTCTCACTTGATGTGGCACGACAGGCAGAGCGCGCTCCCTTTGTTGGAGATGCGCAGGAACGTCGGGTTGACGCTCTCATGCGGGTTATGGCAACTCGCACATTCCACGTACGGCTGCTCCGCACCCGTATTCACACCGACAGTAGCAACGCGCGTGAAAAGCGGTAGATCGGTCTTTGTGCGCCGCGTGCAGGTACCCGTACCGGCCGGGGTGTTCACCCACCATACCGGCTCGCCGTCAATGGTCGCCTTGCACGGGGCATGGAAGGCGGGATCATCCAGTGTACCCGTGAATAGACCGTCCGGATCCGAAGCCTGGGCCCCGCCGCCACCGTACTGGATACCGATCGGATGGTCGTTGGTCAGGTCGGTGCCGATATCGAAGATGGTCGTGTGACCATCCTTGGTGAAATTCAGCGACCCGACCGGTGAAGCAGCCGAGACCGGTCCGGTCCAGGTTCCGGCCAATGCGGCGCCCCCCGGATTATAGCCGCCGGGACCGGGTTGGTTGATCATCACGTTCAGAGCGATGGTTCCATCGTGGCACGAGAGGCAGGCGATGGAGACCGAACCCACTGGTTCCACCGCGCCGACCAAGCTGGAAGTGCCGAGCAAATTGTAAGTCGTATAGGCGGTTGGCACGTTGAGCCTGCGGTTCCACAGCGGTACCATCGCCTTGGTGTTCGCGCCGTGCGGGGTGTGGCAGAACACGCAAATCGCCGCAGTCCCGCTGAACGTGTTGAGCCCCGGACCGGTGCTGCCCAGATTGTGTACGGTAATGGCAATACCCGCCATCGCCACGTTGGCACCCGCAAACAGCACAGCCTCCGCGAAGGCCGCGATGATCCAGGCCCGTTTCATCATTGGCTTAGTGAATCTCATTTTCATATCCTCCCTTGAAAAATTTCAATTTTATAGGCATTCCAAAAATCTCTAATATCTTAATTCAATAATAAGCACAATCTATGCCACAAATGAAATTCATTGTTTCATCGGAACCTTTTGCAATAAATCCCCAAAGGAGAGAAATTCGGCAATCGAAAATTCCCTATTATGGGAAATTGAAATTTCCGAAAATACCCCTCCTTTCCCGATCCATCCGTCCCATATCATAGAACCACTTATGGTTTGGTAACCTGCGCCCCCCCCTGGGGCGCACTATGACCCGCCGTCCGGCTTGTGTTTTCCACCAACCCGGCGGGTCGATAGATATCGACCTTGCGGAAAAACTGGTCCACTATATAAACGTAGCCTTTTTTATCGACGTAAATGCCCTCCGGCAGCATGTACTGGCCCGGGCCGCCCTGTATCCCCCGAGTCCCGATGGCCATCAGCAGTCGCCCATGGGACGTGAAGATCTGCGCGTTCCCGAAATTGGAATCCACCACGTAGACGTGGCCGGCGGCATCTACCGCGATCCCTTTGGGGCGCGAAAACTGCCCGGATCGACGACCGATCGAACCAAAGGTGCGCACGAATGCGCCGTCTTGCCGAAACACCTCGACTCGGAAATTCGCGTCGTCGACCACATACAATAGGCCCTTGGGGCCGATTGCAATGGCGCCCGGCAGATTGAATTCGCCGGGAGCGGTGCCGCGTTTTCCGAAGTCGAACAAATGCTTGCCGGTGCGGGCATTGAATACGCATACCCGGTGCTGCTGGCTGTAGACGCCGCCGGTATCCACGACAAACAAACGGGTTCCCGCCCGGTTGACCGCCACCCCCGATGGCCGATGGAAGAACTTCGGTCCGCCGATGGCACGCAGGTACTTGCCATTCTTGTTGTAGACGACGATGCGCTTGGCGGTTCCGTCGCACACGTACAGATTGCCCTGGCCGTCCAGGGCAAGACCGAGCGGCATGACCAGCTTGCCGGGTCCCTCCCTCCCGATCTGGAAAAACCGCCCCCTTCGAATATCGAATACCATTACGCTACGCCGAACCGTGTCACTTACATACACCCGACCGTCCTCGGCCACTACGTCGAACGGCTTGGCAAATTGCTGGCTAACTCGCTCAGCCCCCGTCGCCCACTGCCGGAAGCGGGCCGACGAAGTCTCCTTGACCACGTCGGAACTACCGCGCAATGTACGCACGAAGACAAATCTCGCCTTTGCCGGTGGCGGTGGAAACACCACTATCGGCGTCGATCGGTGGGGCCGTGGCGGTGCCACGGCACACGCACCCACCGCCAGCACCACCGCTGCCAGCATTCCTTTCCCGATGATTCGAGCAAGCGTGTTCAGGTATACCTCATTCATTAGATGGATAACTCCGTCTATCTCAGGCTCAATGGCGGCGAGGATCGGCAGCGACGAGTCCGAACGAGCCAGGTCCGCTTCTCGGCAACACCTGATGAATACGATCGTTTCCTCGGAATCTGCTAGGGAAACACCGGTGCCGGCAACTGTTCAGCAAATTTAATGCCACTTCCCACTTCGAGCAATATTCATTGTTGGCATCTTTATTGCTTCTCCTACAACGCGCCTCGCGAGCGGGCGTTGTGGATTCGATGAGGGTTGTCGAGATGCATGTGCCACCCCTGTCGGGAGGCGATGTCGTGTTCGCGCAGGATCACCTCGCTGCACGGCCTGATATTATTCACCATGGCCGCGGTTCAGTCTGTCACGACAATCGCGGAGACGGGCGGAGCTATGCCGGATTCATCCGGGATCCTGTTTCCGGGAATTTTACTACACTTAAGGCCGCCACCGAACCAAGTCGTGCGCACAGGATCGCCTCCATCACCCACGACCGCCTCGGGACGGCCATGGTCGGTTTCCGCATCCAATTGAGCATCGATGATATCGAGTCGATAGTGGATTCCATCTACGGTACCTTCTCTGAATCGGCACCTCGGGATGAATATAAAGACTCCGTCACGAACCGGAACGCAATCTCAAAAACAAGAATGGGATCCCATGAAATTCTCAATTACGGGAATAATGATCCGTTGAATACTATTGACAGATTACAGCAACCAACGAATGTGGCCGAATGCGTCTTTCAATCCTTTGTGCACCCGGCCGATGCCGGCAATACTACTTCCGGCCGATGAAGTGGCGATATTTTCCGGTATTGACCCTGGCGCCCCCCCCCGGCATAGTGCCGAGGGGTAAGAACGAGGCGGTCAGCGCAAATTTTCTCGTACAGGATGAATCTGCGGCGAATATCCGACATGGACGACCGGGAACGGCATCGGTATTCGCCTTGCACGGCAGCCCCCCCTGGATCGGCGGCATGACCATCCGGCAACGGTGCTTCTGTCACGGCGCCGACGGCACCGGGCGTAACCGGATAGGCCGCTTCCTGAAGCCGCATCCCCGCGACCTCACGAGCCGGGCCGGAACGTGCCGCACGGTCGTATGCGACGGCTTGCCGGGCACCACCATGCCGGCGTGGAAGTCGCTGCACACCGAAGATCAGGTCCGGGCCACCATCACTTACTCATCAATCGGGCCTTTTATCCATCCCATGCCGGCGCGGCACCCGGCAGCCGGGGAGTAGGGGCCTGCCCGTAAAAGAAACAGGAGGTCGCTATGCGTCAACCGCGAAAGTGGGTGCGGTACGTCCGAAACGCCATGCCGATGGGAGTCGTCTTCGTCGCGGCATGCGTCGTATCACCGCCGGGCAACGGCCTGGGCACCAAATCGACCGCGCCCGCCAAACCGGCCGCCGTTGCCAAGTCGTCGGCGCCCGCCAAACCGACCGCCGCCGCTAAGCCGGCCGCGGTCGCCGCCGCACCTCGCCCGGCGGTGGCTTCCACGCCGCGGCCCCGCGCCGGGGCGGTTACGATCGCTGCTGCCAATCCTAATGCCTTTAATCGTCTTATGAGGCGGCATGTCAAACGCCATCTGCCTCCCTGGAAGGACGGAAATCACAACCCCAACGATCCCGACGTGCACCTGCTGCAAGCCCCGCTGGTGGCCTTCGCCGATCTGCCCAAGACCCGGAGTGGCGACGGAAACGGAGTGGCCTGGACCAAGGCCCTCGATGAAGGGAAGATCCATCCGCGCTGGAAGCTTAATAATCCCAAGGCGAAACCGATCGTCATGAACCTCAACATCGTACTTGATGTGAAGGGGTCTATGCCCGATGTGGTATTTCCACACAAAGCACACACGAAATGGCTGACTTGTTCGAATTGCCACCCGGCGATCTTTATTCCCAGAACAGGGGCCGATCAAATCAGCATGGCCTCGATCATGATGGGCAAGAAGTGCGGGGTGTGTCATGGCCGGGTCGCCTTCCCCATTTCCGACTGCATGCGGTGCCATTCCAAGAGTCAGTCTTCGTTAGCCAAGGCGAAGACGAAGCTATGAAGCGGAGAAGCCGTGTGCCGACGACGCCGGGGCGGGAATTGTGTATGGGCGATCGATTATTGTGTGTAGGCACCGGTGTTCCACAGTAGCGACAATCGGGGAAAAATCCCGTGCACGGCTCGCGGTACCCGCCGCGGACGCAGATGGGCTGCAATCGTGCCGCTCGTCATGGCCCTCGCGGGCACCGCATGGGCGGGTAGCTGGTTGCCGCTGGCGAAGGACGGGGAACATGATCCGAGCGATCCCGGCCTTCGCTTGTTGCAAGAGCCGGCTGCAGCCCTCTCGCAATTACCGCCGACCCGCGATACGGTCGGCAACGAGGTGGACTGGATCAAGGCGCTGCAACAGCACGATATTCATCCGCGCAGCCGTATCCTGCCGGGGGGGAAGAAACCCTTTGTGTTCAACCACGACGTGATTATGAGGAAAACGGGTGCGATGCCCATGGTGCGGTTCTCCCACAAAGCGCACACCGAGTGGATGACCTGTGGGATGTGTCACGACGCGTTGTTCAAGCAAAAGGCCGGGGCTACACCGGGGGTCGATATGTATGCCATATTGCATGGGAAAAAATGCGGCCTGTGTCATTCCGCGGTGGCGTTCCCGCTGACCGAATGCAAGCGTTGCCACAGCGTACTGCGCAAGTGAAGTCGGGCGTTCGCATCCGCAAACGCGGGATCCGCCGCAAACATGGGTTGCTCGTGTTTGCGGTGTTGCTTATGTCGTTGCACAGCTTCCCGTCGCGAGCGGAATACGGCGACATAATCCTGAACAGGTCGTCGGGAAAGGACGGGATGCGCCCGGTTATATTCCCTCACTGGTTTCATCGAATCCGCTTCCGGTGCAACGTGTGTCATGTGCAAATCGGGTTCAAGATGCGCGCCGGGGGGGATGACATCACGATGCTGGGTATCGTCAACGGTAAATACTGCGGCGCATGCCACAATAACAAGATCGCCTGGGGCCCGGTCCACTGTAATCTCTGCCATTCCGGTCTGCCCGGTCTGAAAACCGGGGTAGAAGGCGGGGATGCGACGGAAGGACCCGGAATTTGGTGAATGGGCGGTGGCGGGCGTAGCCATTCGTCCCCCGTCGGCCCCTCGGCTGTCAATAGATCTTCCGGGTGTCCAGTGATCTCGGAGCTTCAGAACTTCCCGAATTTCACAGAAAAAGCCGCCATAAGGCGGCTTTGGATATTGTACTGGTAGCGGGGGCAGGATTTGAACCTGCGACCTTCGGGTTATGAGCCCGACGAGCTACCGGACTGCTCCACCCCGCACCAGAGAGCGGCATTCTACCGGCGGCGGGACCGGTTTTCAAGCTCTGTCCCGATGATGCCGTGAGACCCGGGGGCCGGCCGGCTAGAAGCGGTAGAGATACCCGAGGCTGAGGTATGTCCGACGGTAGCCCGCCGATGAGACACCGGCCAACTGCTTGGAGTCGGTACGCCCCACCACGAGACGCAGTCCCCCGGCGCTGCCGAGGTCGCGCCCGATACTCGCCCTCCAGAAGTAGAGCCAATCCGAACTGCCCGGATCCTCCGTCAGGCGCCCCATGCCGCCACGTGCCGCGAGTAAGAAGCCGTGCCAACGGGTCGAAAAACCGAGCGTGGCCCGGTGCTCCCAATAGGCACCGGGATTATAGTAGCCTACCTGTACGTTGGGATTGGAGTCGTTGAAGTAGAGGAAGCTCCACTCGGCAAAGATCCGCGGGTGGAGATGGAACACGCCAAGGACGTGGCTGCGGAAGCGCCGACGGATGTTCCGATCGCCGGAGCGGTCATCGAAGATGCCGGCGCCGGCGCCGATGCCAAGATTGAGCCGCGGCAGCGCCTGCCAGCTCACGTCCGCGTCCAGAGACCGGAAGGTGGCCCGGTTCCGGATCGAGCGGATGTTCTCGATCACCTCGTTGCCCGAGTAGAGGTCTACGCGCCACAGGTCCGCGGGGACCCACTTGGCGTTGGCCCGCCAGGCGAAGGTCTGCCAATTCGAGTATTTGCGCACGCCCAGCGCGACCGACGGCCACACAGTCCCCCACGGGGTATCGAGGCTGCCGATACGCTGTCCGCCGCTGACCAGCACCTCGCGTCCGTATAGGCGGTTATCGGCCGGGATTGCCGGATTGTCCTGTTGCAGTCGCGTCACGCGATAGGCAAGACCCAACCAGCGCATCGCACCGAAGTGATACTGCGCGTTGAGCGTCATACCGGCGATGTGCAGCCGATCACTGTCGGTCGAACCATTCAAGAAGGCCGAGACGGTCGGCGCGAGTTCGTGCCGGATATGGCGGCGCAGAACGACATCGGCGCGGGCCCGGGATCCGTCCAGGGTGGCGAGGGCCAGATCGTCGAAACCCGACCAGTACTGCGCGGTCGCCAAGTCGTGGCGCAGGCCGGTGCGCCCGGCGTGTGCGCGCAGCAGCGCGGACAAGGTCCGTGCCGCCGCGCGGTTGCGCCCGCCCCAATTCTCGAGCCTCGCCAATCCGGCCTGCGCCGCGACATCGCCCGGGTGTCGCTGTAACACCTCGCGGTAGATCCGCGCGGCCGCGCCGTAGCGCCCCATCCAGCCGAGCACCCGCGCCGCGCCGTACTGGGCATTCCGCTGGTGCGGACGGTGAGCCAGGACCGCCCGGTACTGAGCCAGCGCCTGCCCGGGACGGCCGGCATCGGCCAGTGCCTCGCCGAGCCCGACCCGTGCCGTGACCTCCTCTGGATGGGCCGCGAGATATTCGCGGAACAGTGCGATCGCGCGCTCCGCATTTCCCGACCAGGTGAGCTGCCACGCAAGCGGCAGGATCAACGCGCCGCGCCGTTGCGGAGCGACCCGGATCGCCCGTTCGTAAAGCGCCGCCGATCGCGCGTTCCGGTTGTTCCAGCCGTAGACGCGTGCGACCTCGACCAACAGATCCGCATCGTCGGGGCGCACCGCCAGCAGCTTGCGGTATTCCACGAGCGCCGGGACATAACGCCGCTCGCGAACCAGCATCCGCGCCACACCGAGGCGCGCACGGGCGTTCCCCGACTCCCCCGCGAGCACGGCCCGATAGGCCTGTAACGCGGCGCTTGTGCGCCCGGATGCAGCGCGCGCTTCCGCCAGGCCCAGGCGCGCCTGAAGGGCCCGAGGATGCGCGCGAAGATATTCATCGAAGAACCCCGCCGCCCGGTCCGGCTGCTTCGACCAGAGCAATTGCCACGCCAACGACCTCAGGACGTCTCCGCGGCGCGCGGGCGCCACACGCAGGACCCTCTCGTACAGCTTCGCCGCCTGCGCGTTCTCATCGTTCCAGCCGTAGACGCGGGCCGTTTCGATGAGCAGATCCGCATCGCCCGGCGCTTGTTTCAGGAGGGCCCGGTAGATCGCGAGCGCCGGCCCGTAGTGCCGCTGCTCGACCAGGGCGCGCGCCCGCTGCAGGGGGGCGGAGGCGGCCTGCACCAGCCCCGTCGCCACGACGGCCCAAACCACGAATCCCGCTACAAGCGCACGCCTCACGGCCCTTCACCCCGTGTCGGATCGCGTTCCGTATCCCAGCGCACAGGCCTGCGGGCCGGGTGCCGGAAGAGCGCCGGCAGCGCGATCACCGTGGTGATCGACATGATCATCCAGTAAATAATGGGATAGAAAACCGCATAGGGGTAGTAGTGCAGCGTCTCCGGATCGTAGCGCCGGTCCATCAGGGTCCCGATGAGGATCTGGATCAATGCGAAGGTGGCGATCAACATACCCCAGAGATTCGGGATCGGGTGTGCGCCCACCGGCGGATAACCGGCGCTGTAGGAGGCGATCCACAGGATGGTCAGTATCACGAAGCACACCGCCCAGATCGTGGACAGCACCGCCTCGACGAACACCGGCCACAGCCGCCGGTAGCGCCAGCCCAGAATCACGTCGTGATGGCGGCGTAACACCTGCATCAATCCACGGGCCCAGCGCAGACGCTGTTTCACCAAACCGCGGAACGTGGAAGGAACGCGCATCAACAGGACCGCGTTGGGCTCGTAGCGCACGTCCCAGAATCGCTTTTGGAGCTTCCAGGTCAGGTCGATGTCCTCGGTAGGCATGTCGGGACTGAACCCGCCGACGTCCATCAATGCGGACTTTCGGAACGCGGTCACGACTCCCGACACCGTCAGAATCCGACCCCAGATGCGCTGTGAACGCCGCAGCAGGCTCACGATGGAAGTGAATTCGATGAGTTGCAGGCGGCACAGCAGCGAGCCCACGTTGTATACGCGCGGATTGCCGGTCACCGCGGCGACGCGCGGGCTTTCGAAGTGGGGAATCATGTAGCGCAGAGACTGGGGTTGCGGTTCGGCATCCGCGTCCATGATCAGCACGATCTCCCCGTTGAGGCACGGCAGGGCGTCATTGAGCGCCAGGGCCTTGCCCTCGTTCCGCTCCTTACGGATCAGGCGCGCGCGCCCGCGCCCTACGTATTCGCGCACGACGGCGGTGGTCGCATCGGTGGAGCCGTCGTCGACGACCACCACCTCCAGAGCCGGGTAGTCGAGCGTGCACGCGGCCTCCAGTGCGCGTCCGATCACGTCTTCCTCGTTGTGCGCGGCGATGAGCACGGAGACCATCGGAGTACGGTTCAATGGGAGCGGTTCGGAGTCTTTCTCGCGACGAAACCAGAAGAAGGACGAGGTCGTCATCCAAACGACGCTGGTAAAAATGGGATACACGGCGAAGAACACCAACGCGACGATATAAAAATCAGTGTGCTGGACCGCCGCAAGGAACCGCACGGTTTCATTCATCTGGAGGCCTCTCCCGCCGCGGGCGGCCCGTAGCGCTTCACGTCGCCTTCGGAGCGGATGCCGATCTCGGCGGCGCCTCGCGCCCATTCCCAGTCCGCCTCGATCCGCCGTCCCTCCCAGTCCGCGTCATACCGGGTGGAGGCTTGCAGCGAGGTGCGCCGGGCGTTGCGGGCCCGATACAGGTGTAAATTGTGCAGGATCCAGAACAAAGTGACCGCCGGGACGACGATCACGATGATCGGGATGACTACGAACAGCGGTCCGAGATCGGTCGGTCCCCTGAGGACTTTCCACCAGAAGCCGAAGTACACGATCCATCCCAATAGCACGAGCAGCACATGCCACAGGCGCCGCCAAGCGGGACGCAGGGGTTCACGCTTCATGACGATCTCCCGGTACGAGCGACAGCCGGCCGGAACGCGGACGGCCACGGGCCGTGCGAGACCCCCCGGCGTGCAGTCGGGCGGTCACCCAATGTCGGGCGGACAAGCGGATTCATGACGATCAGCCTGTTGTTATTCTTTCCGGGCCGACGGACCCAAAAACCATGATCCGACACCGGCACGGCCGTTGTACAGTCCCGGCGGATATCGTCTGAAGCCGCTGGGAATCGGGGGTGCCTACCGGGAAATGCAAGCCCCCGCGTCCTCAAGGCGATCAAGACCCGCGAGAGCGGACCCGTAGAGCCCGGCTGCCGGAATCAGGCTTGCCGTCGAACCACGTCTTTGTGCGGTTGCCCCCCGCCGACCCGATGGAACCCGAACCCGGTGCTTGTGGAGATCTGCCCATCCGAGCGCCGGCACGCCCGTCCCGTCTGCGTGGGGATGCAAGAATATCGAAGCAGATTTCAGCTTAAGCCAAATTCTCGCCATGAGCAAAACCCTCATGAAAGAATTCCGCAACACGTTATTTTTGTAGTAACTTTTAGGACGTATTTTCCGTGCACGCAAAGACGAATGCGCGTGGAGCCGAGGCGGGCGAGGAAACGCCGGAAGATCCGGCGGCCACGGGGCTTTTGAGTGGGTATCCCGCATCGGCGACGTAGAGAAGCCTGCGGGGCGAACCTACCGCAGGGCGGCGATGCACCAACCCATGAGCAGGCCCGGATAGAGTCCGAGACCCAGGAGCAGCAGGCCGTTGGCGCTCAGGACGAGGCGCATGTCGAGGCCCGCCGAGATCGGCTCCCGATCGACGGGCGAATCGAAGTACATCAGCTTGACGACCCGCAGGTAGTAAAAAGCGCCGATCAGGGAGAAGAACACCGCCACCACCGCCAGCCAGGTCTGGTGGATGTCGACCACCGCCGCCAGGACCGCCAGCTTGGCGTAGAACCCGGCGGTCGGCGGCACACCCGCCATAGAGAACATGACGAGCAGCATCATGAAGGCAAACCAGGGGCTTCGTTCGTTGAGACCCTTGAAGTCGTCCAGACGCTCGGCCTCGAATCCGGCGCGGCTCAGCAGGATGACGATGCCGAAGGCGGCCAGCGACATCAACGCGTAGATCACGGCATAGAACATGGCCGCGGAATACCCCGCCGCTGTGCCGGCGAGCAAGCCGAGGAGCAGGAACCCCATGTGCGAGATCGTTGAGTAAGCCAGCATCCGTTTGATATTGGTCTGCGCAATGGCGATGACGTTCCCGACCGCCAGCGACAACACCGCGAGCACCATGAGCATCGGCCCCCAACTCATGTGCAGCGGGGCCAAGGTGTCGACCAGCAGTCGCATGGCCATCGCGAAGGCCGCGATCTTGGGTGCAGCGCCCAGATACAGAGTCACCGGCGTCGGTGCACCGTCGTAGACATCGGGAATCCACATGTGGAACGGCGCCGCCCCGAACTTGAAGGCCACCCCCACCAGGACGAAGGCCAGCGCGAACACCAGCGCCCTGTTCTCCCCGAGGTGGTGGCGGGCGAAGTCCGCCACCTGCGTCATATCGAGGGTTCCCGTAAGCCCGTACAACAGCGACAACCCGTAGAGCAGGATCCCCGATGCCAGGGCGCTCAGAACGAAATACTTCATGGCCGCCTCGGAGGCCCGCAGCGAATCCCGGTTAAAGGCCACCATCGTGTACAGCGAGAGCGAGAACAGCTCCAACCCGAGGTAGATGGTCAACAGGCTGTGCGCCGAGACGATGACCATCATGCCCAACATGCCGAACAGCCCCAGGACGTAATACTCGCCCTTGAGCAGCCCCCGTTCCTGTAGATAACCGCGCGAATACAGGAACACCACGCCGGTCAGAACGTATATGGGGAGCTTGAGGAAGTTTCCCAGCGGATCGCTGATGAAGGATCCACCGAAGGTCGAATGCGACCCCGCCGGTTCCAGCCACAGGGTCAGGGCGAACGCACCGATCACCGTCACCTGCGCAAGGAAGTAGCTGAACCCGCGTCGCTCCTCGTCCAGGAACAAGTCGACAATCAAGATCAAGCAGGCCATGCCCAAGACGAACATCTCGGGCACCACCAGCAGGAAGTTCGGCGACTCCAACGTCATTTCCGTTTCCGCCACCGGTTCATTTGTGCAGCCCCCGCGATCAAAGCTTCGAAATCATGATGTGGCTAAGCAGATTCTGGACCGACATATGCGTCACGTCGATCAGCGGTGCCGGCCAGACCCCGAGGGCGAGCACCGCGATCGCCAGCAGGCCCAGCACCAGGAACTCCCGGCCGTCCAGATCCTTGAGCGCGCCGACGCGCTCGTTGGCCACGGCGCCGAAGATCACCCGTTTGACCATCCACAGGGTATAGGCGGCACCGGTCACCAACGCGGTCGCCAACAACACCGCGTACCAGATGTTGGCCTTGACACTCGCCAGAATGATCATGAACTCGCCCACGAAGCCCGACGTCCCCGGAAGACCGGAGTTGGCCATGGCGAAGAAGACCGCCAGGGCGGCGAACACCGGCATCCTGTTGACCACCCCGCCGTAGTCGGCGATCGCTCGACTGTGCATCCGCTCGTACAACACCCCCACGCTCAGGAACAGCGCCCCCGAGATAAACCCATGGGAGACCATCTGCACGATCCCGCCTTCGATCGCCAAGGCCGCCCCGTTGAGAGACTTGGTGCTCGCATAGATTGCGAACGGGATGAAGAAGGCGAGCGTCACAAAGCCCATATGGGCGATCGACGAGTACGCAATGAGCTTCTTCATGTCCTTCTGCACCATGGCGACGAGACTGATGTACACCACCGCCACCAGCGACAGTGTGATCATCAACCACGCCAGATGATGGCTGGCATCCGGCGTGATCGGAAGGCTGAAACGCAAGAAACCGTAGGCGCCGATTTTCAGCATGATCGCCGCCAGGATGACCGACCCACCCGTCGGCGCTTCCACGTGTGCGTCCGGCAACCAGGTATGGACCGGCCACATCGGCACCTTCACCGCGAACGCCAACAGGAAGGCGATGAAGATCAGCAATTGCTCGTTCAGCGTGAGCTTGAGCGCCTGGAAGTCGAGGATCGAGAAACTGCCGCTCCGAAAGTGCAGGTAGATCAGCGCGACGAGCATGAGCACCGATCCGAGGAAGGTGTACAGAAAGAACTTGATGGTCGCATAGACACGCCGCGGCCCGCCCCAGATCCCGATGATCAGGAACATCGGGATGAGCATGCTCTCCCAGAACACATAGAACAGGATCGCATCCAGGGCCGCGAACACCCCGATTATCACCCCCTCCATGATCAGGAACGCCGCCATGTACTGCGCGACCCGCGTCTGGACCGAAACCCACCCGACGATCACGACCAGCACGGTCATGAAACTGGTCAGCAGGATCAACGGCATCGAAATGCCGTCCACGCCGAGCGAGTAGTAGATGTGGAAGGCCGGAATCCACGGCAAGTGCTCCCGGAACTGCATCTGCGCCGTAGTGACGTCGAACCCGATATACAGCGGGAGCGTCAGCAGGAACGTGACAAGCGCGAAGAGCACGGCGATCCGCCGCGCGCCGTCCGGCGCCTTGTCCCCGGAGAGCAGCACCAGCACGCCGCCGATGATGGGCGTCCAGATCGCCAGACTCAGCCAGGGGATATGATAAAACACCGATTCGTTCCTTTCTCGTCAGCGGATCACGAACCAGCTCAGAAGCAGCAGCAGGCCGACGAGCATCGTGAATGCATAGTGATACAGAAAACCGGTCTGGATACGCCGCGAGACCGATGCCCAGCGCCCCACGAGCCACGCGCTGCCGTTGACCATCAACCCGTCGATCAACCGCACGTCGCCGATGCGCCACAGCGCCCGACCGACCCCCCTGCCCCCCGCGGCAACGACCTTCTCGTTGAAGTCATCGAACCAGTACTTGTGCTCCAGCACGTAGTACAGCGGGGCAAGCGCCCGGCGCAGGACCCCGGCCAGCGCCGGGCGCAGCCAGTACACCACCCACATCAGGAAGATGCCGCCGACGGCGAGCCAGAACGCCGGGGTGTGGATGGAGTGCCCCGCCATGGCCCCCGCCCCGTGGAACTCCCGTCCGACCTCCGCCAGCACGTTGTGCGCGGGCAGGACCTCGATGGCTTTGCCGAAATAGTTCCCGAAGAGGATCGGCTTGATGGTAAACCAACCCACGAGCGCGGAGGGGATCGCGAGCATGATCAAGGGGATGGTAATCACCGCGGGAGACTCTCGCAGGTGTTTGCGCGTAGGTTCGTCCATGCGTTCCTTGCCGTGGAAGACCAGGAAAAACATGCGGAAGGTATAGAGCGCCGTGACGAACACGCCTCCCAGAACACAATAGTATGCAAACCCCGCGCCCGGCAGATGCGAGAGCCGCACCGCCTCGATGATCGAGTCCTTGGAGAAGAACCCGGCGAAGGGCGGGATCCCGCACAAGGCCAGCGCCCCGATCAAAAACGTAATATAGGTAACGGGCATGTACTTGCGCAGCCCGCCCATGTTCCGCATGTCCTGATCGTGGTGCATCGCGATAATCACGGAACCCGCGCCGAGGAACAACAGCGCCTTGAAGAAGGCATGGGTCATCAGGTGGAAGATGGCCGCCGCATACGCCGAAGCCCCCAGCGCCGCGGTCATGTAGCCGAGCTGCGAGATCGTCGAATAGGCGATCACCCGCTTGATGTCGGTCTGCACCACACCGACCAGCCCCATGAAGAACGCCGTCGCGCCGCCCAGGACCAGCACGACGTTAAGAGCCGTCGCCGAATGCTCGAACAGGGGCGAGAGCCGCGCCACCATGAAGATTCCGGCGGTCACCATGGTCGCGGCGTGGATCAGTGCGGAGATCGGTGTCGGACCCTCCATGGAATCGGGGAGCCAGACGTGCAGCGGGATCTGCGCGGACTTTGCCGTCGCACCCACGAACAACAACAGGCAGATCAGCGTGACGACCGACCAGCTCGTCCCCGGGAGCACGTGTATGCTCAGATCGGCGACCAGCGGGGCGGCACGAAAGACCTGCTCGTAGCTCAGCGTATTGAAATACATCGCCACCAACGCGATCCCGAGCACGAATGCGAAATCCCCGACCCGATTGACCAGGAACGCCTTGAGCGCCGCGAAGTTCGCCGACTCCCGCTCGTACCAGAACCCGATCAGCAGATAGGAGACCAGTCCCACGCCCTCCCAGCCGAAGAAGAGCTGCAAGAAATTATTGGCCATCACGAGCATCAGCATCGCAAAAGTGAAAAGCGCGATATAGCTGAAGAACCGCTTGTAGCCGGGGTCGCCGCGCAGGTAGCCGATGGTGTAGATATGGACCGCCAAGGACACGAAGGTCACCACCGTGATCATCAACGCCGTCAGCCGGTCCACGAGAAAGCCGATCTCGAAGTGGATGCCGCCCGCGACCATCCACGTATAGATCGGACCGTCGAAAGGCGGCACGCCGTCGAACAGGACGTGTTTTAGGACGAGCAGCGAGAGGAGAAACGAAACTGCAACACTCAGAGTGGCGACCCAGTGCGCACCGCTGCGTCCGACCCAGCGCCCGAACAGGCCCGCGATCACGGCTCCGGCAAGCGGAGCCAGCACGATCGCCAAATAGATGTTCTCCATGCCCGACACGTCCTTCGTTGCCCCCGGTCAGCCCTTCAGCGAATCGATGTCTTCGACGTTGATCGACCGGCGGTTACGGAACAGCACCACCAGAATAGCGAGGCCGATCGCCGACTCGGCGGCGGCCACGGTGAGGATGAAGAGAACGAAGACCTGTCCCGCGGCGTTGCCCAGGAAATGCGAGAAGGCGATGAAATTCATATTGGCCGCAAGCAACATCAACTCGATCGACATCAGCAGCACGATCACGTTCTTGCGATTGATGAAGACTCCCGCCACCCCGATACAGAAGAGCACGGCCCCCAACACCAGATACTCCTGCAGCGTGATCATGGCCGACACGCGCCTCCCGTCGCCGGCCCTTCGACCCACATCCGAGCGCCGCTACGATTCACAAGTCCCGTCACGGCGTCTTCTTCTCCGCGTCCATCTTGACGATACGGATCCGGTCCCGGGACCGCACGCGGACCTGGCGGGCGGGATCCTGGCGCTTGGTGTCCGGCCGACGGCGCAGGGTCAGCACGATGGCCGCGATGATCGCCACCAGGAGGATCGCGGCGGCGATCTCGAACGGATAGACATAATGGGTGTAGAGCACATCCCCCAGCATGCGCGTGTTGCTGTAGTCCGCAGGGAGCTGTTTCGGCGCGGCGCCGGCCGGCAGCGCAAAATACCGGATCAGGACCAGAGACATCTCCACGACGATCGCCAGCCCGACGAGCGCCCCGACCGGCACATAGCGGGTAAATCCCTCCCGCAACACCGCGATGTCGATATCAAGCATCATGATCACGAACAGAAACAGCACCATCACCGCGCCGACATAGACCAGCACCAGCACCAACGCCAGGAATTCCGCCTCCAACAGCAGCCACAGGGCGGCGCTGGAGAAAAACGCCAACACCAGGAACAGCACGGCGTGCACCGGATTGCGCACCGTGATGACCCGCAGCGCCGCGAATACCAGCAACGCCGTGAATACGTAGAAAATGAATTGCTCGAAGCTCATGGTTCCCTTTGAAGCCGTCCGCGCCCTATCGGTAACGTGCGTCCTGCGCGCGATCCTCGGCGATCCGTTCCTCGTAACGCTCGCCATTGGCGAGCAATTGCTGCTTGGTGATCACCCGTCCCCCACGATCCTCGTAGTGGTACTCGTAGACCCGTGTCTCCACGATCGAGTCGACGGGACAGGACTCTTCGCAAAACCCGCAAAATATACACTTAAATAGGTCGATGTCATAGCGGGTGGTCCGACGCGTGCCGTCCGCGCGCGGTTCGGACTCGATGGTGATCGCCAACGTCGGACACGCCGCCTCGCAGAGTTTGCATGCGATACAACGCTCTTCCCCGTTGGGATAGCGGCGCAGGGCATGCAGGCCGCGGAAGCGGGGCGACTGCGGCGTCTTCTCCTCCGGATACATCAAGGTCACCTTGCGCGTGAACAGATAACGTCCGGTGACGCGCAGCCCGAGGAACAGTTCCCACTGGAACAGGCTCTTGATGTAGTTTCGGATCGCGGGCATGGTCGGAGACCTCATGCAAACCAGGGCTGCAGATGAAACAGGATCGCCGCGCCTTCCACGAACAGCCACACGATGGTAATCGGAATAAACACCTTCCATCCCAACCGCATGATCTGATCATAGCGGTATCTCGGGAACGTGGCCCGGAACCACAGAAACAGGAACAGGAACCCGGCGGCCTTGATCAACAACCAAGCCGTGCCGGGCACCCAGGCCAGGTAGCCTTGCAGGATGGTGCCCTCGAAAGGCGAGAGCCAGCCTCCGAGGAACAGCACCGCCGCCAGAGTCGAAATCAGGATCATGTTGGCGTACTCGGCCAAAAAGAATATGGCGAAGGCCATGCCGGAGTACTCCACGTGGAAGCCGGCGACGATCTCCGACTCGCCCTCCGCTACATCGAACGGCGCGCGATTCGTCTCCGCGACACCCGAAATGAAATAGATGAAGAACATCGGCAACAGCGGCAACCAGAACCAGTGCAGAATTCCGCCCTGTTGCGCAAGCACGATCTTGCCGAGGTTGAGGCTGCCGCTGGCCATCAGCACACCGACCAGGGCGAAGCCCATGGCGATCTCGTAGGCGACCATCTGCGCCGCAGAACGCATGGCCCCCAAAAAGGCATACTTGGAGTTCGACGCCCAGCCGGCGATGAGCACACCGTAGATGCCCATAGAGGTCAGCGCCAACAGAAACAACAGCCCCGCATCGACGTTCGCCAGCGTCATGCCGCGACCGAAGGGTATGACGGCCCATGCCGCCAGGGCGGGGCCGATACTCAGGACCGGCGCCAGCAGAAACAGGAAACGGTTCGCCTTTCCGGGAATGACGACTTCTTTGAGCAGCAGCTTGAGTGTATCGGCGATCGGCTGCAGCCAGCCGTGGGGTCCGACGCGCTGCGGTCCGATCCGCAGCTGCATGTAGCCGATGATCTTGCGCTCGGCGAAGGTCAGATAGGCCACCGAGAGCAGCAGGGGCACCAGGATCACCACGATCTTGGCGATGATGAGCGCCGGGATCTGCACGTCCTGCGGCAGCCCGCTCCAGATTGTGAACAGAGTATTCACCATGCCCCTAACGCCCGTGCATTCGGGAAGATCGGCGCCGCATCACGACGCCACCCGCAACGTAACGGGCCCGATGGACGGCCCCAGCCCCGCGCTCCCCGGCAGCGCCGCGGAGATCCACGCACAGCCGTCCGGGACCCGATCGTCCACGACCAGGGGCAACACGGCGCGCGCATCCCCCTGCATCACCTCGACCCGGGCCGCCTCCGCCAGACCCAGGCGCTGCGCCAGCGTCGCCCGGATACGAACCGTCGCGTCGCGCCCATGTCCGGTCTGCTGCAACGCCGTGGCACGCCGCACCAGCGCATCGGTACCGTAGATCGGGACATCCCCGATTCTAACGAGACCCGCGTCGGCATCCGGCAACTCGACCGTATCCGGCCATGCGCTCCGGTTGTCCGGGGCCAATGCGCCGGCCTTCTCATGCAACTCGTCGCGCACCTGCTCCGAACTTGTATACTCGAAACCCGCGAGCCCGAGAAGATTACCCAACACACGCAGGACTTTCCAACCCGGGCGCGCCTCGCCGTACGGCGCGCAGGCCCCGCGGAAACCCTGCCAACGGCCCTCGGCATTGACGAAGGTCCCCGAGGTCTCGGCGAACGCGGCGATCGGCAGCAACACGTCGGCGTAGTCGCGTGCCGCATCGCCGGCGTAGGGACTCATCACCACCGTGAAACCGGCCGCCCCGGCCGCCCGGCGCGCCTTGGCCGGGTCCCAGCAGTCGAACTCCGGCTCCACGCCGAATAGGATCAGGGCGTCGGGCGGGGACTCCAGCATGGCCGCCGCATCCAGCCCACCGGTACCCGGCGCCACCGCAACCGCCCCCGCATCGCGATGCGGGACCGCCCCCGCGATCCACGCGCCGGCGCTGTTGGCCGCTTCGGGCAGGTAGCCCAACGCCGCCCCGCTCGCCTCTGCAATCCAACCGGCGAGCGCCTGCAACACGGAGAACCCGGGGTGCGCCGTCGCCAGATTCCCGAGCAATACGGTGCTGCGCACGCCGTCGCGCAGGGCCTGCGCGATCCCACGTTCGGCCTGGCCGGGGTTGATGTTCTTGAAAAACTCCCGAACCTGCGGCACCTCGCCGTCACCACCGGCGCCGAGCGCCTTGGCGATCCCCGCGAGTGATCGCACCATGCCGGCGGGACCGGCGATGATTTTGTGTGCGACCGGAAAATGGAAGTCGAAGTCGACGGGATTGACGAACATGATCATCGCGCCCCGCCGCGTCGCCTTGCGCAGCCGGTGCGCGACAATCGGTTGCTCGTGTTGCACGTTCGAGCCGACGATAAGCGCCGCGTCGAGATTCTCCAGGTCTTCGATCGACTGACCGAGCCACGGGAACGGCGGGGCACGATCCTGATCGCGGAAGTCCGCCTGACGCAAGCGGTGGTCGATGTTGGCACCGCCCAGGCCGCGCACCAGCCGGTTCGCCAGATAGAGTTCCTCGATGGTCGCGGTGGGCGAGACCAAGGCACCGATCCCGGCCGGCCCGTGCTCATCGAGTACCCGGCGCAGGCCGTCGACAACGAACTCCAGCGCGACGTCCCATTTCACATCTTCCCAGCAGTCGCCGCGTCGGATCATCGGGGATTCGAGCCGGTCGGCGGCATAGAGCCCCTGGTAGCCGAACCGATCCCGGTCGGAGAGCCATACCTCGTTGATCGACTCGTTCTCGCGCGGCACGACGCGCATCACGCGCCCACGTCGCATATGCAGTGCGAGGTTCGAACCAACGGAATCGTGCGGAGCGATCGCCGGGAACTCCCGCAGTTCCCAGGCGCGCGCGGTGAATCGGAACGGCTTGGAGGTCAGGGCTCCGACCGGGCAGACGTCGATCACGTTGCCGGACATCTCCGAGTGCAGGCTGCGCTCCACATAGGTGTCGATCCGCATATGCTCGCCGCGCCCGATCCCACCGAGCTCTTTCTGCCCGGCGATCACCTCGAGGAAGCGGATGCACCGGGTGCAATGGATGCAGCGCGTCATATCCGTGGCGATGAGCGGCCCGAGGTTGCGATCGGCCACCACGCGCTTCTTCTCCGCGAACCGCGATACGCTCGAACCGAAACCGAGCGACAAGTCCTGCAGCTCGCACTCCCCCCCTTGGTCGCAAATCGGGCAATCCAGGGGATGGTTGATCAGCAGGAACTCCATCACCGCCTTCTGCGCCGCGATGGCTCGCACCGAGCGGGTAAAGACCTTCATGCCGTCCGTGACCGGCGTGGCGCAGGCCGGCAACGGCTTGGGTGCCCGCTCCACCTCCACCAGGCACATGCGGCAACTGGCGGCGATCGGCAGCTTCGTGTGGTAACAGAACCGCGGGATGGTCACGCCGGCGGCGTCCGCGACCTGGATGATCATCTCGCCCTTGCGGGCGCGGTAGGCGGTGCCGTCGATCTCGACGGTGATCAGATCCTCCGGCACGTCGGGCTTCGCGCTCACGCCGCAGCCCCCCTGTCCGCGGCGCCGCCCGCATCGACGAGGCAACGCTTGTGCTCGATGTGGTACTCGAACTCTTCACGAAAATGCTGTACGAAACTCTGTACCGGCCAAGCCGCCGCGTCGCCGAACGCGCAGATCGTATGACCCTCGATCTGATCCGCCGCGCTCACCAGCAGGTCCAGGTCCTCCGGGCGCCCTTGGCCGTTCTCGATGCGCGAGAGCATCCGGTAGAGCCAACCGCAGCCCTCGCGGCACGGCACGCACTGGCCGCACGACTCGGCGTAGTAGAAGCGCGAGATGCGCATCAGGGCGCGGACCATACACGTGCTGTCGTCCATCACGATGACGCCCCCGGAGCCGAGCCCGGACCCCGCCTTCTGCAGCGAGTCATAGTCCATGTCCGTTTCCATGACGACGTGCGCGGGCAGCACCTTCATGGACGATCCGCCCGGGATCACGGCCTTCAGCACATGGGCGTGGCGCACCCCGCCGGCGAGTGCCAGGAGTTCCCTGAACGACGTGCCGAGCGGGATCTCGTAGTTCCCGGGCCGGTTGACATGACCGGAGACCGAGAACACCTTTACGCCGCCGTTGTTCGGCCGCCCCAGGTTCAGGAACCACTCCGGCCCGTTGCGGATGATGGACGAAACCGAGGCCAGAGTCTCGGTATTGTTGACGGTCGTCGGGCACCCGTACAGACCGAAATTGGCCGGGAACGGGGGCTTGAATCGCGGCTGGCCCTTCTTGCCCTCCAGCGACTCGAGCAGGGCGGTCTCCTCGCCGCAGATGTAGGCACCGGCACCGAGATGGGCGTGCGCATCGAACTCGACCCCGGAGCCCAGGATATCCCGGCCGAGGAGACCGGCGGCGCGCGCCTCGCGCAACGCCCCCTCGAAGCGCTCGTAGGGTTCGTGATGGAATTCCCCGCGCAGATAGTTGTAGCCGACGCTCGCGCCCATCGCGTATCCGGCGATGGCCATACCCTCGACCACCGAGTGCGGATTGAATCGCAGGATGTCGCGATCCTTGCAAGAGCCGGGCTCGCTTTCATCGGAGTTGCACACGATGTACTTCTGGACGGGCGCATTGCGCGGCATGAAACTCCACTTCAGTCCGGTCGGAAATCCGGCCCCGCCGCGCCCTCGCAGGGCCGACTTCTTGACCATTTCGATGATCCGCTCCGGCGGAATCTCCTCGCGCAGGATCTTCTCCCACGCCTCATAGCCCCCGACCTTGCGATAATTCTCCAGAGTCCATGGCTCGTCGAATTTCCGGGTCGCAAAACAGATCTCGTCCGCCATCGCCTCACTCCAACCCGTCGAGGATGGCATCGACCTTCTCGGGCGTCAGATGCTCGTAGTAACGGCCGTCCACCGTCATCATGGGTGCACCGACACAGGCCGCAAGACACTCCTCCTCCACCTTGAGAGTGATGCGCCCGTCCGGCGTCGTCTCCCCGAGCCGGATACCGAGCTTGCCCTCCACGTACCGGACGATCTCCTCACCTCCGCAAAGCATGCATGAGATGTTGTTGCAGATCGATATTTTGTGCCGCCCCACCGGACGGACGTCCAGCATGGAATAGAAACTCGCCACCTCGTAGACCGACACACGCGCCATGTCCAGGTAGTCCGCGACCGCGTCCATCAACTCGGTCGTCAGCCAGCCGCCGTTCTGCTCCTGGGCGAGCGTCAGTGCCGAGATCACTGCCGACTGTCGGCGATCCTCGGGGTACTTGGCCACCCAAAGGTCGATCGCCTTGCGCGATTCCGGGCTCAGCAGCCCCGCCCCGTCCCGCCCGTCCTGATTCTCGAACTGCGCCATTTCCGATAGGTTCCCAGTCGCCGCCCGCGATCAGCGGTCGACGTCTCCGAAGACGACGTCCAACGTGCCGATCAGCGCCACGCAGTCCGCCAGCATGTGCCCGCGTCCCATCTCGTCGAGCGCCGCCAGGTGTACGAACGCGGGGGGGCGGATCTTGAGCCGGTAAGGCTTGTTGGCCCCGTCCGACACCAAGTAGATACCGAACTCGCCCTTCGGGTGCTCGATCGCCGCGTAGGCCTCGCCCTCGGGAATGCAGAACCCTTCGGTAAACAATTTGAAATGGTGGATCAGCGCTTCCATGTCCGCCTTCATTTCTTCGCGCCGAGGCGGTGTGACCTTGTGGTCCTGAAGCACCACCGGCCCCGGGTTGCGGCGCAGCCAGTCGACACACTGGCGCACGATGCGGTTGGACTGGCGCATCTCCTCGACGCGGACGAGGTAACGGTCGTAGCAGTCGCCGTTCACCCCCACCGGGATGTCGAAATCCACCCTGTCGTAGACTTCGTAAGGCTGCTTCTTGCGCAGGTCCCACTCGATCCCGGAGCCGCGCAGCATCGGACCGCTGAATCCAAGCTGCCGGGCCCGTTCCGGCGAAACCACACCGATACCGACCGTGCGCTGCTTCCAGATCCGGTTGTCGGTGAGCAGTGTCTCGTATTCGTCGATGTACCCGGGGAAACGCTCGGTGAAATCCTCGATGAAGTCCAGCAGGGATCCCTGCCGGGCCCGATTCATACGCTTCAGATCCCGGGCGCTGCGCCACTGCGAGGGATGGTGCTGCGGCATCCGATCGGGGAGATCCCGATATACCCCGCCCGGCCGATAGTAGGACGTGTGCATGCGCGCCCCCGAGACCGCTTCGTAGCAATCGAAGAGATCTTCGCGCTCGCGGAAGCAATACAGGAAGACGGTCATGGCGCCCACGTCGAGGGCGTGGGTAGCCAGCCACATGAGGTGGTTGAGGAGGCGCGTGATCTCGTCGAACATCACGCGGATGTACTGCGCCCGCAGCGGCGGCTCGACCTCCAGCAGGCGCTCCATGGCGAGCACGTAGGCGTGCTCGTTGCACATCATGGACATGTAGTCGAGCCGGTCCATGTAGCCGATGCTCTGGTTGTACGGCTTGCTCTCGGCCAGCTTCTCGGTCGCGCGGTGCAACAGGCCGATGTGAGGGTCCGCTCGCACGATCACCTCGCCGTCCATCTCCAGCACCAGACGCAGCACGCCGTGGGCGGCCGGATGCTGGGGGCCGAAGTTCATCGTGAAGTTGCGAATTTCAGGCATACCGATTCCGCCTCGAACCCATTTACTCGAAGCCCGCCCGGTCGATGGGGGGCACGATCCGGAACGCTACCGCGGGGTCGCCGCCGACTCCCGGTCCTCTTTCCGCTCGTCGACCCGGTCCACCTCGTAGCGGTGGTCGTGACGAATCACCCGCGGCACGAGGACCCGGGGCCGGAGACTCACCGGCTCGTAGACCACGCGACCGCGCTCGGGATCGTAGCGCACCTCCACCGTCCCGCCCAACGGGAAATCCTTGCGGAACGGGTGTCCGACGAACCCGTAGTCGGTGAGGATACGACGCAGGTCCGGATGCCCCTCGAAGATGATGCCGAACAGATCGAAGGCCTCGCGCTCGAACCAGTTGGCGCTGTTCCACACACCCGTCACCGAGGGCAGCACCGGGAAGTCCTCGTCCGCAGCGTAGGCGCGCACGCGCAAACGCCGATTGTGCGGCAACGACAACAGATGGTAGACCGCGGCGAAACGCGGCGTCTCAGGGCGCGGCGTCTCGTGCAACTGTTCACCCGGACCACGGACGCCGCGGCTGAACCCCCGGTCGGTGGCCTCTCCGGCGACCCATTCCGCCTCGCCGTACTTCGCATAGTCGACGCCGCACAGGTCGATCAGCTCGTCGAAGCCCAATTCGGCTTCCCCATGCAGGGCGGTGCAGACCTCCAACAGACGCGCGGGGGGAACCTCGATCGTGCATTCGCCGTGGGCGACCGTACAGGTCTCCAGTAAACCTCCAAGCCGTTCCTGAAGGCGTTGCGCGAATGTCTCGATCGTCTCTGCCATGGCGTGATCGTCAGCGGGCGATCGTGTTGCAGCGGCGGATCTTGTTGTGCAACTGCAAGACGCCGTAGATCAGAGCCTCCGCGGTGGGAGGACACCCGGGAACATAGATATCCACCGGCACGACCCGATCGCAGCCGCGCACCACCGAGTAGGAATAGTAGTAATAACCGCCGCCGTTGGCACACGAACCCATGGAGATGACCCACTTGGGCTCCGCCATCTGGTCGTAGACCTTGCGCAACGCAGGCGCCATCTTGTTCACGAGTGTCCCGGCGACGATCATCACGTCCGACTGGCGGGGACTGGGGCGGAAGATCATCCCGAAGCGGTCCATATCGTAGCGCGCCGCCGCGGCGTGCATCATCTCTATCGCACAGCAAGCGAGCCCGAAGGTCACGGGCCACATCGAGCCGGTCCGCGCCCAGTTGACCAGCCGGTCGACCGAGGTGGTCACCCAGCCGCGCTCCTGCAGGAGCGGCAACGGCGACTCCGCTACTCCCATTCCAGCGCCCCTTTCTTCCATTCGTAGAGGAATCCGACCACCAGAATCCCCAGGAACAGGGCCATCGCCGCCAAGCCGGGCACCCCGATATGGTGCAACGATACGGCCCAGGGAAACAGGAACGCGATCTCCAGGTCGAAAATGATGAACAGGATCGCGACCAGATAGTAGCGGACGTCGAACTTCATGCGCGAGTCTTCGAAGGCCTCGAAGCCGCATTCGTAGGGGGAGCGCTTCGCGGAACTCGGCCGGCGGGGGCCGAGAAAGAATCCGGCCGTGATCGCAACCGTGCCGACGAACAGGCCGACCCCGATGAAGATCAGTATCGGCAAGTAGTTTCCCAACATGCTCCCGCCCTTGAGAAAACCTGTGGTCCCGCGTACGCCATACAACGTAGCGCGGGCAGTCTAGGCCAGACACGGAAGAGGTGTCAAGTAACAATCCAAAAGATCTTATTTCCGATCAAACAGTTAAGTTAATCGAACAGACCGACGATGGAAGCGCGCTGACCCCAAGGATCGCGCCGCCTCGCGGATTTCACAAGATGGTGCCGACGGCCGG
>CAZAQG010000021.1:0-22760 GCA_964487445.1 uncultured Chromatiales bacterium
TGAACTTAGTGCATCACACTCGTACCGCTGGGGCTTAACTTAGTGCCATTCGGGTTTACGCGCTATTTGATAACCTTGCTATAATGCGCTTGTTTTTCCCCAAGGAATCGCTATCTCCAATTTCTCCAACTTAGAAACAAACTCATCTGCTTCACGATTCAACTTCCAAATAGATCCTTTGTGGTTCAGCCAACCAATCTGCTGAAGAATATCGACAACCTCTTGGTTATTTCCCGAGTAAATGAGACCAAGCAGTCGAGTCTCCGTCTTGGAAAATGTGATAGAACGCAATCGATAGTCAATAAATGATTCCCAAGTCAACGGAACCCATTTGCTGACAATTTGATGGCCAATGATGTTAGCGTATTGCCGGATTTCGTGCTGTGCATGTGAATCCATACGCAATGCAAGAAAATGCAACAGGTTATGAAGATCAATTTTCCAATAGGCTTCAGTATAAGTAGAGAGCGGTAGGTCCTTTCGTGCTTGCTCACGGGCAACACCAGATTCTATCCGCTCTTCATACACTTCGCGGCAGACAGAATGAATCTCCGATTCTCGCTCACTCAATCGAGAACCGAGTTTATCTCCAATCTTACCTTCGCTTCCTTGGCGATTTCCTGATGCTTGAATGCGCCATTCATCCGGCTTCGTTGTCTTTGCAGCATCAATTGCAATCGAATAGCGAGTAGAATACTCATTCACATTCGCCGTTCGGTGGCGAATCCATTGACGCCAGCAATCCATCGGAACCCGCACATGCAATTTAATCTCGCACATCTCAAACGGCGTCGTATGCCAATGTCGCATTAGATACCGGATAAGCCCACGATCCTCACTAACCTTCTTCGTCCCCTCGCCATATGACACCCGCGCGGCCTGAACGATGGAAGAATCGTCACCCATCCAATCGACAAGGCGAATGAAACCATCATCCAAGACGGGTAGTTTCCGACCTCGAATTGCACCAAACGCTGCATCATGGTCTTGGTTATCTATATTGCTAGGGCTATTCACGGAATTCGCCTCATTTCAAGTTCGTGATCCGTTATTCAGAATGCCGTGTATGCACTCCCCTATTCCACTGGAATATTCTCGATTAAATTCATTTGAAGGGGCGTAAGACATTGCTATATCTGGCAACATCCGCTTGACGGTAAACAATGAAAGAGCCCCGACTTTTGGCCCAAGACTGGAAAGAATGACGTTGTGGTCCTTCAGAAGGGGCTCAGTAACTTCCATGAATTTGTCATGGCTGCGCTCCAACGAGTAACCGTCCACATCAAACATCTCAACATCTCGATGTTTCTCGAATGCACTCTCGTGTTTCGCTCTGTTCTTCCTAGCATTGTCGAACTGCCCTCCAGTTTGAAGCCCAAGTAGCAATTTGTTCGGTTCATAAAATCTAACCAATTGCTTAACTCGTTCGACATCGTAGCCTGTTTGAACAACAAGCGCCGTTGGTTGCCCAAGGTTCTGAACTCCAGCGAGTCTATAGAGGAGCCTTGGACGTCCCGGATCGCGGCTAAGCCAATCGGCATAATCACCGGGCTTGTTGTATACGTACTGAATAGATGCCTGTTTCTGGCTCAGCACATGACAGATACTCCAGATTGCTTCTCTTGGCATAGTCGAGATATCAAGAGTTATCAGAGCATCAGAGACGACGACCCTCGTAATCTGCCTCGTCAGTTCTTTCCATGAGTCCAACGGAGAATTAAATGAGAGTTGTATATCGCCTTCAATCTCAATACTCTCCTCCTTGCAAAAATGAGAGATGTCCTTTCTATTGTCTTTCGACCATTCAGCATACTCTTTGAAATGAAACATCAGAACCTTGGATGGTTTAATGGCTTCAATCAACCGCTCCATGCCTTTCAGGAACCGTTCTTCCCAGCTGGCTACAGTGATGACGATATCAGAGTGTTGAGGTGAAGAAGTCGGGTTCATCTGTCTCATCTCTCGCGAATGGAATTTCAGTGTTTTCCGATGCTGCGTTCTGGAGATTGTCGGCTGTTATTGAAACACGGGCGTGCTGGCCCTCAGGATCCAAGCCGCGATCCGGCCACAACATCTTATTCGGCATATAATATTTCTCACGTTTTCCGCGATCTTTCGCGGAACTACTATAGGTATATATGAGCTGGGCCTTTTGCGCAATCTTCAACACTTCAAGAAGATTTGTATGCCTTTTTTCGTCCAATCCGGAAATCGTGAACTCGACAGCGCGAGGCTCCGAGATATCCGACTTGAGTCGCTTCTTGAACAAGATAGCCAAATTATCCAACAACTGATAAACCCCTTTAGCTAATTCTCTACAACATCCATCTATAGTGTTATCTAATTCGTTTTGCATCCATTCCCACTTCTCCTTACTCAGTTCCAGAATAACGTCCCTCTGGATATTTGGCGGGATTATTGAGATGGTATCGTCCGATATATCTTTCGTTTCCGATACTTGCCGATCATACATCTTGCTGCATGGAATCAATAAATTTCTTATGACACCCGTCGATAGTTGAGTCAGGAGAGCGAAGCCAGAATATGGTGGCCTGTTAGCGCGCGCGGATCGATCTTTAAAATAAATGGCTCTCTTGTGCTTGTACACATAATCCGATATCTGTTTTGAAGTTCCATTTGGATACTTCTTCCTTGCCGCATTTTTCGCCTCTTTGGTCGCTTTTTCTATGTCCTTTGTAAAGGCGCTATTCTCAGGGAAGAATTCATCAGGAGTCCTGTTGACACCTATCTCATCTAATCGCATCCGAACAATTTTCGTGGCAAACTGCGCAAAAGGAGAAGCTCCTTTCTGATAGGGCTCCTCCATTTCAAGTCGTGTGAAATCGTGGCCTTCCAAAATACTGCCGCCCGATGAGGTCTCAAGTGGAGGAGCGTCGATCCTTGTTGTCGCAACCTTGAAGCTGAATAGGGCATTGTCGCGATATGCGATCCAGGAGTTTAGGGCACGAACTTGATACGGATTGTAAAGCTGTACATCATCGATCATGAACGAGAAATGACTATCTCGCAATTTCGACACCTGTTTGAGACAAGCAAGAAAAGCTCTTATCCCACTGTTGAAGGACAAGAAGGACTTCCTGATATCTTCCTCTCCCGCGTTCAAAGATTTCTGTACGTCGGTACTTGACTTGTCCAACGCCAACTCAAGAGCGCGTTTGAAAGTTGTTCCTTCAGGCAACTTGATGCTGAGAGCATACTCAATTTCCGCCCGCAAAACAGACTCCTCGTCGCCCTGGATAACATTTGGAACGGAAAAGACAGCATCAAGCACAGCCCGCATGATGGAAACCACCATGAAGTGCTCGCTTACCAAGGAGGCATTCAGTTGATCCAGAAGTTCATATTCCCTCCGGTGCGTAAGCGGATTATTGCAGGGAACATAGACAGACACTATGCTCAGATTGGTGGCTGCGCCATCCGCTTGGGCCTTGGCTACTTGTGTCGGCAATGCATAGTAAAGAAAGGTCATTGTCTTTCCCGTTCCGCGCTCCCCGACCAAAAGCACGTTTCTGCGAGAGGACACAAAACGAGAATAGTTTAAGCCTTCTATGTAGTAGCGGCGCACTTCCTCTGGCGAGAGTTTGGTAGCCTGCTCGTATTCAAAAGGGTTCTTTCTTGTAGTCATGATTGATCCTCGCTATTCCGACCGCTCATCTTATCAATCGCATCCGAGAGCCTTCCGATAAGGTCGGTTTCTCTATACTTGCTGTTCCTATCCACAACGCCTTTTTGTGGATCACCCGGAATGACTAGATCTGTGAGAGCAATCGGATCCAAATCACACATGATTTGTTGTCCGCCGTGCCAGAAGTTGAATGCTACCGATACTTCCTTGAATGGGTCGAGTAGGCTGCAATAGTGTTTCGCATATTGCCGTTCTTGGTTCAGCTTTTCAATGCGCTTATAGATGAAAAACAAGAACGTCTCCAAACTCTTCAGTGACATTGCCCCATTGGTTGCGTCGTCACCAATATGAATGTGGTATGTTAAGCATATTCTTCCGTTCTTGCGGTCAATATTGACAGAACTGCAATCGGCATATTGATGGTAGAGCATGCTCTCCCGGTCATAGTTGTGCTCTGAAATCATGAAGTGTGAGGTGCGTTGTTCACCTTCTGCGAGTTCATCGGCGAAACGGAGTAGAGGAGCAAGCAAGCGCGGCCTGATTTCTTTATTCTCAAGTTTGGTACTATCTCCAGCAAAACGAAGAGTATCTCTACTGCCGTCTATCCCTTCTCCGCAGTGGGCCTTGCATATATCCAGAATCAGCTTCTTTTGCTCATCACCCTGATTACCCCGATTACCGCCATTGCCACCCATCGCGCAATCGTATATGGGACCAATCTGTTTCTGATGTTCTGTTCTGCTAAAGACATTTCCCACATCATGGAATAATGCAGAAAGCCCCAAAACATACAGTTCCATGCCGTTTAAATCGCCATTGGAGAGTTTCCTCGATTCATTATTCCATTCACCGATACTCGAACCAAGAAGGTCTTTGATGTTCTCAAGAACATTGCGAATATGTTTTGGACCATGATCTGTTATGTTTGGCTGAATTCTCTTGATTTCATCGAGAATATCTTCCAGCAAGTGCTTTCGGGCGGTTGTATAGAAACCAAACCGCGTATCGCCGTGTGTCTGCAGAAGATCACGAATCAAAGCCGCTTTGATTATTTCCTCGAATTCAAGTGTTTCCCATATGTAGGTCATGGTGTTCCTCGAACATTGCACTTCTCATCTTCACTTGTCAATGCATCAAACACCGCCTTGGCCAACATTGGAGGAACGGCGTTCCCCACTTGTTGCTGTTGGAAGCCAATCGAGCCTTGGAAAGCATACCAATCAGGAAAAGATTGTAAGCGGGCGGCTTCCCGGATGGACAGCCCACGATCTTCCCATGGATGAATCAGCATGTTCTTGCGATAGTTGCCCAACACGACGGAAAGGCGCTTCTCATATAAGCGATGGTAAATTCCCGTATGATAGCGTGTGCAATCAGTATAACTGGCCATAAATATCTCGGGTATATCTGCTCAGCCCCCCTGAGGTATATGCTCGTACCGTTCTATGGATATTTTAGGCGTTGCTTGTCCCGTGCATCCCGAATTTCCATTTCGTATTGGGAAAACCATACTTTTCGCGATTGTCCGACAAGTCGATAGCGTGCATTGTCGAGAACTTTACCAACATGGGCCATGATCTGACAGATCCGGCTCGATTGCCGAAATCACACGGAAAATGTTGTCGACTAGCTTTCCGCGGGTTACTTCATAAGTTGAGAACATTTGAGCCGCTGCATCACTAGCCAACTCAACTTTCAGCCGATTTCCAATGTGTTTCTCAAAATGTCTGGTATTCCACACTCAGCAAACTCCTTCGATATCATCCTTTAGTTTTGTCTTAAGATCGCACGAAATACTGCCTTCGCAAGAAGCGGTGGCACAGCATTCCCTACTTGCTGTTGCTGGAACCCAATCGACCCTTTGAACTCAAACCAATCCGGAAACGATTGGAGCCGCGCGGCCTCTCTGACTGACAGGCCACGATCTTGATAGGGGTGGATTAGCATGTTTTTGCGAAAGTTTCCGATTACAATCGATGGTCTATCCGCATGGAGCCGATGGTAAATCCCTGTATGGCAGTGGGTACGATCCTTGTAATTTCTCATCAATCTAGGGGGAATATCTTCCCAATTGCCTCCCTGCGGAATGTGACTATATCTCGCCAGAATATGCGATGCATTGTTTGTCACAAAATGGTTGGGGCTGTGCCTCATTCCGCGCCGCATTGCCGATGCATAGCGTGACGTAGCAGGGCCACTGTATTTAAGCCAATCGTAAGCAGCTCCATTTTCCAGGTGGGGGAGATCGACGATAGCCTCACTTACCGTAACGCGCCGCTTGGCCTTTGGTAATGGGAATTGAAACCTAACTCCATGCAGTGATCCGACAATAAACAACCGAGATCGATTCTGAGGGACCCCATAGTCCGCAGCATTTAGCACCCGGTAGGTGGTTGTATAACCCAGCTTAGTGAAGCCATTCAATATGGACTCTAAAAACACACCGCTTTCAGTCTCGAGGATACCCTTGACATTTTCGAAAACAATCCAGTCAGGCGAGGCGATCTTTATGGCGCGCAGGAATTCACGAAACAGCCAATTATCCGGGTTGCGCGTAGTTCTTGTACGTTGATTAGAGGTCGAGAACCCTTGACAGGGTGGTCCACCGAACAGAATTACTCGCGCCCGCTTCCGCCAGATTTTAAATGACTTGACCCGCCGTATGTCGCCATTAATCAATTTGATATTAGAATGGTTGTGCGAATACGTGGCCGCAGCATGTGGGTCTGCTTCTATAGCCATTTGAATTTCGATGCCCGCCTGGATCGCGCCCACAGCCATTCCGCCAGCACCTGAAAACAGGTCAATCCCAAGAATTTTCATGGTTCCCCGCATTATACGCGCAGCGTCGCAGCGCGGGGGTCTCTTGTCAATAGGGAGCCATCAGCAACCGAATGCGCCGCTATGCCATGGAAGACATGAGACGCACGACCAGCAGCGCGAGCAATGTGCCACTCCCGGGTTCAACAGCCCGTACCGTTAATGGGACTGAAGACAGTAGAGCAAATTTCCGCACGACTCCCAAATGCTTGGAGCCGCTGATCGGCGGGCGTCCGGCCAGGGGGCATCCCAGCCCGTCTCGATCCCGCAATTTCGGCCTATAAATCAGCCCAACTCATTGATTCAAAAGAACACCAAAAAGGGCCTAAGGTGTGACCTTTTTCGCCGATACTCGAATCCCCATGGCTGAAAAACGTCTGGCCAAAAGTGGCTGTTGGAGAGGGTTGCCAAGCACCCGCCGCGGGGATCGCCGAACACCCGGTAGGCGCGCTCACAGAGCTTGCGGGTGGCCGGACCCGAGAGGGTGGCGTGCAGGGTATCGATCTCGGCCAGCAGGCGGATATCGGCTGGGAGATAACGCCGGGCAAAGGGCTTGGCCGGGGGGCCGCGGCGGTCGGCGATGCGGCCCTGCTCGCGGAACTGGGCGATGAGACGGGTCATCTGGGCGCGTGAGAGGCCGGTGACCTTGCGCAGGTAGTGCCGCAGGCCCCCCTTCCCGGACCGGCCCAGGCGAAGGTAGGCGAAGCGGCGCAGCTCGGCGGCGATCCACTCGTAGGCGGCCTCCCGGCTCGGGGCGGTGAAACCGAGGGGTTGGGTACCTTCGAGGAAGGCACGGACTTGCTCCAGGCTCTGGAGTCCTTGGGTTTTGAGGGTCACGATCATCATCCTTCGATGATGCCCGTTCCCGGACCGCCTTGAGGCTCATCTCACGTTGGAATCACACCCCCCGTTCAGGCTCATGTGTCATTGGAAGAGGCTATACGGCGTAGCGAAGGAAGCGGGGGTGCATGATGGGGGATGAATCCACCGCCCGGTCGGGATCCCGCAGGTGGGCCCGCCGGTGCTCCTCTATGAACGCCCCGTCAACCTGTTCGTCGCCGGGTTCCTGGGCGCGCCGCCCATGAACCTGTTCCGCGCCGAGTGGGCGGAGGAAGGGGCGGGGCCGATGTTGCGCCTCGGGACCGTGCGCCTTGCCCCGCCGCCGACCTTGGTGTTTCCCGCCTTCGCCGGCCTACGCCCGGAGGCGTTTCACCTCACCGGACAGCGACCGGAACTGCCGCGGATCGAGATGCGCGCGGCGGCGGTCGAGCGTCTGGGCCCGGAACAGGTGGTGTTGTTCGATGCGCCGGTGCCGCTCCTCGATCCGGAATATCCCGAAGCCGCGAGACCGGGCGTGCGGCGCATGGCGGTGCGCCTGCCGGCCGATCGTCCGGTCGCGCCGGGCGAGCGCGTCACGCTCGCGGTCGATCCGGCGCGATTGCACTGGTTCGACGCCGCGGGGCACGCCCTCGATCCGGGCACGCGCTGACCGGTCCGCGGTCACTCCACGGGCAGGCCCGCGGCGCGCCACTCGGGGAACCCATCCTGCAGGCGGCGGGCGCGAAAGCCCCGTCCCCGCAGCCGGGCGACCGCCTCGTAGGCCAGTACGCAATGCGGCCCGCGGCAATAGGCGACGACCTCCTGGCCCGGATCGAGGCGCGCGAGATGGGCCTCCAGCGCGTCGAGCGGGACGTTGCGCGCACCCGGAAGGTGCCCGGCGGCGTACTCCTCGGGCGGGCGCACGTCGAGCACGGTGACGAGCCCCTGGCGCGCCCGCTCCAGCAGTTCCTCGCGGGGTACCGGTTCCAGGCGGTCGCGCACGCTCAGATAGGTCTCCACCAGCCGATCCACCTCCGCCACATGCCGTCCGGCAACGGCGCGCAGGGCGGTGAGCAGCCCGACCACGTCGTCGCCGGCGAGCCGGTAGTAGACGTGCTGGCCGTCCCGCCGGGCTTGGACCAGTCCGGCCTGGCGCAGCTGCTGCAGATGCTGGGAGGTATTGGCCATGGACAGCCCCGTGAGCGTGGCGAGGGCCTCCACGCTGCGGGGGCTCTGGGCCAGAAATTCCAGCAATTCCAGTCGATTGCCGTTGGACAGGGCCTTGGCGACGCGGGCCAGTTCCGAGAATAGACGGTGTTTGAGGCCGATGGTTGACATGGCTGGAGTTTCCTGGAATATTAGTTTCAATTGAACGCTTGAATATTAAAATGATCAGGGCGGCGGGTCAATGCCCGCGCACGTATCCCTCACCATCACCATCAGAAGTCCCGGAGGTGCCTGTATGGACGGCTTCATCATCGACCGCGCGTGGGGGGACGCGAAGTGAAGGCGGGCCGGATCCTGCGCGCATTGTTGTGGATCGTCCTGGCCACGGGCATCGCCCTGGCCATCGCCTACCGCGGTCGGTTCGACGTCGCGGCGCTGGAGGGCTGGATCCGTGGCGCCGGGGCCGGCGCGCCGCTGTTGTTCATGGCCGTCTACGCCCTGGGCACGGTGCTGTTCCTGCCCGGTTCGGCACTGACCTTGGCCGGTGGGGCGCTGTTCGGTCCGGTCCTGGGCACCTTCTACAACCTCATCGGTGCCACGCTCGGCGCAACCCTGGCGTTCCTGGCGGCACGCTATCTGGGTGCCGCGTGGGTCGAGCGCAAGGCCGGCGCCCGCCTGCAGCGGCTCAATCGTGGTGTGGAGGCCGAGGGCTGGCGCTTCGTGGCGTTCGTCCGACTGGTGCCGCTGTTCCCGTTCAATCTGCTGAACTACGCACTCGGTCTCACCCGCATCCGGCTCGGCACCTATGTGTTGGCGTCCTATCTGTTCATGCTCCCGGGGGCCGTGGCGTATACATACCTCGGCTACGCGGGGCGCGAGGCGCTCACCGGAGGGGCGGGCTTGGTCCGCAAGGCCCTACTGGCGCTCGCCCTGCTGGCGCTCGTCGCCTTCCTCCCCCGCCTGATCGGGCGCTTGCGTAAACGCCCGATGCTCTCCGTATCGGCGCTCAAGGCCCGACTGGCCGCCGATGACAAGGTGCTGGTGCTGGACGTGCGCACGGAGGCGGACTACGTTGGCGATTCGGGCCACATCCCGGGTGCGCGCAATCTCCCGCTCGAAGAGCTGCCGCAACGTGTTACGGAGTTGGGCGAGTTCCTGGAAACGCCGATCGCCGTGGTCTGCCGCACCGACAAGCGCTCGGCCCGGGCCGAGCGGCTGCTTACCGGGCAGGGTTTCGCGGACGTGCACGTGGTCGAGGGCGGGATGACGGCCTGGGCCCGTGCCGGCTTGGCTGTGGCGCGCGGCGCAGCGGCTCGCGCGGTTCCTGACCGGGCCGCAGGCGGCGATGGCGGGGTAGACCGGCGATGATGCGTATCCGCCCCCGTACGCTGGTGATCGGCGTCGTGCTCGCGGTGCCGGTCGCGTTTTTCGCTTGGCGCATGCTCCGACCGCTGCAGATCTTCGTCATCGGAAAGCGCTTCGAGCGCCCGATCCCGACCGCCGCGGCCCCGGCGGTGCTCGGGACCCTCAGCGCCCGCCAGTGCGGCGCCTGCCATCAGGCCGACTACCGGGAGTGGAAGACCACGATGCACGCCCACGCCTGGACCGACCCCTATTTCCGGGCCGACTGGCGCCACGAAGGCCGCGAGCAGATCTGTCGCAACTGCCACACGCCCCTCGACCGACAGCAGCCCCGACTCGTACTGGGTTTCCACGGCGGCGACAAGTGGGATCCGATTCTCAAACCGAATCCGCAATTCGACCCGACGCTGCAGCATCAGGGCGTCACGTGCGCGGCCTGCCACCTGCGCAACGGGAAGATCCTCGGTCCGTACGGACCGACACAGATCCAGGCGCCGCACCCGGTGGCGAAGTTCTCCGACCCCAACGAGCTGTGCGTGCGTTGTCACGTGGTCCCGGGTAATCGCTGGGACACCTTCTACCGCCTCCCGCCGTGCGGTACCGCCGCCGAGATCGCCTCCGCCAAAGGCCGCTGGCACGGGCGCAGCGGCGAGTACGTCGTGCGCCGTGTGTCGGAACTGGGTTGTGTTCAGTGCCACATGCCGGCGGTGACCCGCCCCCTCGTGCCGTGGGGGCCGCCTCGCGCCTCGCGCCGTCACCTCTGGCGCGGCGGCCACGACCCGGAGGCGGTGCGCAAGGCGTTGGCGATCCGCGTGCGGTCGCTCGCGGCCCGCACCGGGCGTCGCGAGTACGCGATCACCCTCACGAACGTGGGCGCACTGCACTACGTGCCGACCGGCGTCCCGAACCGTTACCTGAGCGTCGAGTGGCGGCTCCTGGACGCGTCCGGCGCGGTGTTGCGCACCCGGAGCGAGACCCTCGAGCGTACCGTGCTGTGGCGCCCGTTCATCATCGATTTGTGGGATACGCGCCTGGCGTATCGGAAGCCGCGCACCTACCGTTTTGGTTTCTCCATGCACGGCACCCCGCGCCCGGCGGAACTGGAGGTCCGGGTGCGCTATCACCTCGCGCCCGCCGCCTACGCGAGGCGCGACGGCTACCGGCCGAAGACGCCGCTCGCCTACACCGTGTACCGCCGCGTGATCCGGTTCGCGCCGCAGACGGGGACCGACGGGCGATGAGCACGCGCGATCTCGTCATCATCGGCGGCGGGGCGGGTGGGCTGGTGGTCGCGAGCGTCGCCGCGCAGCTCGGTCTCGCGGTAACGTTGGTCGAGCGCTCGCAACACCTCGGGGGCGACTGCCTGCACCACGGCTGCGTGCCCAGCAAGGCGTTGATCCGCACCGCCGAGGTCGCATCGCTCATGCGTCGCGCCGCCGACTTCGGCCTGCCCGCGGTCGCGCCGCAGGTGGACATGGCGCGGGTCAGTGCGCACGTGCGCGCCGTGATCGAGGAGATCCAGCACCACGACGACCCGGAGCGCTTCCGCGGCTACGGTTGCGAGGTACTGCTGGGTGAGCCCGCCGAGTTCCTGTCGCCCCGCGAGGTGCGCGTCGGTGATCGGAGGATTCGCGCGCGGCGCTTCGTTCTCGCCACGGGATCGGGTCCGTTCGTGCCGCCCATCGAGGGGTTGCGCGAGGCCGGCTTTCTTACGAACCTCGACGTGTTCTCGCTGCGCACGCTCCCGCGTCGACTCGTCGTGCTCGGCGCCGGCCCCATCGGTCTGGAGTTGGGCCAGGCGTTCGCGCGCCTGGGCAGTCGCGTCGTGGTGGTCGAGCGCCTGCCCCGTCCGTTGCCCCACGAGGATCCGGAGATCACCGATGCCCTGTTGGCCCGGCTCGCCGCGGAAGGGGTCGAGGTGCGCGTCTCGACCGAGGTGCGGCGCGTGCGCCGATCGGGGGAGACTACGATCGTCGAGTGTTCCGACGGGCTCGCACTCGAGGCGGACGCGCTGCTGGTGGCGGTGGGCCGAAGTCCGAACGTCGCCGGACTCGGTCTGGATGCGGCGGGGGTTCGTCACGGCGCGCGGGGTGTCGAGGTGGACCGGCGCCTGCGCACTTCGCAGCATCACATCTACGCCTGCGGCGATGTGTGCGGACCCTACGCCTTTACTCACATGGCCGAATACCAGGCCGGCATCGTGATCGCGAATGCGGTGTTCCGCTTTCCCAAGCGGGTCGACTACCGCGTCGTACCGCGGGTTACGTTCACCGACCCCGAACTGGCCCACGTCGGGATGACCGAGGCGCAGGCGCGCGAACGCGGTATCACCCCCGACGTGCTGCGCTTCCCGTTCCGCGACGTCGATCGTGCGATCACCGAGCGCGAGTGCGCCGGCTTTGTGAAGCTCGTCGCTCACCGCGGTCGCTTGTTGGGGGCGTCCGTCCTCGGGCCCCGCGGCGGTGAACTCCTCCACGAGTTGGCGCTGGCGATGACCGCCGGCGTGCGGCTCAGCGCGATCAGCGCCACCATTCATGCCTATCCGACACTGGCCCAGGTGCATCGGCGCGCCGTGAACGCCGGGCTCGGCAAGCGGCTCTTCAGCCGCGGTACACGCCGGCTGGTGCGCGTGATTCACCGCCTGTTGCCGTAACCACCTGCCGGATACGCCGGTCTCGCTTCCTTGATTCCGGGCCCACAGTAATCGGATCGTAATTGGATCCGGACTGATTCCGGATGGGCGGATGTGCGGCCGATCCGTTGTTTCGAATTGATCTATCGCATCAAGAATCCGGGCCGTGCGGCCGATAAGGCGGCAGCCGCGTGCTGTCGGCATCGTTCACTGCCCGGGAGGTATCCGTGATGCGTTGGTTTCGCAAGAGTCTGTTTCGCAAGCTTCTATTCATTACCGGCGGGGGCACGGCCCTGCTGTTGGCGAGTGCGCTGACCGGTCTGTGGTGGGTGGACGCCGACCTGCATCAGGTCGGGGCCGCCATGCACCGGGAAGCGGCGCTGGAAAGGGCGGGTGCGGTGCACCGGCTTGACGCGCAGGAACTGGCCGTGCGGATGGATCAGGCGGTTGCGCAGGCCCGCGGGAACTTGGAGATGGCGCTTGCCCTGATGGGGGGATCGGTGGTGCTGGCGTTTGGGTTGTTTGTCGTGCTTTCACGGCGGGGGATTGTGGGGCCGGCGCAGGCGTTGGTGGAGGATCTGGAGCGGCTGGCGGGTGGAGATTTCAGTGAAGCGGTGCGCGTGAGCGGGGAGGATGAATTTGGTGCGGTGGCGCAGGCGGCCGAGAGCTTGCGGATCGGATTTGGGACACTGATCGGGGGGTTGGCGGCGAGTGCGACGGAACTGGGCGAGGGAGCGGGGCGACTGGGAGAGACGGCGGCACGGGCGCTGGAGGCGATTTCGGGGCAGCGGCTGCAGACCGACCAGGTAGCCACGGCGATGAACGAGATGGCGGTTTCGGTGCAGGAGGTGGCGCGCAACACGCAGACGGTGGCGGAGTCGGCGCGTCAGGGCAAGGAGTTGGCGGGATCGGGGGCGCTGCTGGCGAGCGAAGCGATGGGCGGGGTTGGGGCGCTGGTGGAGAAGCTGCGCGTGGGCGGGGAGGTCATGGGTCGGCTGCAGGCGGGGGCGGGGGAGATCGGTGGGGTGTTGGAGATCATTGCGGGGTTGGCGGACCAGACCAACCTGCTGGCGCTGAATGCGGCGATCGAGGCGGCGCGGGCGGGGGAGCACGGGAGGGGGTTTGCGGTAGTGGCCGACGAGGTGCGTTCGCTCTCGAAACAGACGCGCCAGTCGACCGAGCGGATTCGGGAGGTGGTGGAACGCATTCAGGGCGGAGCGGGAGAGGCGGTGGCGGTGATACAAGGTGCGAATGCGGCGGCGGGGACCGGGGAGGGGCAGGTGGAGCGGAGCGCCGAGGCGCTGGCGCAGATCAGCGGTGCGGTAGGGACGGTTTCGGATATGGCGGCGCAGATTGCCAGTGCGGCGGAGGAGCAGAGTGCGGTGGCGGTGGAGATTGACCGGAACGTAGTGGCGATTGCCGAGGGAGAGCGCGACAGTGAGGAGGCGGCGCGCGAGGTGCGTGCCTGGAGCGAGCGGCTGCAGGCGCTCTCGGAGCAGTTGACGGAACACACCGGGCGGTTCCGTCTGGGGGAGGGGGCGGGGCGGGCGTGAGCAAAAGGGGCGCCGGCGAGTCCGAGCCGCCCCCCGCGGGGGGCGGGCGCCGTGGGGCGCGCGTGCTGGTGTATGTGCTGCTGGCGGCGTTTGCGCTCTACTCCGGGCTGCATACGTGGCGCGATGTCGTGCGCGGGCGCGCCGTGCATGTCGGACACCTCGCGGATCTCACCGTGGGTGGTGCGGGGATGGCCCTGGAGCGGTGGGGACCCGGGCTCGCGCAGGCGGGCGCCGCGGTCCGGGCCGGTACCGTGGCGGTGGCGGCGTTTCGCGCGATGCATCCGGAGTGGGTGGCGCTGACGGTGCGCGGGGCGGACGGACGGTGGCGCCGAGTGTTCGGGCCGCGGCCGCCGCGGGCGGTGCTTGCGGCGCGTTGCGCCGTGGGATCCGCGTGTGCGGCGGCGTTGGAGCGTACGCGCCGAGCGGCGAAGAGTCGTCTATGGCTGATGCGCGCGGCGGGGCGGGATACGCTCTACGGGGCGCAGTCGCTGGCGGCGTTCGCCCCGCTGTGGTCGCGGTTTCCGGTCCGCGCGACGGACCGGCTCTATCTGCGCGGCCCGCAGGGGGCGGTGGTGAGGGTATGGCCGCCCGCGGGCGGACCGACGCCTGCCGACAGTCCCGCGGCGATGCGGGTGCTGGCCTGGCGCGCGGTGCCGGGTATGGCGGTGGCGTTCGGGGTGGGGGCCACGGGTGCCTCGGTGCGCGCGCAGTGGTTGGGGATCGTCTGGCCGGGGGCGCTGTTCCTGGTATCCGCCGCGCTCGCGGCCGAGGCCGTGTTGCGCGGCTTCGAGCGCCATACGGCGCGTGCGGCGGCGGCGGTGGCGGCTGAGCAGGCGCGTGTGCGGCGTGTGCGCGACTTGTATGCGGCGCTCAGCGACACCAATCAGCTCATCGTGCGTCACCCGCAGCCGGAGGAATTATTCGCGACGACCTGCCGATTGCTCGTGGAGCGGGCCGGGGCGTGTGCGGCGTACATCGGCTGGGTGGAGAGCGGAGTGGACGATCCGGTGGTCCGCTGGGTGACGCGGGCCGGCTCCGTGGAGCCCGAGGCCGCCGCCGACCCCGCCGGGGCGCTCGCGCGCAAGGCGGTGATCACAGGGCGCGCGCAACGCGCCGCAGCGCGCACCTATTGCGCCGGTTACCACGGGAGGGGCGGGGCGGCGCAGCTCGCGCTGCCGATCCGGCGCGGGGCGGACATCGTGGCGGTGCTGTGGTTGTACGCGGGCCGTGTGGCGCTTGAAGATCGGGCCGAGCGGGCGCTGCTGGAGGAGATGGTGCTCGATCTCGGCTTCTCGCTGGAGGATACGGCGCAGCGCCGGCGCCTAGAGCATGCGGCCGAGCACGATGCCCTGACCGGCTTGGTAAACCGCCGTCGTCTGGTGCGGGCGTTGCAGGAGGCGCAACGCGGCGATGCGACCGGCGCGCTGGCGGTGTTCTATCTGGAGGGGCTGCGCGAGGTCAACACGACGCTCGGGCATTCGGCCGGCGACGAGATCCTGAGCGTGGCGGCGATGCGGTTGCAGGTCGCAGCCACCGCCCGGGCGGGGGTGCTGGCCGCACGCGGGGACGGTGACCGGCTCTTCCTGATGCTTCCGGGGGTCGGCTCCGACAAGGTCGCACGGCGGGTGAACGAGATCCAGGAGGCGCTGGCCGCCCCGTTGCACCTGAGCGGCGGCGAGGACCTGCGCGTGGAGAGCGCGGCGGGATGGGCCTGCTGGCCGGAGTACTGGAATGGGTCCGCGGCGCTGATGGGACGCGCGGAACTCGCCCTGGAGGCGGCGCGCGCGCGCGGGCCGGGCGAGTGTGCCGGCTTCGAGCCCGAGTTGGAGGAGCGGGCCCATATGGCGCGGCGAGTGCGCCGGGAGTTCGAACCGGCGCTCAAACGCGGCGAACTCACCCTGTACTATCAGCCGGTGCTGAATCTGGCGACGGGTGCGGTGCAGGGGATGGAGGCGCTGGCGCGCTGGATCGCGCCGGACGGCAGCGTGCGCGCACCGAGTGCCTTCCTGCCGCAGGTCGAGCAGAACCCACGGCTGTTGCGCGAGTTGGGACGATTCGTGCTCAGGGAGGCGCTCTCGCGCATCGCGACTTGGTCGCACGCCGGGTTGGTGGTGGATGTGGCGGTCAACATCGGCGCAAGCCACCTCACGGACCCCGCCTTCTCGGAAGACCTGGATGGCGCGCTCGCGGATCATAACGCGCAGATCAGGCATCGGCTGTTGATCGAGATCACCGAGAGCGCCTACCTGGGGGAACGCGGAGCGGCGGCGGTGGCGCTCGAGGCGGCGCGTGCGCGCGGCGTGCGCACGGTGCTCGATGACTTCGGCACCGCCTACGCCTCGCTGAGCTACCTGCAGGATCTGCCGGTGGACCGGATCAAGATCGACAGCTCCTTCACCAGCCGCTTGTTGCAGGGGCGGCGCGAGGAGGCGATTGTGGGCGGGGTGGTGATGACCGCCCGGCTGCTCGGTCTGGATCTGGTCGCCGAGGGGGTGGAGAGTGATGCTCAGGCCGGGCTGCTGCGCCACCTCGGCTGTCCGAAGATCCAGGGCTACCGGATCGCGCGACCGATGCCCGCCGATCAGGCCGAGGCGTGGCTGCGCGCCTGGGATCCGGCACCCTGGGCGCACGCCGAGGTGGGTGTGCTGACGCCGTTGTTCGATCGCGCGGAGGTGCTCGCGCTCGCGTTGCAGGATTGGGGCGGCGTGCATGCGCTGGCGCGCGGCGCGCCCGCCGATCCACCGGACCGCTACCCGTGGCTGAGTTCGGCGGATGGGCACTCGCCGTTCGGGCGCTGGTTGGCCGAGTCGGGTCGGGATCGCTACGGGCGCGATCCCGCCTTCCAGGCGCTCGCGGCCGAGCAGGAGGCATTCACCCGGGCGGCGCGCATGCTGATCGCCTCGCCGGATGGGGAGAAGCGCGCGCAAGAGGAGGAGGAGGCGGCGCGCACGCTGGTCGAGCGCTACGATGCCCTGCTGCGCCGGCTGGGCGCCCTGCCGCTCACGCCGGGAGAAGTAGGGTAGAGAAGCCGTCGGCGCCGGTGGATCTCCGGGTGCGCGGGGACGACGCGCCCCGCGGCCCGGGCGGAAACCGCGGCGTTTGCATCTTGCTAACGTATCCCACCCCTCGACTTGGTGGCACCGTCCTCCGCGGTGTGGCCGTCGGGCGCCGCCGACATCCCGGCCGTGACGGCGAAGCGCATCGCGGCGTTGATGGACAGGTCCACCGGTGTCAGGGCCGAGCGCGGCACGAAGGCGGTGTAGCCCCCGATCTGGTAGCTCATCGGAAAATAGACTGCGACCGCGTTCCCGGGCGCCAGGCCGGGGGCGACATCGGCGACTTGGTCGCAGGTGACCAGGCCCAGCAGGCGCAGTTCGCTGTTGGGGATGGCGACCGAGACCACTTGGTTGAAACGCCCGGCGCTGGAGCCGGAGAAGAAGTTCATCAGGTCGCGCACCGAGCCGTAGAGTGTCTTGACCAGCGGAACACGCTCCAGCAACGCCTCCCCCCAGGAAAAGACCCTCCGGAATATCCACGCCTGAAGGAACAGACCGACCAGGAAGATCAGCGACAGGCCCACGGCCACGCCCATTCCCGGACGATACACGCCGGGGGGCAGGACGACGCGGATCATCCCGCCCAGAACGGCCTCGGCCGAGGATCCGAGCCAGTACAGGATGTAGACGGTAATGACGATAGGGATGGTCGCGCCGAGACCCGACAGGAATGTTCGGCTGATGCTCTTCATGGCGTGTTGAACCCTCCTCCGGGGACGATCGATGTCGTCGTGGTGGGGACGCACCGGGACCCGCGGCGGGGTTCGCCGCGCGCACCGAGCGCGACCAGCCTACCCCGTTCGGTGTCGTCACGCACCCGCGATCGCGGGCGCGGACGGGAGGTATCCGGGGGCATGGTCGGTCCTGCGCGCAGACCGGGATTCCTGCAACCTGTGCCGCACACGAGCCCCAACAAAAAAAGCCCGCCGGGTAGGCGGGCGTCGGCGGCTCGAAAGTCGTCTCAGACTCCTTCCGATTTTTTGTCGAATCGCGATCGACATTATAAGTAAAGCGTAATTTACGCAGTTTTCAAGTTCTGCGCTCAGTCGGGTTCGGGAAACGGCAACGGGGCGGTCTCCCAACTCTCGGGCAGCCCCGCCGCGATGGCCTGGATGCGCCGCAGTTCCCGGGCCCGGCCGATCAGGGCCACATCGCCGTACAGCGCTTCCGCAACGGGGTCGCCGTCGGCGCCGGACATCGCGGGCGCGACGCGCCGGAGTCGTCGCAACCACTCATGCATCGATGCTTTCATGGGGGTTTCTCCCGTGCCGGATCGCAGTGAAGGATCACGGGTATCCAGCACAACAGACGCGGGTGACGCGGCGATGATGCTCGGATGACACATCGGTGACCCCGGTTGCCGTCCTTCCTCGATGCGGTGCCGGCACCGCACGCGGCCGACGGTCGATGATGCGGATTTCTCATATCGATGATGCCCCGACAGTCCGCCGGGCTCCCGGCCGGGCATGGGTGAGGAAAGCGCCGCATCGCACCCGGCGCTATGGCGCTATAATGGCGCCCGGTCGCGTCAAGGCCGACCGCCGACCGGGGATGGGCCATGTCCGAGCTGTGCGACGCGGTATTGCACATCGCCGAGGCGGTTTGCCCGCGCACGTTGCTCGCCGTGGGTGCGCCCGCATCGGGCTGCCTGGGAGGCTACGCCGAGGCCCATCGCGACTGCCGTCTGGAGCCGCTCGAGGGCGGGGACATCCCGGCGCGGTTGGCGCGGCTCGGGCGCTACGATCTCGCATTCGTCGCCGGGGTCCTGGAACCCCTCCCGGTGCGGGCCGGGGCCGCGCTGCTCGCGCGGCTGCGTGACGTGCATGCGCGGCGGCTGCTGGTGCTGGTGCGCGACGGGGCGAACGCCTGGGATGAGTCGGCGTTGCGCGGCTACGGGCTGCGTCCGGCGGGGTCGTGGTTCGAGGCGGGCGAGGCGAGGTGCCTGTACGAATTCGATCTGTATGACTACAAGGCGACGCCGGACTGGCTCAACGCCGAGCACTGGGCCCATCCGGAGTTGTGGGACAAGTACCGCTGGTGAGACGCGTCCGCGGGGCGCGGAGGAGATGAGCGATGAAACATAACGAACAGGGTGTCCGGCGTGCGGTCCGCGTGCTGGCGGTTGTCGCGGCGCTGCTCGGCTGCGGCGCGGCGGTGGCCGCCTCGCACGGTGAACGGGTGGCCTTCGATACCAGCGACGGGCGTTTCGTGGTGCAGCTCGATCCCGCCAAGGCGCCGAAGACGGTGGCGAATTTCCTGCGCTACGTGCGCGAGGGTTTCTACACGGGGACGATCTTCCACCGCGTGGTGCGCGGCTTCGTCATCCAGGGCGGCGGGTACACGGCGGATTTCCGCCTCAAGGCCACCCATGCGCCGATTCCCAACGAGGCCGGTAACGGGTTGGAGAACCTGCGCGGGACGATCGCCATGGCGCGCACTGCGAACCCGAACTCGGCGACCAGCCAGTTCTATATCAATCTTGCCAACAACCGGTTCCTCGACCGGCGTTCCGACACCCCGGCCGGGGCCGGGTACACGGTGTTCGGGCGCGTGGTCGACGGCATGCAGGTCGTCGATCGCATCGCGGCGTCTCCGATCGGCCCGCGCGGACCGTTCCCGCGCGACGTACCGGTGCACTCGGTGGTGATCCGTTCGGCGTCGATCGTGCCGGCGGCGGGCAAGTCGTCCGCCGCCCGCTGAGTCGTGTGTCGGCGGTGAGTGTCACCGCATCCGGAGGACCCTGTTCATGAACGCCGCACCCCCGTTTTCCATACACGCCCTGGAACTCGGCCCGATGGAGAACTTCGTCTACTTGATCCGGGACCGCGCGTCGGGGCGTGCCGCGGTCGTGGATCCGGCGTGGGAGGTTCCGCGCATACTCGATTTGGCGCGGGAGCAGGGGGTGTGCATCACCGATATCCTGTTGACCCACAGCCACCACGACCACGTGAACGGTATCCGCGAGGTGCTCGAGGCGTCGGATGCGCGGATGCATCTGCTCAGGACCGAGGCGCAGTTCTGGGGCCGTCATCTGGACCTGCCGACACTGCACCACGGCGGCGACGTCATCGAGCTGGGGGATACGCCGATCGAGATCCTGCATACGCCCGGACACACGCCGGGTTCGGCCTGCTACCGGGTGGGCGATCGGTTGATCACCGGCGATACGTTGTTCGTCTTCGGCTGCGGGCGCTGCGACCTGCCGGGCGGAGATCCTGAGCGGATGTTCGATACCCTGCGGCGCATCGCCGAACACTTCCCGCGCGAGACCGTGATCCACCCGGGGCACAACTATGCGGATACCCCGACCTCGAGCCTGGCCGAGCAACTGGAGGGCAATCCCTTTTTGCACTTCGACAACGTGCGCCGGTTCGTGGATTATCGGATGCACTACCACGACCGCCATCGGGACACGCCCTATCGCCCGGTACCCGCCGGGCGGGAGATGCCGTGAGCGGTGCCGCCGCGGCACCCGATCGGATGGCCCCGATGGGTGCGTGCGCGGCGCCTTGACCGGCGGGCGCGGGCCCCGGTAAGGTGGCCAAGCGCGGGCGTGCGCCTGTGCCGAGGTGGCGGAACCGGTAGACGCGCTGGTTTTAGGTACCAGTGGGCAATCCCCGTGCGAGTTCAAATCTCGCCCTCGGCACCACTTCACTGCGGTCAAGACGTCCATTGGCCGCCGTCCGGGTCTCGGATATCTATCGGCGCATCACCACGTGAGCAGCGCGGGCTGCGGGACGCGCTGCTCACGCTCGCGCTTTCCGCCGAGCCGAGCCGGTGCCGCGTTCAGAAGGCCCGCGCGGCGCAATCGGCCGGGGGCTCCGGGGGGCGGGGGTGGAGGCGCCAGCGGGTCGGTCCCCGGCGCTGAACACGGCAGGCGGCGATCACGGCGGCGAGGGTCTCGACGTGTTCGTGCGCCGTGAACTGGTTACCGATCAGCCAGCGACCGGCCATCACCAGTTCGGCGCGCCAGGCCTCGTCGGCGAGCAGACGTGCGAGGGCGTCGGCGAGGGCGCCGGCGTCGCCCGGGGGTATCAGGAGCCCGGTCTTGCCATCGCGGATCCACTCGTGGGTCGTGCCGATGCGGGTGGCGATCACCGCGGCGCCCCGGACCATCGCTTCGGCGGCGTTGCGCTCGGAGGCCTCGCGTCGCAGACGCGGTACAGTGAGAATGTCCGTGATGTCGTAGAGGGTCCCGCGCCGGACGCCATCGATCGCTCCCAAGTATTCGATGCCGATTGTCGGGTGCGTGGATTTCAGCGCACGGATGCGCTCTCGGCAGTGCGCCCAATAGCCGGCGTCGGCTATCGCCCCGGCGATGCGTACTTGCAGCCGTTGCCCGCGTGGCAGCAGGCCCAACGCGGCGAGAGTCACGTGCAGACCCTGCTCGTAGATGATCGGCGCGTCGTAGGCGACCACCGGCGGATCTGCCACGGCGCGCGGTGCCGCGGGGCGGCTCACCACCGGCGGCGGTACGACATGGATGCGGTGTTCAATCTCCGGCAGACTCGCGAGCAGGGTTTCGCGCAGAAACGGGCTCGGCACCAGTACAGCGTCGACCCGGCGGGCGGACTCGAGCAGATTGAGCCGGGCGAACAGATCCGGCATCCGATAGCTGCGCCCGGGTGTGCGCCGGGCGCAAGATCCGCGTTCGGCCTCGATAAGACAGGACATGGACAGGCGCTGCCGGCATACGGAGTGCCGATCGCCGCGCGTCGTGCGCAGGCCGGTGAGGCACGTGGGGTAGTGGTCATGGATGTACCAGAGCAGCAGGTAGGGTCGGCCCGGTTGCGCCAGGGCGCGGACCAGCCGCGCGTCACGGCCGTTGTGCAGACACACGGCGTCCGGGGCGAGTTCCATGAGCCGCGCCTCTAACTTCGCGGTGGCGGAGGGACCCCGGCCGTTGCGCTCCGTGATTTCCGTGAGCGGGCGGTGCGAGTCGCAGGCGTGTGCAGCGTCGGCGTGGATCAAGTGGGAGTCGATACCCCGCGCCGCGAGTGCGGCCGTCACGTTGGCGATGCAGGCGGTGCTGCTCTCGCAGCCGTAGCCGCCCGCGTCCACGTGAACCACACGGCGCACGCCGGCGAGCATTCCCGGCCTGAAGCGGGCGACGCGCGGCGGACTCGGGGTCTGGGTTGGAGCGGCGTCTGGCGTCATCGGTCTTGCCCTCGTGGGAACCCGAAGCCACTGTACCCATCCACTATGTCAATTGGTTGAAGAGTCGATGACGCTCCGATAACCGCCGGGGCGGGATGGGGGCGCGCCCGGCGCCGATCGGGGTCATCTTCGTGTCATACATCCGAGGTACGATGCCGTCGTGCAGGGAGCATCGCGCCCGCGCCGGACCCAGGATCCGACACGGGCGTGCCGCAGGAGGCGGAGACCCGAAGAGGGTGGTTGGACGCTGCCTCCGGACCGCCGCAGGGACGCGGCGGTCGGGCGGGTTTCCCCGATGGGCGGTGGATTTTGCGCACCTCTTTCAGCGGGAAGCGGGCTAAATTCCGGTAGTGCACCTATCCGGGCTGCGTCGGGACGAGCACATCGTGTTCAGTATCGTTCTCGAAAATGTAGGATATCCCGCGATATCCCGCACAATATTAAAGTTTAAAGCCGTAGGTGCCGAAACCAAGGGTTACTATGGAGCCACCGTCCGTCCGTCCGTCCGTCCGTCCGTCCGTCCGTCCGTCCGTCCGTCCGTCCGTCCG
>CAZAQG010000021.1:22860-32057 GCA_964487445.1 uncultured Chromatiales bacterium
CCGTCCGTCCGTCCGTCCGTCCGTCCGTCCGTCCGTCCGTCCGTCCGTCCGTCCGTCCAAAAGCGACACCGCGAGATCTGATTAGTTCCCAGACTCATCGGATGCAGAAGCGGTGATGTCCGGCGGCAACCACAAGGCCGCACGAACGGGCCGGCACGTCGAGATGCGCACCGCGGTTTATCTTGCATTGATGCCACTTGCCATCGGTATCGCCGGTGGCGTCGCCATCCTTCTTCTCGGTCACTGGACCTGGCGCACGTTGGCGCCGGCCGGTGCCGACGTCGCCGTTTCCGCGTTGATCGGTTTCTGGGTCGCGCGGATCCACCTCAAGGCGCTTAGAACCGGCATGCAAGAGGCCGGGCGCCGTGGCCGGGAAATGGAGCGCGTCGCCCTGCAGGAGCAAGGTGCGGCCCGGGGACTCGCCGAAACCTGCGTGCAAGTTCTCCCGATCTGGTCGCGTCAGATCGACAGCGCCTGCCGCCAGACCGAAGAGGCGGGGACCGAACTGAGCGCGCGCTTCGAACGGATCCACGCCCGGCTCGCGGCCGCCGTTACGGCGTCCTCCGAGGCGGCCGGAAAGTGGGCCGGCGGGGGCGTGGAGGGAATTCCCGCATTCGTCCAGGAGAGCAAGGGGCGTTTGATCTCCGTTACGAGCGCCTTGCGCAAGGCCTTGACGAGCCGCAGCGACATGCTCCAGGAGATCCTGAGTCTCACAGAGTATATCCGCGAGTTGGAAAAAATGGCCGAGGACGTCGGCGCGTTGGCTTCCCAGACCAATCTCCTGGCCCTGAACGCCTCCATCGAAGCGGCACGCGCAGGGGAAGCGGGTCGAGGCTTCTCGGTCGTGGCCGACGAGGTCCGGAAACTGTCCAGTCTTTCCAGCGAAACCGGCAAGCGGATCGCCGCCAAGGCCGGGGTCATCGGTGCGGCCATCGCTCGTACCTGTGAGGTTGCCAGGCAATCCGGAATCGAGGATGCCCGAGTGGCCAATACCGCCGAGGTCGACATACAGAACGGCGTCAGGGGATTCCAGGATATCACCGTCGGCCTCGCGGAGGCCGCGGCACGACTGCAACAGGAGAGCAGTGCCATTACGGAAGAGATTTCCGACGTACTGGTATCGCTGCAGTTCCAGGATCGGGTGAGCCAGATCCTTTCCCATACCCGAGACAATATCAAGCTCCTTGCCGCCGGGATTCCCGGCCCGGACGGCGTTCCGGGTGTAGCGCCGATCGACGCGAAAGAGTGGCTTGCACGGATGGAGCCCGCCTACTCGACGCAGGAACAGAAGGACAACCATGCCGGGCGTACGCCGAGCGCCGCGGTGGAATCCGAGATCACTTTCTTCTAGCGAGGTGTGGTGTGCCGATGGCGAAGACCGTACTCATAGTCGACGACTCGATATCCATGCGTCAGGTCGTGCGCATGGCGCTTGGTTCCGCCGGATACGATGTGATCGAGGCGGAGGACGGAAAGGCGGCGCTGCGGAAGCTGGACGGGAAAAAGATCCATCTCATCATCAGCGACGTGAACATGCCGAACATGGACGGAATCGCCTTTGTGAAGGAGGTGAAGGCGAGCCCGAACTACCGGTTCACGCCGATCATCATGCTGACGACCGAGAGCCAGGATGAGAAGAAACAGCAAGGGAAATCGGCCGGTGCGAAAGCCTGGGTGGTAAAGCCCTTCCGACCCGAGCAGCTCCTGAGCGCGGTCGGCAAGCTGATCCTCCCGTAGGGGGCATGAGCGATGGATGACGCAACGATGCAGATCACCGGTAGGAAGGTGCGCGACGGATGTCGATTGACGCTGTCCGGCGAGCTGACCATCTACACGGCCGCGACGCTGAAGGAGCGCCTGGTTCGGGAACTCGGGGAGCCGGGGCCGATGGAGATCGATCTCGGGAAGGTCTCCGAGTTGGACACCGCGGGATTTCAGGTGCTCTACGGCCTGCGGCGGGCGTGCGCCCGCATCGGGAAGGACCTGAAAATTTCATCTCCCAGCCGAACCGTCCGGGAAGTATTCGAACTCTACAACGCGGCGCGGCACTTTGGGGATTCTTTCTTGGGCCCGGAAAGGGGCTGAATCGAGCGGACCGGAATATGGATCTGGACGGGGCATTACAAACGTTCATTGCGGAAGGTCGGGAACTTCTGCAGGACATGGAGCGCGGTCTGCTGGCGCTGGAGCGGGATCCGAAAGACTCGGAGACGCTGAACGGCGTATTTCGGGCCGCGCACACGGTCAAGGGGTCCGCGGGTCTCTTCGGCCTGGACGACCTCGTGCGCTTTGCACATGCGATGGAGACGGTGCTGGACCAACTCCGCGCGGGCGATCGCGCGTTGACGTCGGATCTGACCGCGCGATTGCTCGATTGCGGCGATCATCTCGGGGCGCTGCTCGATCGGGTGGCCGAGGGAACGAGGACCATCGATACGGAACTCCTGTCTCGCGGGAATGTATTGATGGAGGGCCTCGGCGCGGATACCGGGGGCGGGGATCGTGAAGTCGTCTGCACGGACACGGCGCCCGCCGCGACCGGCCCGCGGCCCGTGGAAGGAGGCGTGGAATGCGATCATTGGCATCTGTCCCTGCGATTCGGACCGGACGTGTTGCAAAACGGAATGGACCCGCTTTCGGTTCTGCGTTACCTGGGCACGATCGGCGAGATAGGCCGCCTGGAGCTGATCCCGGACGGCATCCCGGATCTCGAGGCGTTGGACCCGGAGACGTGTTATCTGGGTTGCGAGCTTACGCTGAAAACCGATGCCGATAAGCAGACCATCGAGGACGCATTTCAGTTTATTCGTGACAGCAGTCATATCCACATTCTTCCCCCTCGTTCGCGTGTGTCCGACTACATCGAGTTGATCCGGAACCTTCCCGAGGAAGACCTCCTGCTGGGCGAGAGCCTGGTTCGTGTCGGGACCCTTACGGAACAGGAGTTGTCGCAGGCCCTTGCGGGGCAGGCCGGTGGCGATGTGGTCGGCGGTGCGGTCGAGCATCGTCCGCTTGGAGAGATCCTCGTGGAGGAGCGCATCGTCCCCCCGCCGACGGTCGAGGCGGCACTGGCGAAGCAGCGCCAAGTGCGGGAACACAAGGCGCGGGAGACGCATCTTGTACGGGTCGACGCCGAGAAGCTCGATCATCTGATCGCCCTTGTCGGCGAATTGGTGATCGCGGGCGCGTCGGCCTCGTTGCTCGCGCAGCAGAGGGGCGACGTACCCCTGCAGGAGGCGGCGTCCACCATGACACGGTTCGTAGAGGAGATCCGCGACAGCGCCCTGGAGCTTCGGATGGTGCCGATCGGAGATACCTTCAACCGATTCCAGCGGATAGTGCGCGACGCCGGCCGTGAACTCGGCAAGGAGATCCGCCTGTCGATCAGCGGCAGTGAGACCGAACTCGACAAGGGCATGGTGGAGAAAATCGCGGATCCTCTCATGCACCTGGTGCGCAACGCGATGGATCACGGCATCGAGCCGGTGGAGATGAGGCGGGAGCGGGGAAAGCCGGACGCCGGTACGGTTCGCATGGATGCCCGCCATGAGTCGGGGGTCGTCGTCATCGAGGTCGGCGATGACGGCGGGGGGCTCGACCGTGACCGTATCCTGGAGAAGGCGATCGCCCGGGGGGTGTGGGCATCCGACGCCGGTCTCACGGACAACGAGATATACGATCTGATTTTCGAGCCGGGCTTCTCCACGTCGGATGAGGTTACGAATCTCTCGGGCAGGGGGGTCGGGATGGACGTCGTCCGGCGCAACGTCGAGGCCCTGCGCGGCACCGTCGAGGTGGAGAGCAAGCCGGGAGAGGGCACTACCGTACGGATACGGCTTCCCCTCACCTTGGCGATCATCGACGGGTTTTTGGTGGGCGTGGGCGGCGCGGACTACGTGTTGCCCCTGAAGTCCGTCGTCGAGTGCATCGAGGTGACCGATGGGCTGCGGATCGACGGTAGCGAAGAGGGCTGCATCGATCTCAGGGGAGAAGTTCTTCCGTTCCTCCGACTCCGCAACCTTTTTATGCCGGAGGCCGGTCGAGCGCGCCACGAGAATATCGTGGTGGTCCAGTACGGGTCGCAAAAGGTGGGTTTGCTCGTCGATTCGCTCAAGGGCGAATTGCAGACGGTCATCAAGCCGTTGGGACCGGTGTTCCGCAACCTGAAGGGTGTCAGCGGCTCCACGATCCTCGGCAGTGGGGACGTGGCGTTGATCCTCGATGTACAGGCGATGGTCGAGGCGGCCGTGCGCTCGGGCCTCGGGTCCGGCGGGCGGGCGGGTCAGGTCTCTGAGATGGTTCATTGAAAAGCTATCGGACGGTTCCGGGGCGGTGGCGGATTCCGCATTCGTGCCTGCGATCGCTTCGGAATTGACGAAGAAGGAGTGCAACGATGTCCATGCAGTGGTTCCACGACATGAGGATCGGGCAGAAACTCGTATTGGCGTGCCTGTGTATCGCGACCCTTACCGGGATCGTTGGGTACAAGGGGATCAGCGATATGAAGACGTTGAACGCGATGGCGAACCGGCTCTACGACCATGAACTCCTGGGGCTGTCGTACATCCGTTCCGCCGACGTGCGACTGATCGACTCCGAACGCGCGTCCCAGAGCATGTTGCTCGCGCGCAGCCGGGCCGAGCGCTCGAAATATGAGGACCAGATCAAGCAGGATCATCGGGAGTTCCTCGGGTATCTCAAGCAGGCCAAGCCGCTGTTCGATTCCCGGCGCGCCCGGACCCTGTTGCCCAAGGTCGATACGGCGTGGCGGGCGTATGCGAACGCCTCCGATCAGGTCCTGCAGGCGGTGAGTACCGAGGCGCTGGAGAAGAACCGGAAGTCCGTCGCGCTCGCGATGGGGCCGTTGCACACCGCCAGCAAGACACTGGACGGTTTGATCACCACCCTTGCCAAGGTGAAGGAGGCCAATGGAAAGGCGTCGGCCGCGCGGGGCGAGGCCGTGTACAGGAAATCACGGACCGTACTGCTGATCGTGGTGGGGGTGGCCGTCGCGCTCGGAATCATCCTGGGCCTGGCGCTGTCGCGGTTGATATCCGTCCCGCTCCGCGAGGCGGTGGAGGTCGCCGACGCCCTCGCGAAGGGGGATTTGACGGTCAGTATCCGGGAACGGGGCAAGGATGAGACGGGACAGCTGCTTTCCGCCATGAAGCGCATGGTCGAGAAGCTCGCGCAGGTCATTGCCGAGGTGCGCGGCGCTACGGATTCTCTGTCCAGCGCCTCCGAGGAGGTCGGCGCGACCGCGCAGTCCGTGAGCCAGGCCACATCGGAGCAGGCGGCGAGCGTGGAGGAGACCAGTTCCTCGATGGAGCAGATGGGGGCCTCCATCAACCAGAACGCGGAGAATGCCCGGGTGACGGACGGCATGGCCGCGAAGGCGGCGACGGAGGCCGGGGAAGGCGGCCGTGCGGTGAAGGAGACGGTCGAGGCCATGCAGCAGATCACCAAGAAGATCACCATCATCGATGACATCGCCTACCAGACCAACCTGCTGGCGTTGAATGCGGCGATCGAGGCGGCTCGGGCGGGAGAGCACGGGAAGGGCTTTGCGGTGGTGGCGGCGGAAGTCCGGAAACTCGCCGAGCGCAGTCAGGTGGCGTCCCAGGAGATCGGGGAGTTGGCCTCGTCCAGTGTCGGCCTGTCCGATAAGGCGGGGAAGCTGCTGGACGAGATTGTGCCGAGCATCCAGAAGACGGCCGAACTGGTTCAGGAAATCACGGCGGCCTCGGAGGAGCAGTCCTCGGGCGTCGGGCAGATCAACACCGCGATCGGACAGCTCAACCAGGCCACACAGGAGAACGCTTCGGCCGCGGAGGAACTGGCGTCCACCGCCGAAGAGATGAGCAGCCAGGCCGAGCAGCTGCAGGGCGTGATGTCGTTCTTCAAGGTCTCGGGCAGGATGGAGACCGCCCGGGGACGTGGCGCGGCGCCGGGGAAAGGGCCGACACGGTCCGGGGCGAAGGTGCCGCGGGCGCCGGCGCCCGCCCCGGTCGACGCCGAGCCGGGTTACGAATCACCCGATTTCGTTAAATTCTGAACGGGGTATCGTCATGGGCGAGCGGGTGCGGGGTACGGAAGCGGCGGTGGATTCCGCAGGGACACGCGGACGGGACCAGGCGCAGTACCTGACCTTTGTTCTGGGCGGGGAAATGTACGCGATCGGAATTCTCAACATCAAGGAGATCATCGAGTACGGGAACCTGACCGTGGTGCCGATGATGCCGGACTTCCTGCGTGGCGTGATCAATCTCCGGGGCCGCGTGGTTCCGGTGGTGGACCTGTCGGCGCGGTTCGGACGCGGTGTCGCCGAGGTGACACGGCGTACCTGCATCGTCCTGCTGGAGGTCGAGACGGCGGGCGAGGCCCAGGAGATCGGGGTGATGGTGGACAGCGTCAGCGAGGTGCTGGAAATCCCGCGGGAGCAGATCGAGCCGACGCCCGCATTCGGCGCAAAAATCCGTACGGATTTCATCGAAGGCATGGGCAAGGTGGCCGACCGGTTCGTGGTGATACTGGATGTGGGGCGGGTGTTTTCGCTGGACGAGATCGCGATGCTGTCCAACCCGTCCGGCGCGGACGAACCCAATGGGACGCCGGAGGCCGTACACGGTCGGAGAGGCTGAGGGCGATGTTCGGCCGGCCGGACGGCGGTGAGGGGGTGATGGGCGCGTCCGCTCGCGGTCGGGGCGAAGGTCGGACGCATGGGGTGAGGGACGCCGGCGCAAGGACGGATTCGCCGACATTGACGGATCGGGAGTTCGGCCAGTTCCAGAGGTTGCTCTACCGAATCGCCGGGATCAGCCTGTCCCCGGCGAAGAAGGCGCTCGTCAGCGGGCGCCTGTCCAAGCGTATCCGGCAGCGGGGGGTTTCGAGTTACGGCGAATATCTCCGACTGCTCTCCGACAATTCCGAACGCGAGGAGCTGCAAATCGCCCTCGATCTGCTCACGACCAATGAGACGCACTTCTTCCGGGAGCCGGACCACTTCGAGGTCCTGCGCTCGGAGGCCCTGCGCGTCGGCACGGCGGGGACGGCCTTCCGTGTCTGGAGTGCGGCATGTTCGAGCGGAGAGGAGCCGTGCAGTATCGCCATGGTCCTGGCGGACGTGCTCGGGGGAAGGCGCTGGGAAGTCCTGGGTTCGGATATCAGCTCCCGTGTCCTGGAGCGAGCCCGTGGAGGACGCTATCCGGTGGAGCGCGCCCGGGAGATTCCGCCCAAGTATCTGTCGGCCTACTGCCTTCGAGGGGTACGTTCCAGTGCCGGTGCGATGCTGGTTCGCAGGGAGTTGCGCGATCGCATGCAGATCCGCCCGATCAATCTCAATACCGGGTTGCCGCCCCTGGGGGAGTTCGATGTGATCTTCCTGCGTAATGTAATGATCTATTTCGACCTGGAAACGAAGCGGCAAGTGGTGCGGCGGGTCGCTGCGCGGTTGCGTCGGGGCGGATGTTTGATCGTCGGCCACTCGGAGAGCCTGAACGGCATCGACGAACGGCTGAAGATCGAGCGTCCTTCGGTCTACCGGAACGAATAGCCGATGGGCTGCGCGGACGGGTCTTCGGAGATCTTTCTCCAACCGGGAGAGCTGTACTTCGGCGGGGCCGGAACGCGGATCCGGACGGTGTTGGGCTCGTGCGTATCCATTACCGTCTGGCAGCCGCGGCTTCGGATAGGGGGTATGTGCCACTACATGCTGCCCCATCGCGGCACGAAGGCGGCGGGTCCGCTGGATGGGCGCTACGGGGACGAGGCCGTCGCGCTGCTCCTTCGGGATCTTGCAACGGCGAGGGTAAGTCCCCGGGACTGCGAGGCGAAGTTGTTCGGCGGTGGAAATATGTTTCCAAAGGCCCTGGCCGGGCGCGATACCATGAACGTGGCCGCGCGCAACATACAGGCCGGCCGGGAACTGACCGATCGACATGGTTTCCACCGGGTGGCCGAGCACGTGGGAGGCATCGGTCACCGTACCCTCATCTTTGATATCGCCACGGGGGATGCCTGGCTCAAGCACCATATCAGGCCGCCCGTATAGTCCGGGTGTGCCGAATGTATCGGGTAGGGGGCGGGCCTTGAGGGGCGGCGAGCGGAGATCTTCATGCCGAGAATCAGCGTACTGATCGTAGACGACTCCGCGGTGGTTCGGCAGGTGCTCTCGGAGATTCTGCGTGAGGACCCCGGAATCGAGGTTCTCGGCGCGGCGTCGGATCCGATCTTCGCGCGCCAGCGGATGAATCTGAGATGGCCGGACGTGATGATCGTCGATGTGGAGATGCCGCGGATGGACGGAATCACCTTTCTGAGACGCATCATGGCGGAGAGACCGACACCGGTGGTGATCTGCTCGTCCCTGACGGAGAAGGGCGCGGAGACGACGATGCGCGCGCTGTCCGCGGGTGCCGTCGAGGTGATCGCCAAGCCGCGGTTGGGAGTGAAGGGCTTCCTGCAGGAGGGGGCGAGCGAACTGATCGGGACGGTGAAGGCGGCGGCCCGCGCGAATCTCCGCCGTATACGGCCGTTCACGGCGGAGTCGACCGTGCCCAAGGTTCCGCGAACCGATGCCGTTCGCGCGCCGATAGGAGAGCCGCGGCCCGGCACGGCCCGGCGGGTGGTGGCGATCGGTGCATCGACGGGCGGCACGCAGGCACTGGAAGTGATATTGACACGGCTGCCGCGTTTGTCGCCCGGACTCGTCATTGTCGAACATATGCCGGAGAAGTTTACGGCGGCGTTCGCCGAACGGCTGAACACATTGTCCGAGATCGAGGTGAAGGAGGCCGAGAACAACGATCCCGTGCTGCCCGGGCGGGCGTTGATCGCGCCGGGCGGGCGCCACCTGTTGCTCCGCGGGCGCGGTGCGGAGTACTTCGTGGAGGTGGCGGACGGTCCGCGGGTGAATCGCCACCGGCCCTCGGTGGATGTGCTGTTTCGTTCGGCGGCGAAGGCGGCGGGGGCCAATGCACTGGGTATCATCTTGACGGGCATGGGCGACGACGGTGCGGCGGGGCTGGCGGAGATGCGTAACGCGGGTGCCTCGACCATCGCACAGGACGAGAAGAGTTGCGTGGTCTTCGGGATGCCGAAGGAGGCCATCCGGCGCGGTGGCGCCGGGCAGGTGCGCTCGTTGGAAACGCTGGCCGGCGGGATCATGGAATTCGCAGGCGGCTCATGAGCGGGGCCGG
>CAZAQG010000022.1:0-31851 GCA_964487445.1 uncultured Chromatiales bacterium
AGGGCGGTCGCACGGTGGGGGCCGGCGTGGTCTCCAAGGTCATCGAGTGAGGGCGCAGCCGGGCGTGCCGGAGGCTCCACTTTTCGCAACCAAGGCTCAATGACAATGCCGACCAACCAGAGAATTCGGATTCGACTCAAGTCCTTCGATCATCGCCTGATCGATCAGTCGGCGCGGGAGATCGTCGAGACCGCGCGGCGGACCGGCGCCCGGGTGTGCGGACCGATCCCGCTGCCGACCAAGAAAGAACGCTGGACTCTGCTGATTTCTCCGCACAAGGACAAGGATGCACGGGATCAGTACGAGATTCGCACGCACAAGCGGCTGCTCGACATCGTCGGACCCACGGACAAGACCGTGGATGCCCTGATGAAGCTCGATCTGGCCGCGGGCGTGGATGTGCAGATCAAGCTGAACTAGAGTACGGGCGGCGGAGATGGGGCCGTCCCGGTCCCGGTCCGCGGCGTCCGGATGGATCAAGAGGTTCAAGATGACAATCGGTTTGGTAGGGCGCAAGGCCGGCATGACCCGAATCTTCTCCGAAGACGGGGTCTCGGTGCCGGTGACCGTCATCGAGGTGGAGCCGAACTGCGTCACCCAGGTCAAGACCGTGGAAGTCGACGGTTACCGCGCGGTGCAGGTGACCACCGGGGCGCGTCGCCCGATTCGGGTGCGCAAGCCCGCGGCGGGTCATTTCGCGAAGGCCGGCGTCGAGGCCGGGCGCGGAGTGTGGGAATTCCGGCTGGAGGAGACCGAAGGGCGCGAACTCGCCCTCGGGGCGGAGCTGCGCGTGGATCTGTTCATCGCGGGGCAGAAAGTGGACGTCGCCGGCACGACGATCGGCAAGGGTTTCGCCGGAACCGTGAAGCGGCATCACTTCGCCATCAAGGACATGACACACGGCAACTCGCTGTCTCACCGCACGCCCGGATCGATCGGTCAGCGCCAGACGCCGGGGCGGGTATTCAAGGGCAAACGGATGTCGGGGCATCTCGGTAACGTGCGACGTTCTGTTCAGAATCTGGAGGTCGTCCGTGTCGACGCCGAGCGCAATCTGTTGCTGATCAAGGGGGCGGTTCCGGGTTCCCGCGGAGGCGATGTCATCGTGCGTCCGGCCGTGCGCCGGCGCGGAAGGGAGAGTTCGTGATGGAACTCGCGCTACAGGGTTCCGGAGAGGGCGCGAAGGTGGCCGTCTCCGAACGCGCCTTCGGCGGCGCATTCAACGAGGACCTCGTCCACCAGGTCGTGGTCGCCTATCTGGCGGGTGCGCGCTCGGGCACCCGGGCGCAGAAATCGCGTTCCGATGTCCGCGGGGGCGGGGCCAAGCCGTGGCGCCAGAAGGGCACGGGTCGCGCCCGGGCGGGTACCAGCCGCAGTCCCCTGTGGCGCGGCGGTGGAGTGACGTTTGCCGCGACGCCGAGCGATCACGGCCAGAAGGTCAATCGCAAGATGTATCGCAGTGCAATGCGCTCCATCCTGTCCGAGTTGGTGCGCCAGGGTCGGATGCTGGTCGTGGAGGATCTCTCAATGGCCGCACCCAAGACCCGAGAGTTGCATGCGCGCCTCGACGGGTTGGGATTGGGGCGGGGCGTGTTGATCGTGTCCGAGGAAGTCGACGAGAACCTCTACCTGTCGGCGCGGAATCTGCCCGGTGTCGCGGTACGCGACGCCGCCGGGATCGACCCCGTGGCCCTGGTCGGTGCCGAGAAGGTCCTCTGCACGGTGGGTGTGATCAAGCGGCTCGAGGAGTGGTTGGCATGAACGAGGCACGCCTGATGAAGGTTCTGCTCGGTCCGGTCGTCTCCGAGAAGGGCAGCCGGATCTCCGATCGGCATCGCCAGTTCATCTTCAAGGTGCTGGAGGATGCGAGCAAGCCGGAGATCCGCCGTGCCGTCGAGCTTATGTTCCGTGTGAAGGTGCAGGGCGTGCAGGTGGCCAACATGCGCGGAAAGATGAAGCGGTTCGGGCAGATGCTCGGGAAACGCGCGAACTGGAAAAAGGCCTACGTGACGTTGGAGCCGGGGCACGACATCAACTTTGCGGATGCCGGGTAGGGCGGACGCCGCCGTACGCGTCGAGGGGATTGAGATGGCCGTCGTAAAAGTGAAACCGACTTCGCCGGGGCGCCGCTTTGTTACCAAAGTGGTGGGGGCCAATCTGTGGCGCGGCGAGCCGTATGCACCGTTGCTGGCGAAGAAGACCAGAACCGGCGGGCGTAATAACCAGGGCCGTATCACGACGCGCCACCGCGGCGGCGGGCATAAGCAGCGCTATCGCATAGTCGATTTCCGTCGCGGCAAGGACGGGGTTCCGGCACGCATCGAGCGGGTGGAGTATGATCCCAACCGCAGCGCGCATATTGCGCTGGTGCTCTATCGGGACGGCGAGCGCCGCTATATCGTCGCGCCCAAGGGCCTGGCGGCCGGCGCGGAGATCGTTTCGGGAGTGGACGCCCCCATCAAGGCCGGCAACTGCCTGCCGCTGCGCAACATCCCGCTGGGTACCCAGGTACACTGCGTGGAACTGAAGCCGGGCAAGGGCGCACAGATTGCGCGCAGCGCCGGGACCTCCGTGCAGATTGTGGCGCGCGAAGGCGATTATTGCACGTTGCGCCTGCGTTCCGGCGAGATGCGCAAAGTTCGTGTAGACTGCCGCGCGACGATCGGCGAAGTGAGCAACGGCGAACACAGCCTGCGCTCGCTCGGCAAGGCGGGCGCTCAGCGCTGGCGGGGTGTGCGGCCTACCGTGCGCGGAGTGGCGATGAACCCCGTGGATCATCCGCACGGCGGCGGCGAGGGTCGCACCTCGGGCGGGCGCCATCCGGTGTCGCCGTGGGGGATGCCGACCAAGGGATACAAAACACGCTACAACAAGCGCACGGACAACATGATCGTCCGCAGACGCAAGTAGCTTAGGCAGTCGGAATTCAAGACGGAGGACGGGACCAGTGCCGCGTTCGGTTAAGAAGGGACCATTCGTGGACCTCCACCTCATGCAGAAGGTGGAGGCGGCCCGTGCCGTGGGTAGCAGGCGCCCGATCAAGACATGGTCCAGGCGCTCGATGGTGCTGCCCGATATGGTGGGGTTGACGATTGCCGTGCACAACGGACGCCAGCATGTGCCGATCCTGATCAACGAGAATATGGTGGGGCACAAGCTGGGTGAGTTCGCGGTAACCCGCACATTCAAGAGCCATTCCGGTAACCGCAAGACGAAGTAACGGGCCAAGACCATGCGAGTGGATGCCAGATTACGATACGCGCGGATCTCCGCGCAGAAGTGCCGGCTTGTCGCCGACCAGATCCGCGGGTTACCCGTGGATCGGGCGCTGAACACGCTTACGTTCAGCCCGAAGAAGGCCGCGCGGGTCATACGCAAGGTCCTGGAGTCGGCGATCGCCAACGCCGAGCACAACGAGGGCGCGGACGTCGATGAACTCAAGGTCGCCGCCGTCTACGTGGACGAGGGACCGACCTCCAAGCGCTGGCAGGCGCGCGCGAAGGGGCGGGCGACCGAGATTTTCAAGCGGACCAGTCATATTACGGTGACGGTCGGCGACAACTGATCGCCGCCGTGGCAACGGGCGATCGCGTGATCGCCCCCACACTGAAGACAAGGCACGTAACGATGGGTCAAAAAGTACATCCAATCGGGTTTCGGCTCGGGATCGTGAAGGGTTGGACGTCCCGGTGGTATTCGAATTCCCGGGATTTTGCTCAGACCCTCAATACGGATCTGCGCGTACGCGATTTTCTGAAGAAGAAGCTCGCGCACGCCTCCGTGAGCCAGATCCAGATCGACCGACCGGCCCGCAATGCCTTTATCACCATCCACACGGCACGGCCGGGGATCGTGATCGGGAAGAAAGGCGAGGATATCGCAGCGTTGCGTAAGGAGTTGATACGCATGATGGGTATCCCCGTGAACGTCAACGTCGAGGAGATTCGCAAGCCGGAACTCGATGCGCAACTGGTCTCGGAAAGCGTTGCCCAACAACTGGAGCGTCGCATCATGTTCCGTCGGGCCATGCGTCGGGCGGTGACCAACACCATGAGGCTCGGCGCGCAGGGGATCCGCATCAACGTCGCCGGGCGTCTGAACGGCGCGGAGATCGCGCGCAGCGAGTGGTATCGCGAAGGTCGTGTTCCGCTGCACACGCTGCGTGCGGATATCGACTACGGGTTTGCGGAGGCGCGCACGACCTACGGTGTGATCGGTGTGAAAGTCTGGGTGTTCAAGGGCGAGATCCTCGATTACGGTCAGCAGGGCGAGGGGGCCGCGCCGGAAAAGGCGGCGGCCAACTGAGGTAGATCGGAGTTCGGCGAGATGTTGCAACCGAAGCGAACCAAGTTCCGCAAGCAAAGCAAGGGCCGCAACCGTGGACTCGCAACCACGGGCAACCGGGTCAGCTTTGGCGAATACGGGCTGAAGGCGACGAGCCGCGGCCGGATCACGGCGCGCCAGATCGAAGCGGCGCGGCGGGCCATCACGCGCCACGTCAGGCGCGGGGGCAAGCTCTGGATCCGGATTTTCCCGGATCTTCCGGTGAGCAAGAAGCCCCTGGAGGTGCGCATGGGCAACGGCAAGGGCAGCGTCGAGTATTGGGTGTCCAGGATCCAGCCGGGCCGCATGCTCTATGAAATGGAAGGCGTCACCGAGGACATCGCGCGCGAGGCGTTCCGCTTGGCGGCGGCCAAGCTTCCGGTTCAAACGACCTTCGTGGTCCGGACGGTACTGTGATGGCAAAGGCGAGCGAACTTCGGGGCAAGAGCGAGCAGGATCTCAGGGCGGAGCTCCTCGGGCTGCTGCGCGAGCAGTTCAACCTGCGTATGCAGAAGGGCACGGGCCAGCTCTCCAAGCCGGACCGGGTGCGCACGGTACGCCGCGACATCGCGAGGATTCATACGGTGCTGAATGAGATGGCAACGACGGGTAAGCGGGCATGACCGAAGCGGCGAAGGTATCCCGGGCCCTGACGGGGCGGGTGAAGAGCAGCAAGATGGACAAGACCATCACCGTGGTCGTGGACCGCGTGGTCCGACATCCCATGTACGGAAAATACATGCGGTTGTCCACGCGCCTGCATGCGCACGACGAGAACAACGAGTGCAAGGAAGGCGACATCGTGATGATCGAACAGTCCCGCCCCCTGTCGAAGACCAAGTCGTGGCGACTGGTCAGGGTGTTGACGCGGGCGGAATGAGGCAAGTTCCGACGCGGATGCGACGGACGGAATTCAACAGGCGATTTGGTGCGCGACGATGATTCAGATGCAGACCATTCTCAACGTGGCGGACAACAGCGGCGCGCGCCAAGTCATGTGCATCAAGGTCCTCGGGGGATCGAAGCGGCGCTACGCGCGCATTGGTGACGTCATCAAGGTGAGCGTAAAGGACGCCATCCCCCGCGGGAAGGTCAAGAAGGGCGAGGTCTACAGCGCCGTGGTGGTGCGTACCCGAAAAGGGGTCCGGCGGCCCGACGGCTCGTTGATCCGCTTCGACACCAACGCCGCGGTGCTGTTGAACAATCAACTGCAGCCGATCGGGACGCGCATCTTCGGACCGGTGACGAGGGAACTTCGCACCGAGCGGTTCATGAAGATCATCTCGCTGGCACCGGAAGTGCTGTAGCCGGGGGTATAGAGTCATGCGCAGGATTCGAAAGGGCGATGAGGTCATCGTGATCGCCGGCAAGAGCAAGGGTCGACGCGGTGCGGTTCTGCGGGTGCTGCCCGAGGGGCGCGTCATGGTCGAGAACATCAATATCGTGAAGAAGCACCAGAAGCCGAACCCGCAGAGCGGGATCACCGGCGGGATCATCGAGAAGGAGGCGGCGCTCGATATCTCGAACGTTATGGTCTTCAATCCGATCACCAAAAAGGGTGATCGGGTCGGGTATCGCGTGCTCGAGGACGGACGCAAGGTGCGCTACTTCAGGTCCAACGGCGAAGTCGTGGACTTGTAACGGTCGATGGATGCCATGAGCAGATTGCAAGAACACTATCGGGATACGGTCGTCGGCCAGCTTCAGGAACGCTTCGGCTACGAGAACGTCATGCAGGTTCCGCGGATCATGAAGGTCACGCTGAACATGGGCGTCGGCGAAGCGGTGAGCGATCGCAAGTTGGTGGAGAACGCGAGCGCCGACCTCGCCATGATCGCCGGTCAGAAGCCCGTGGTTACCCGGGCGCGCAAGTCGATCGCCGGGTTCAAGGTCCGCGAGGGATGGCCGATCGGCGTGAAGGTGACGTTGAGGCGCGGGCAGATGTATGAGTTTATCGACCGACTGATCAACATTGCGATCCCCCGGATACGGGATTTTCGCGGATTCAGTGCGAAGGCCTTTGACGGGCGCGGCAACTACAGCATGGGCGTCCGGGAACAGATCATTTTCCCGGAGATCCAATATGAGAAGATCGATGTGTTGCGCGGGTTGGATATCACGGTCACCACGACGGCGCGGACGGACGAAGAGGGGCGTGCACTGTTGGCGGCGTTCCATTTTCCGTTTCGGAACTGAGGGTCCTGGCAGATGGCGAAGACGTCGGTTGTAGAGCGGGCGGCGAAGCGGGTGCGCACGGTGCATCGGTATGCGGCGCGGCGTGCGGAGTTGAAGGGCATTCTGAAGGCCCCGGGCGTGAGCCAGGAGGAGAAGGATTCCGCCCGCATCCGGTTGCAGAAGTTGCCGAGGGACGCAAGCCCGGTGCGGCTGCGGAATCGGTGCTCGCTGACGGGCCGCCCGCACGGTTACTACCGGAAGTTCGGGCTGGGCAGGAACAAGCTGCGCGAGGCCGCGATGCGCGGCGATATCCCGGGGCTGGTAAAGGCGAGTTGGTAGGCCGGTTCAAGGGCATCAGGACCGATATCCCGTTTCAGGCAGGTGTGAATCCATGACAATGACCGACCCCATAGCGGACATGCTGACCCGAATCCGCAACGGCCAGGCGGCCGGGAAGAAGGAAGTTCGCATGCCGTCCTCCAAGGCCAAAATCGCGATCGCCGCGGTACTCAGGGAGGAGGGCTACATTACGGATTTCCAGGTGATGGAGTCGGAGGGCAAGCCGGCCCTGGTCGTAGTGCTCAAGTATCATCTGGGCCGGCCGGTGATCGAGAGGTTGGACCGGGTGAGCCGCCCCGGCCTGCGTATCTACAAGGGTAAAGACGACCTGCCGAAGGTGCGCGGCGGTCTTGGCGTGGCCATCGTCTCCACCTCCAGCGGGGTGATGAGCGATCGGGCGGCCCGTGCCGCCGGTCATGGCGGCGAGTTGCTGTGTTTCGTGGCGTGACGCGGGGATAGTCCGATGTCGAGAGTCGGTGAACAGCCGGTGCCCCTGCCTTCCGGGGTGGAGGTCGCGGTGGACGGTCAGAGACTGTCCGTCAAGGGTCCGAAGGGTGCGCTGGAGATGACCGTCCATGACGCGGTCGGAGTTTCCCGCGAAGGCGAGGAGCTGCGTTTCACCGCACGCAAAGGGGCCGACGGCGCCAACGCGTTGTCGGGCACGATGCGCGCCCTGGCCAACAACATGGTGACGGGGGTGAACCGCGGGTTCGAAAAGAGGCTCACCCTGCAGGGCGTCGGCTATCGCGCCCAGGTGCAGGGCAAGATGCTGAACCTGACGCTGGGATTCTCCCATCCGGTCAATTTCCCGGTTCCGGACGGGGTGGCCGTCGATACACCGAGTCAGACCGAAATCGTGATCCGCGGGATCGACAAGCAGCAAGTCGGTGCCGTGGCGGCCCGGATCCGGGCCTTCCGGCCGCCGGAGCCGTACAAGGGCAAGGGTGTGCGCTATGCGGGCGAGGTGGTCGTCCGCAAGGAAGGTAAGAAGAAGTGATCACATGGCGCCGTTGCGGCGCGGCAGGGTGACGATGGTTATGGACAAGAAAGCATCACGCCAGAGGCGGGCGTTGCGGGCGCGGATGAAGCTGCGCGATTTGTGCGTCTATCGGCTGTGCGTCCATCGGACGCCGCGCCACATCTACGCACAGGTGATCAGCCCGGACGGCGGGCGCGTGATCGCCAGCGCTTCCACCCTGGAGAAGGCCATCCGCGGGACCCTGGAGGGGACCGGGAACGTGGCGGCGGCCGGGGCGGTCGGCAAGGCAATCGCGGAGAAGGCAAAGGCCGCCGGGGTTACGCGCGTCGGATTCGACCGCGCCGGATTCCGCTATCACGGCCGCGTCAAGGCGCTGGCGGAGGCCGCGCGCGAAGGCGGCCTGGAATTTTGAGCCGGCGCGTGCGCCGGACCTGAAGATACAAGACAGAAGGGCGATCCGAAATGGCGATTCCCGGCAATTCAAGCGGCGACGACCTGCTCGAAAAACTCATCGTGGTGAACCGCGTGGCGAAAGTCGTCAAGGGCGGCCGCCAGTTCGGTTTCTCGGCGCTTAGCGTGGTGGGCGACGGCAAGGGCCGGGTCGGTTTCGGCCACGGCAAGGCGCGTGAGGTGCCCATGGCGATCCAGAAGGCCATGGAGGGCGCACGCAAGAACCTGTGCAGCGTCCCCCTGAACGGGAACACGCTGCACTACGTGGTGAACGCACACCACGGCGCGGCGCGTGTCCATATGCAGCCCGCCTCCGAGGGGACCGGGATCATCGCCGGTGGCGCCATGCGCGCGGTCCTCGAGGTGTTGGGCGTGCGCGACGTGCTCGCCAAGAGCTATGGATCCCGCAATCCGTTCAATGTCGTGCGCGCGACCATCAGGGGCCTGGAGCAGATGACTTCTCCGGAAGACATCGCCTCCAAGCGCGGCAAGACGGTCGGGGAGATCCGGAGCTAGTCATGGACAAGAAACAGATCAGGCTCACGCTGCTGCGTAGCGCGTACGGGCGGGTCCCGGGTCACCGGGAATGCGTTCGCGGGCTGGGCCTGCGTCGTATGCACCATACCGTGACGGTGCAGGACACCCCCGAGAATCGGGGCATGGTGGCCAAGGTCGCGTATCTGCTCAAGGTCGAGGAGGTCTGAGCATGCGTCTGAACAGCCTCAAACCGGCACCGGGGAGCCGCAAGTCCGCCAAACGGGTCGGGCGTGGGATCGGCTCGGGACTGGGCAAGACCGCGGGGCGCGGGCACAAGGGACAGAAGGCCCGTTCCGGCGGTTTCCACAAGGTGGGCTTCGAGGGCGGGCAGATGCCGTTGCAGCGGCGCCTGCCCAAGGTCGGCTTCACCTCGCGCAAGGCGCTGCGCGTCGCGGAAGTCCGGCTCCACGAACTGGCCAAGGCCGGTACCGGAGTGATCGATCTCGATGCGCTCAAGGCCGCCAACGTGGTCCGGCACGACGCGCTGCGCGCCAAGGTGATCGCCAGCGGTGAACTGACCGGGCCGGTGACCGTGCGTGGCCTTGGGGTCACCAAGGGCGCGCGCGCCGCAATCGAAGCCGCGGGCGGCCGGGTCGAGGACTAGTGGCCGGTACCGGCTCCATCGGCGGCGCGATCGGCAGCATTACGCGCCTCACGGAGCTGCGCCAGCGGCTGCTGTTCGTGCTGGGCGCGCTGGTCGTGTTCCGGGTGGGTTCCTTCATCCCGGTCCCGGGGATCGACCCGACGGCGCTGGCGCACCTCTTCCAGCAGCAGAAGGGGACCATCCTGGACATGTTCAACATGTTCTCGGGTGGGGCCCTCGAGCGGCTGAGCCTCTTCGCGCTGGGAGTGATGCCGTACATTTCGGCCTCGATCATCTTGCAGTTGATGACCTCCGTCGTGCCGAGTCTCGAGCAGTTGAAGAAGGAAGGCGAGTCGGGCCAGCGGAAGATCACCCAGTACACGCGCTACGGTACGGTGCTGCTGGCGCTGTTCCAATCGGTGGGTGCGGCCATCGCGCTCCAGAATCAAGGCGTCGCGGTGGCGCCGGGACCTTCTTTCATCATCACCGCGGCGGTGACGCTGGTATGTGGAACCATGTTCCTGATGTGGCTTGGCGAGCAGATGACCGAGCGCGGGATCGGCAACGGTATCTCCATGATCATCTTCGCCGGCATCGTGGCCGGGCTGCCGTCGGCGGTCGGCGGGACGTTGGAGCTGGTACGTACGGGCGAGATGAACGTCTTCAACGTCCTGCTGCTGTTCGGGCTGGCGATCGTGGTGACGGGCTTTGTGGTCTTCGTCGAGCGCGGTCAGCGCCGCATACCGGTCAACTACGCTCGGCGCCAGCAGGGGCGCAAGCTCTACGCCGCGCAGAGCAGCCATCTCCCGCTGAAATTGAACATGTCCGGGGTCATTCCGCCCATTTTCGCCTCCAGCCTGATCCTCTTTCCGGCGACGCTGGGGGGGTGGTTCGGCCATGCCAAGGGCATGGCCTGGCTGCAGGACTTCACCTCGTTGCTGACCCCGGGGCAGCCGATCTACGTGGCCATCTATTCGGCGTTGATCGTGTTTTTCGCGTTCTTCTATACGGCCCTGGTCTTCAATTCAAAGGAAACGGCCGACAACCTCAAGAAATCCGGCGCTTTCATACCGGGGATCCGCCCCGGCGATCAGACCGCCCGCTACATCGACGGCGTGCTTACGCGGCTGACCCTGGCCGGCGCGGTCTATCTCACCGTGGTCTGTCTGTTGCCGGAATTCATGATTCTGTATTGGAACGTGCCGTTCTACTTCGGCGGCACGTCCCTGTTGATTATCGTGGTGGTGGTGATGGATTTCATGGCCCAGTTGCAGGCGCACCTGATGTCCCATCAATATGAGAGTTTGCTGAAGAAATCCAACCTCAAGGGCCGCGGCAGGGCCGGCGCCCTGCGCTGAGTCCGGTGCGGGCCGGGGGCTGGGAAACGGGAGAGGACGATGAAGGTACGAGCGTCGGTCAAAAAGTTGTGTCGAAACTGCAAGATTATCCGCCGCCGGGGTGCGGTGCGGGTGATTTGCGTGAACGCCCGGCATAAACAGCGTCAAGGTTAGAGGCGCCGATTGATTTTGTCATCGGCCGGAGATATCATTAACAGTTCGCGATTTTCTGGCGGATTGATTTTACGGGGAAACTGAAGGGTATGGCCCGAATCGCAGGCGTCAACATTCCGATCCAGAAGCACACGGTTATCGCGCTCACGTCGATCTACGGCATCGGGCGGCATCTTGCCCGCGAGGTTTGCAGCGTGGTCGGGATTCCTCCGGAGCGCAAGATCAAGGATCTCACCGAGGGCGAATTGGACGCCCTGCGGGCGGAGATCGGCAAGCATCGGATCGAGGGCGACCTGCGGCGCGAGGTCTCCATGAACATCAAGCGGTTGATGGATCTGGGCTGTTATCGCGGCCTGCGCCATCGGCGTGCACTCCCGGTGCGGGGACAGCGCAGCCGGACCAATGCCCGTACCCGCAAGGGACCGCGGCGCCCGATCCGGAAGTAGATCGTTCGGCGCAGAGGGAGCGGTCTCCGGAAAGGGGCGCAATCAGGCGCGCGTGAGCGCGGCATCGAGGAAATACAGGGTATGGCGAAGGCGAGTGCGCGTACGCGCAAGAAAATCAAGAGGAATGTCGTGGATGCGGTGGCCCACATCCACGCATCGTTCAACAACACGATCATCACCATCAGCGATCGGCAGGGGAATACCCTGACTTGGGCCACTTCGGGCGGGTCGGGTTTCCGCGGCTCGCGCAAGAGCACGCCGTTCGCCGCCCAGGTCGCGGCGGGCCGCGCCGGGAGCGTCGCGCAGGAATATGGCGTGAAGAACATCGAGGTTCGGGTCAAGGGCCCGGGTCCGGGCCGCGAATCCGCGGTTCGGGCGCTGCATTCGGCGGGCTTCCGGATCACCAGCATCAGCGACGTGACTCCGATCCCGCACAACGGATGCCGTCCCCCCAAGAAGCGTCGCGTCTAGAGCGGAGAGTCACCGTGGCCAGAAATATCGGACCGAGATGTCGTCAGTGTCGCCGGGAGGGCGTGAAGCTCTTCCTCAAGGGCGAGAAGTGTTATATGAGCAAGTGCGCTATCGAGAAGCGTCCTTCTCCGCCGGGTCAGCGCCAGGCTCGCCGTCGCGCCAGGCTGTCGGACTACGCCACGCAGTTGCGCGAGAAGCAGAAGCTGCGGCGTACCTACGGCGTCCTGGAACGCCAGTTTCACCGCTACTACGAGAGCGCCGCCAAGCGTAAGGGCTCTACCGGCGAGAATCTCCTGCAGTTGCTCGAAGGGCGGTTGGACAATGTGGTCTACCGCATGGGCTTCGCCGCTTCCAGGACCGAGGCGCGTCAGCTGGTGCGCCACAACGCCATTTTGGTGAACGGCGGACGGGTGAACATCCCCTCCTACCAGGTGAAGCCGAAGGACGTGGTGTGCGTCAATGAAAAGGCCCGCGCCCAGTTGCGGGTGCAGGCGGCGCTCGATCTCGCTCAGCAGCGCGGATTCGCCGGCTGGATCGATGTCGATGTCAAGAAGATGGAAGGCGTGTTCAAGGTTCGTCCGGAACGCAGCGACCTGCCCGCCGACATCAACGAACATCTCGTCGTGGAGTTGTACTCCAAGTAAACGGACGCGAGGGGTTTCCAATGCAGGGCTCTGTAACCGAATTTCTGAAGCCGCGCCTGGTCGATGTCCAGGCCGTCAACGACCGCCGGGCCAAGGTGGTGTTGGAGCCGCTGGAGCGCGGCTTCGGCCACACGCTGGGCAACGCCCTGCGGCGCATCCTGCTTTCATCGATGCCGGGCAGTGCGGTCTCCGAGGTCGAGATCGAGGGTGTCCTGCACGAGTACACCACCATCGAGGGTGTGCAGGAGGACGTGATCGAGGTTCTTCTCAACCTGAAGGGGCTTGCGATCCGCGTACACTCGCGGAGCGAGGCTACGCTCACCCTGAGGAAGAAGGGGCCCGGCATGGTGACCGGGGGCGACATCGAACTCGGTCACGATGTGGAGATCGTCAACCCGGACCATGTCCTCGCCCACTTGACCAAGGCGGGCGAGTTGAACATGACCCTGAAGGTGACCCGCGGGCGCGGTTACCATCCCGCGTTGCGGCGCTCGGTCGGGGAAGAGGAAGACCGTCCCATCGGGCGGCTGCAATTGGACGCATCGTACAGCCCGGTCCGGCGCGTCACCTACAGCGTCGAGAGCGCCCGCGTGGAGCAGCGTACCGACCTGGACAAGCTGGTGATCGAGATCGAGACCAACGGGACCATCGATCCCGAAGAGGCCATCCGTCGGGCCGCGACCATCCTGCAGGACCAGCTCTCGATCTTCGTCGACCTGGAGGGCAAGGAAGAGGCCCACCCGCAGAAGAGCGAGGCCGAGATCGATCCCATCCTGCTGCGCCCGGTCGATGACCTCGAGTTGACGGTGCGCTCGGCCAACTGCCTGAAGGCCGAGGATATCTATTATATCGGGGACCTGATCCAGCAGACCGAGGTCGAGTTGCTCAAAACGCCGAACCTCGGCAGAAAGTCCCTCACGGAGATCAAGGACGTCTTGGCGACCCATGGCCTCTCCCTCGGCATGAGGCTGGAGAATTGGCCCCCGCCGGGACTGAAGGACGGCGACGTGGATCGCGAGCAGGCCTCGGCCTAGTCGATCACCGCGGCGAGGCCTTGGTGGAACCCGGGGCGGAAAGCCCTGACGGAAGGAAAGACAGATGCGACACCGCAATATCGGCCGGCAGTTAAGCCGCAACAGCAGCCACCGCAAGGCCATGCTGCGCAGTCAGGCCACGTCCCTGCTGCGCTACGAATTCATCCGCACCACCCTGCCGAAGGCGAAGGAGTTGCGCCGGGTCGTCGAGCCGCTGATCACCCGGGCGCGGCGGGATACGGTGGCCAACCGGCGCTTGGTCTTCGACCGGCTGCGGGATCGGGAGGTCGTAACCAAGCTGTTCTCCGATCTGGGTCCGCGTTACCAGGAGCGGCCCGGCGGCTACCTGCGAGTGCTCAAGTGCGGGTTCCGCCCCGGCGACGGCGCTCCCATGGCCTATGTGGAACTTGTGGATCGGCCTGAACAGGCGGGTGCCGGGGACGATTAGCCGCCTTGGGTTCCGGTGCAGGGGATCCGACGCCGGGCGCAGTGCCCGGCGTCGGCACTTTGGGGGCCGGCATTGCGCGCGTCGGTGCCGGGCTCGACCGTACTCCGTGGCGGGTTCCGCATGATCGCGTTGTTCACCGACTTCGGGTTGGAAGGGCCTTATACCGGCCAGATGCAGGCGGTGCTTCACCGCGAGGCCCCCGGCGTGCCGGTGGTCGGCCTGTTCTCCGACCTCCCGCCGTTCGACCCCCAGGGGGCGGCCTACCTGCTCGCCGCCTATGCCGGGGAGTTCCCGCTCGATACCGTGTTCCTGTGCGTCGTGGATCCCGGCGTCGGCGGCCCGCGGGCCGCCTCGGTCCTGCGTGCGGACGGGCGGTGGTACGTGGGTCCCGACAACGGGCTGTTGGCGATCGCGGCGCGCCGCGCAGGCCACCGGCGGTGGTGGGACGTGTCCTGGCGCCCGGCGCGGCTTTCCGCGTCCTTCCATGGACGCGACCTGTTCGCGCCCGTGGCCGCCCGCCTGGCGCGGGGCGAGCCGCCGCCGGGGGATTGCGTCGCCGCCGAGGAGCGGCTGCGCGCCGATTGGCCGAATGACCTCTCACGGATAGTCTACGTGGATCGTTTCGGCAACGCAGTGACCGGGCTGCGTGCGGCCGTGCTCGGGCCCGGCGTCATCCTCGAGGCCGGCGGTCGGCGCCTGGGCCGCGCCCGCACCTTCTCCGACGTTGCCCCCGGAGAGGCCTTCTGGTACGAGAACGCCAACGGGCTCGCGGAGATCGCGGTCAACACCGGCCGTGCCGACCACACCCTCGGTATCGCCCCCGGCGACTCCATCCACGTGGCCGCCGGCGGCCGGTAGGGCCCGCGCAATGAGCGCTGCGAATTGCGCTGGACCATATCGCGGGCATTCCCCCGCTTCCAAACCGCGCCACGGATGATCGGAAACGCTGTCGGCGGGCCAAGGCCCGCCCTACAGGTGTCCCGCGCGGCTGGTGAGGGCCGGGCTCGCCCGAGTTTCAGTGCCCGACCGGCGCTACCGCGAGGTGTTCAGCCGGTCTTGCGGTCGGCCCGGCGCCGGGCGGCGTCGAGCAGCGGTTTGAGAAAGCGACCGGTGTGCGAATCGGGGTGCGCTGCGATCTCCTCGGGCGTCCCCACGGCGACCACCCGCCCACCGCCTTCGCCGCCCTCCGGGCCGAGATCGACGACCCAGTCGGCGGTCTTGATCACGTCCAGGTTGTGCTCGATGACCACGACCGTGTTGCCGCGGTCGCGCAGCCGGGTCAGCACGGCGAGCAGTTGCTCGATATCGTGGAAGTGCAGCCCGGTGGTGGGTTCGTCCAGGATGTAGAGCGTGTGCCCGGTATCGCGCTTGGAGAGTTCGCGCGCCAGCTTGATGCGTTGCGCCTCGCCCCCGGAGAGGGTGGTGGCGCTCTGGCCGAGCGTGAGGTAGACGAGACCGACGTCCGCCAGGGTCGAGAGCTTGTGGCGCACCGACGGTACCGCGTCGAAAAACTCCAGTGCACCCTCCACCGTCATCTCCAGGACCTCGTGGATGTTCTTCCCCTTGTAGCGGATCTCCAGCGTTTCGCGGTTGTAGCGCAGCCCCCGGCAGACGTCGCACGCCACGTAGACATCGGCGAGAAAATGCATCTCCACCTTCAGCACCCCGTCGCCCTGGCAGGCCTCGCAACGCCCGCCCTTGACGTTGAAGCTGAAGCGCCCGGGGCCGTAGCCGCGCGAACGGGCTTCCGCGGTGGCGGCGAACAGATCGCGGATCGGCGTGAACAGTCCGGTGTAGGTGGCCGGATTCGAGCGCGGTGTGCGTCCGATCGGGCTCTGATCGATGTCCACCACCTTGTCGATCCGGTCCAGGCCGAGGATCGCGCGGTACGGTGCGGCGTCCTCGGCGGCGCCGTTCAACTCCCGCGCCGCGACGCGATACAGGGTGTCGTTGACGAGCGTGGATTTCCCGGATCCGGATACCCCGGTGACGCAGGTGAACAGCCCCAGCGGGAGGTCCACGTTCACGTCGCAGAGGTTGTTGCCGCACGCGCCGCGTATCGAGAGCACATCGGTATCCGCCGTCGCCGCGCGCCGCGCGGGTATCGCAATCACGCGTCGCCCGGACAGGTACTGGCCGGTCAGTGAGGCCGGATCGCGCTCGATCGCCGCCGGTGTGCCCTCGGCCACCACGCGCCCGCCGTGCACCCCCGCGCCCGGTCCCATGTCGATTACGTAGTCCGCGCTGCGGATCGCCTCCTCGTCGTGTTCGACCACGATGACCGTATTGCCGAGATCGCGCAGGCGTGTGAGGCTGGCGAGCAGGCGGCGGTTGTCTCGCTGGTGCAGTCCGATGGACGGCTCATCCATGATATACATGACGCCGACCAGCCCGGCGCCGATCTGGCTCGCCAGGCGGATGCGTTGGGCCTCTCCGCCGGAGAGACTGTCGGCACTGCGATCGAGCGTCAGGTACTCCAGGCCGACGTTGACCAGGAATTCCAGGCGCCGGCGGATCTCCTCGAGGATTTTCTGCGCCACGGTGCCGCGTTGGCCGGGGAGACTCAGGTCCGAGAAGAACGCGCTCGCCGTGCCCACCGGAAGGGCGACGATCTCCGGCAGCGTCCTGCGCGCCACGAAGACGTTACGGGCGGCGAGGTTCAGTCGGCTGCCGCCGCACTCCGGGCATGGGCGCGCGGCCAGATACCGGGCCAGTTCCTCGCGCACCGCGCCGGACTCGGTTTCCCGGTAGCGTCGTTCCATGTTGGGAATGACGCCCTCGAATGCGTGTCGGCGGCGCGTAGCGCGCCCGCGTGCGCCGGCGTAGGCGAACTCGATCTCCTCCTCGCCGCTGCCGTACAGGATCACCTCGCGCACCGCGGCCGGCAGCGACTCGAAGGGGGTCTCCACGTCGAACCGGTAATGTCGGGCCAGGGCGCCGATCATCTCGAAATAGTGGGTATTGCGCCGGTCCCAGCCGCGCACCGCACCGCCCGCGAGGCTGAGGTGCGGATGGGCCGCGACCCGCGCCGGGTCGAAGAACTGCGCCACGCCCAATCCGTCGCAGGCCGGACACGCCCCGGCCGGATTGTTGAACGAGAACAGGCGCGGTTCCAGCTCGTCCAGACCGTAACCGCAGGTCGGGCAGGCGTAACGCGCCGAGAACACCAGTTCCTCGCGCCCCTCCTCGTCCCCCCCTCGATCCAGGAAGGCGATCCGCGCCAGGCCGTCGGACAGGGTCAGGGCGGTCTCGAAGGACTCGGCCAGGCGCAGGGCATGTTCGCGGCGCACCCGAAAGCGATCCACCACCACCTCGATCGTGTGTTTGCGGTGCGGATCCAACGCCGGGGCGCGGTCCAGTTCCACTACCTCGCCGTCGATGCGCGCCCGGATGAAGCCCTGGGCGCGCAACTGATCCAGCAGGTTGACCCGCTCGCCCTTGCGAGCCTGCACCACCGGGGCCAGCAACATCAGCGGCGTGCCCTCCGGGAGCGCCAGCGCCTGATCGACCATCTGGCTGACGGTGCGGGCCTCGAGCGCGGTACCGTGGACCGGGCAATGCGGCGTGCCCGCCCGCGCATAGAGCAGGCGCAGATAGTCATGGATCTCGGTAATGGTCCCGACCGTGGAGCGGGGGTTGTGGGAAGTGGACTTCTGTTCGATCGAGATCGCCGGTGACAGGCCCTCGATGTGGTCTACGTCGGGTTTCTCCATCACCGACAGGAATTGTCGGGCATACGTCGACAACGACTCGACGTAACGGCGCTGGCCTTCGGCATAGATCGTGTCGAAGGCCAGGGAGGACTTTCCCGAACCGGACAAGCCGGTGATGACGATGAGCCGATCGCGCGGCAGGTCGAGATCGATCGCTTTCAGGTTGTGGGTGCGGGCACCCCGGATCCGGATCGTCTTCATGTGTATTTTCCGCGTGCCGGGCAACCTGCTATTATACGGCCCCCTTCGATTCCGAATCAAAAGAGGCCGTAACAGTGGAGCAGCGGGTGGCGGTGGCCGCGGAGCGGATGACTGCGGCCGAGAGCCGTGCGGCGTTTTCCCTGGCCGGCATCTTCTCGTTGCGCATGCTCGGCCTGTTCATGATCTATCCGGTGTTTTCGGTGTATGCCGAGCGCCTGCGTGACGCCACCCCCACGACCATCGGTCTCGCCCTCGGCGTCTACGGCCTGACCCAGGCCATCTTCCAGATCCCGTTCGGGATGATCTCCGACCGCCTCGGGCGCAAGCCCGTGATCGCCACCGGACTGCTGATCTTCGCGATCGGCAGTGTGGTGGCGGCGCTCGCGCACTCGATCCAGGGGGTGATCTTGGGGCGGATCCTGCAGGGCGCCGGCGCCGTCGGATCGACCATCCTGGCCCTGGCGGCCGACCTGACCCGTGAGGAGCATCGTACCAAGGCCATGGCCGTGATCGGCATGACCATCGGCTTCTCGTTCGCCTTGGCGGTCGTCCTGGGTCCGATCCTCGGCACCTGGGTCGGCGTGTCCGGCATCTTCTGGCTTACCGCGGTGCTTGCCCTGGGCGGGATCGCGGTCCTGATGTTTACCGTGCCGCGGCCCGCCCACACCCGGCTGCATCGGGATACGGAGCCGGTCCCCGCGCTGTTTAAGCGCGTGCTGACCGACGGTCAACTCCTGCGGCTCGATTTCGGGATCCTGATCCTGCACCTGATCCTGACGGCGAGCTTCGTGGCACTGCCGCTGGCGCTACGCGGTGGAGGCCTCGACGTGCACCACCAATGGTATCTCTACCTGCCGGTCTTGCTGGTCTCGGTGGTGGCCATGGTGCCGTTCATCATCCTGGCGGAGAAGTACCATCACATGAAAGGGGTGTTCCTGGGGGCGGTCGCCGCGCTCGGGGTGGCGGAACTGCTCCTGATGAGGTGGCACACGAGCCTGGTGGCCGTGACGGCGGCGCTGATCGTGTTCTTCACCGCCTTCACCCTCATGGAGGCGACGCTGCCGTCGCTGATCTCCAAAGTAGCCCCGCCCGACAGCAAGGGGACGGCGATGGGGGTCTACTCCAGTTCGCAGTTCCTGGGGATCTTTATCGGCGGGACCGCCGGGGGCTGGTTCTACGGCCACGGCGGCTTGACGGAGGTGTTCGGTTTCACGGCGGTCGCGGCCTTGATCTGGCTGTTGGTGGTCGCGACCATGCAACCGCCCCGCTACCTGAACAGCTACCTCTTGAACGTAGGGGAGATCGACGAGGCGCAGGCGGCCCGCCTCGCGCAGCGGTTGGGCGCGGTGAGGGGCGTGGCCCAGGCGGTGGTGGTGGCCTCCGAGGGGGTGGCTTACCTCAAGGTCGATAGCAAGACCCTGGACGAGGCCGCCTTGCGTGAATTTTCCGCGACGCAGGCGTAAACTTTGGACCGACGGGGGGCGGAGTGCCCCCCGTCGGTGCGACCCCTGTGGTGGGTCGCGGACAGGGAAAGTCGATCGAGACAGGAGGGGGTTATGGCGCGCGGCGTAAACAAGGTCATTCTGGTGGGAAATCTCGGGCGCGACCCCGAGGTTCGGTATCTGCCGAGCGGGTCGGCGGTCGTGAACGTCACGATCGCCACCAGCGAATCGTGGAAGGACAAGACCAGCGGCGAGCGCCAAGAGCGCACCGAGTGGCACAACGTGGTGTTTTTCGGGCGCCTCGCCGAGATCGCCGGCGAATACCTGAAGAAGGGCTCCCAGGTCTACGTCGAGGGCAGCCTGCGGACCCGCAAGTGGCAGGACAAGGAGGGTCGCGACCGTTATACGACCGAGACCGTGGTCAGCGACATGCAGATGCTGGGCACTCGCTCGTCCTCGGGTTCGTCCGGGTATGGCGGCGCACAGGCGGGCGGGAATGCACCGGCAGGTGCCGGAGCCGGAGCCGGAGCCGGAGCCGGAGCGTCGGGATCCGCCGGCGCCGCATCGGAGCGCGCCGCTTCGCCGGCCGCCGCAGGCGAATTCGACGACGATATCCCCTTTTAGGAGTCGGGTCTGCCCTGCTACCGGACCCGATATGAAGACCCTTCTGGTCACCGGCGGCGCCGGTTTCATCGGCGGCAATTTCGTGCTGCATCTGCTCGCGCGCGGGGACGTGCGGGTCATCAACCTGGATGCGCTGACCTACGCGGGGAACCTGGAGACCCTGGCGGACGTGCGCGCGCACCCCGCGCATGTGTTCGTACATGGGGACATCGGTGACCGTGCCCTGGTCGGGGAGCTGCTGACTCGTTACCGGCCGGCGGCGGTGGTCAATTTCGCCGCCGAGAGCCACGTGGACCGCTCCATCGACGGACCGGCCGCGTTCGTGCAGACCAACGTGGTCGGCACCCTGTCCCTGCTCGAGGCGGTGCGGGAGTACTGGCGCGGCCTGGCCGATGTACAACGGGCCGGATTTCGGTTTGTGCACATCTCCACCGACGAGGTCTACGGGTCGCTGGGCGCCTCGGGCCGGTTCACCGAAGATTCCCCGTACGCCCCGAATTCACCGTATGCCGCCTCCAAGGCCGCCTCGGACCACTTGGTGCGCGCCTTCCACCGGACCTATGGGCTGCCGACGCTGACCACCAACTGCTCGAACAACTACGGCCCTTACCAGTTTCCGGAAAAGCTGATCCCCTTGTTGATTCTCAACGCGCGCCGCGGGCGCGAACTGCCCGTCTACGGGGATGGCGGGAACATCCGCGACTGGCTGTTCGTGCTCGACCACTGCCGGGCCCTGGTCCGCGTCCTGGAGGCGGGCGTGGTCGGCGAGACCTACAATATCGGCGGGGACTGCGAGTGCACCAACCTCGAGGTGGTGCACGCCGTGTGCGCACTGATGGACGAGCGGTTCCCGCATTCCCCGCACCGTCCCCACGAGGGCCTGGTCCGCTTCGTGGCCGATCGCCCGGGTCATGATCGCCGCTACGCCATCGACGCCGCCAAGATCCGCCGCGAGTTGGGTTGGGTCCCGGAAGAGGGTTTCGAGAGCGGCCTGCGCAAGACCGTGCGCTGGTATGCCGAGCACACCGGGTGGTGGGAACGGATCCTGGACGGCCGCTATCGCGGCGAGCGGCTCGGTCTCGGCGGGGCGGGGGCGGCGGCCCCTCGTGCGGGCTGAGCGGCGGGGGGCGGGCGGATCATGGACGGGGCGCACGGGCGCATCAAGGGCATCCTCCTCGCGGGGGGGGCCGGCACGCGCCTCTACCCCATCACCCAGGTGGTGAGCAAGCAGCTCCTGCCGGTCTACGACAAGCCCATGATCTACCATCCGCTGTCCACACTGATGGAGGCGGGGGTGCGCGAGATCCTGGTGATCACCACGCCGCACGACCAGGCCCTGTTCCGCCAACTCCTGGGCGACGGCACCCAGTGGGGCATCGACCTGCGCTATGCCGTGCAGGCGCAACCGCGGGGCCTGGCGGAGGCCTTCCTGATCGGGCGCGAATTCATCGGCCGTGACCGCTGCGCACTGATACTGGGTGACAACATCTTCTACGGGCACGGTCTGGGCGGGATCCTCGAACGCGCCGCGCGGCGCGGCCGGGGTGCGACGGTGTTCGGCTACTGGGTGCGGGATCCGGAGCGCTACGGGGTCGCCGAGTTCGACCGCGAGGGGCGCGTGGTGCGCCTGGTGGAGAAGCCCCGGCATCCGCGTTCGCACTACGCCATCACCGGGCTCTATTTCTACGACAACCGGGTGCTGGACATCGCCGCGGAACTGAAGCCTTCGGCGCGCGGCGAACTCGAGATCACCGACGTGAACAACCGCTACCTCGAGCAGGGCGAACTCACCGTCGAGCGCTTTTCGCGCGGGATCGCCTGGCTCGACACCGGCACCCACGAATCGCTTCTGGATGCCTCCAACTTCATCGAGACCCTTCAAAAGCGCCAGGGCCTGAAGGTCTGCTGCCCGGAGGAGATCGCCTACCACCGCGGCTGGATCGACGCCGGGCAGGTGGTGGCGCTGGCCGAACCGCTGCGGCACAACGGCTACGGTCAGTACCTGTTGAACCTGTTGGAGAGGGATGCCCCGGCGTGAAGGTGATCGAGACCGGGCTGCCCGGTGTGCTCGTCGTCGAGCCGCCGGTATTCGGGGACTCCCGCGGGTTCTTCCAGGAAGTGTGGAACCGGCGCCGTTACGCGGCGGCCGGTATCGACGTCGATTTCGTCCAGGACAACGTCTCGCGCTCGACCCGCGGGGTGTTGCGCGGCCTGCACTTCCAGCACCCCGGCGCCCAGGGAAAGCTGGTCTGGGTCCTGGAGGGCGAGGTCTACGATGTGGCCCTGGACGTCCGAGCCGGCTCGCCGAGCTTCGGGCGCTGGACGGCGCTCACCCTCTCGGCGGCGAACCACCGCCAGTTCTATCTGCCGCCGGGATTCGCACACGGTTTTTGCGTGGTGAGCGACTCCGCGCTGTTCGCCTACAAGTGCACGGACTTCTATGCCTCCGGGGCCGAGGGTGCCGTGCGCTGGGACGACCCCGATCTGGCCATCCCGTGGCCTATTGAGAACCCCACGGTCTCGACCAAGGACGCCGCGGCGTCGCGCCTGTGCGACTGGCCGGTGCAACGGCTGCCGTCGTATCGGGAACCGCCCCGGCCGGAATCACCGGAGGGATCGTGACGGTGCACATTCGGGAGGCGCTCGGGCCGTGGACATCCTGCTGACCGGGCCCGCCGGGCAGATCGGCTGGGAGCTGCGGCGCACCCTGGCGCCGCTGGGGACGGTGCACGCCGTCGGCCGTGCGACGCGCCCGCTCGCCGCGGACCTGGGCGACCCGGACGCCCTGCGCGCGGTGGTCCGCGCCGTGCGCCCGCAGCTCATCGTCAATGCCGCCGCCTATACGGCCGTGGACCGGGCGGAGCAGGAACCCGGGTTGGCGATGGCTGTAAACGCCGAGGCGCCCGGGGTGCTCGCCGAAGAGGCGGCCCGAATCGGGGCGGCGTTCATCCATTACTCCACGGACTATGTGTTCGACGGGCACGCCGCCGGACCGTACGGGGAGGACGATCCGACGGCCCCGCTCGGTGTCTACGGCGCCGGCAAACTGGCCGGTGAGCAGGCGGTACAGGCGCTCGGCGGGGCCTGGTGGATCCTGCGCACCAGTTGGATCTACGGCGCGCGCGGCCACAATTTCCTGCGTACCATGCTGCGCCTCGGCGCCGAACGCGAGGTGCTGCGGGTGGTGGACGACCAGCGCGGCGCTCCTACCTGGGCCCGGATGGTGGCCGAGACCACCGCGCTGATGCTCGCGCGGGCCGGGGCCGCGGGAACCGCCCCGGCGGAGGCCGTGGGCGGATCGGTGGGGACGTACCATCTCAGTTGCGCCGGCGAGACCACTTGGTACGGCTTCGCCCGGGCGATTTTCGCGCAGATCCCCAAGGCGCCGCGCATCGAGCCGATCACGACCGGCGAGTGGCCGACCCCCGCGCGGCGCCCGCCGTATTCGGTGCTCGCCGGCGGACGGCTGGCGGAGCGCTTCGGCCTGCGTCTGCCGCCCTGGGAGGCGGCCCTCGCCCGCTGCCTGGAGGATATGGGTTACTCCCCGGATTCAAGGGGTGATTCAAGGGGTCAGAGTACTTGAAATCCCGACTACGCTGATCTCTTGAGTAGTCGCTGGAGATTTCAAGTACTCTGACCCCTTGAATCCTGTGCCGGCGGGCGCGCGTCGCGATGTCGGCTAACCTCGGCGTGGGGGGTGCGGTTGCGTGATCCGGCGGGGGACTCGAGGGTCAGAGGGGGATGGCACTTACTCGGGTTCGTAGCGTGGTAGCCTGGATGCAGGCCGCAGGCCGAAATCCGGGGATTGCGCTGTGACCTTGTGAGTTCCACCGTCGGCACTCCCGGTCCTGGAAATCGAGCCGCTTTCGTAGTATGTTGAAAATCTCCTTTTCTTCAACGGATTAGCATGGCGCGCAAGCTGTACATCCGGACCTTCGGTTGCCAGATGAACGAGTACGACTCCGCTCGAATGGCGGAGTTGCTGCGCGAATCCCACGGTCTCGAATTGACCCCGATCCCCGAGCAGGCCGACGTGCTGTTGCTCAACACCTGCTCGATCCGTGAGAAGGCGCAGGAAAAGGTGTTCTCGCAGTTGGGTCGGTGGCGCGGTTGGAAGGACGTCCGCCCGGAACTGGTGATCGGTGTCGGCGGCTGCGTCGCCAGCCAGGAGGGCGAGGCGTTGCGCCGCCGTGCGCCCTACGTCGATCTGGTGTTCGGGCCGCAGACCCTGCACCGGCTCCCGGGGATGCTCGAGACGGCGTGGGGGCGCGGCGCGGCCCCCGCGGTGGACGTCTCCTTCCCGGAGATCGAAAAGTTCGACGTCCTCCCCGAGCCGCGTGCCGAGGGCCCGACGGCGTTCGTTACCGTGATGGAGGGTTGCAGCAAGTATTGCAGCTTCTGCGTGGTACCCTATACGCGGGGAGAGGAGGTCAGCCGCCCGTTCGACGACGTGATCGCCGAGGTGGCGGCGTTCGCCGGACAGGGCGTGCGCGAGGTTACGCTGCTGGGCCAGAACGTGAACGCTTGGTGCGGGGCGCTGCATGGCGGGGGCAACGCCGATCTCGCGATGCTGATCGAATACACGGCTGCGGTTCCCGGCATCGAGCGCATTCGCTACACGACCTCGCACCCCGTGGAGATGAGCGATACGCTGATCGCCGCCTACGCCCGGGTGCCGGAGCTGGTCGGGCATCTGCACCTGCCGGTACAGAGCGGCTCGGACCGGATCCTGGAACGGATGAAGCGCAAGCACACCGTGGAGCAGTACAAGGATACGATCCGCCGCATCCGTGCGGTGCGCCCGGACATCTCGGTCACCTCGGACTTCATCGTCGGGTTTCCCGGCGAGGACGAGACCGATTTCCAGGCCACCCTGGATCTGGTCGAGGAGGTCGGCTTCGATCAGTCCTTCAGCTTCGCCTACAGTCCGCGCCCGGGAACGCCCGCGGCCGACCTGCCGGACGAGGTCTCGTCGGAGGAGAAGAAGCGGCGTCTGGCGCGGTTGCAGCGGCGCTTGGCGGACAACGCCGTTGCGCTGAGCCGCTCCATGGTGGGGGGCGTGCGGCGGATCCTCGTGGAGCGCCCGGCGCGGCGTGATCCACGCGAACTGGCCGGGCGCACCGAGAACAACCGCGTGGTCAATTTCCCCGGCGGACCCGCGCTGATCGGGGAGTTCGTGGACGTGCGTATCACCGAGGCGCTGCCCAATTCCCTGCGCGGGGAACGGGTCGTCTCCGGGTGCCTGCCCGGCGGGCGGACGGGCGACACCGCGAACCGGCATTGACGGCACGTCGCATCGCATCCACCTTGAACCACCACACCGAATCCTACGATCTTGCGCTGGAGCCCGCGGACAACCGCAGGCTCGCGGATCTCTGCGGCCAATTCGACGAGCATCTGCGCCAGGTCGAGCGCCGTCTCGGAGTCGAGATCAACGGCCGGGGCAACCGGTTCCGGATCATCGGCGACGCCGATTCGGTACGCCGGGCCGGGGAGGTGCTCGAGGCCCTGTACGCCGCCACCGGGCGCGAGGCCCTCACCCCGGCCGGCGTGCAACTGTTCCTGCAGGAGGCGACGGCGCAGGCGCATGGCGCCGCGGCCGAAGACGAGGACACGGTGATTCGCACGCGCCGCGGGATCGTGCGCGCGCGCGGGCTCAACCAGCAACGCTACCTGCGCAGCATCCTGACCCACGACATTAGTTTCGGAGTCGGTCCCGCCGGCACCGGCAAGACCTATCTGGCCGTGGCCTGTGCCGTGGAGGCCCTGGAACGCGACCAGGTGCGACGCCTCGTGCTGGTACGCCCGGCGGTGGAGGCGGGCGAGCGGCTGGGATTTCTGCCGGGCGACATGGTACAGAAGGTCGATCCCTATCTGCGTCCGCTCTACGATGCACTCTACGAAATGCTCGGTTTCGAGCGCGTCGCCAAGCTGATCGAGCGCAACGTGATCGAGGTCGCGCCCCTGGCGTTCATGCGCGGGCGCACCCTGAACGACTCGTTCATCATCCTGGACGAGGCGCAGAACACCAGCGTCGAGCAGATGAAGATGTTTCTCACGCGCATCGGCTTCGGATCCACCGCGGTAGTGACCGGCGACGTCACGCAGATCGACCTGCCGCGCCAACAGGTATCGGGCCTGCGCCGCGTGGTCGAGGTCCTCAAGGACGTGGACGGGATCCGCTTCGTCTTCTTCACCGTCCGCGACGTCGTGCGCCACCCCCTGGTGCAGCGCATCGTCGCCGCCTACGAGGAATTCGAAGCCCGTCAGCCGGGCGGACACGATCCGCGATGAACCCGGAGGTGGAGGTGGCCGTGCAGTACGCGGCGCCCCGGCGGGGCGTGCCGGCCCCGGTCTCGTTCCGGCGCTGGGCGGGGGCGGCGCTGGCGGGCCGGCGGCGGGGTGCGGCGCTCGTGGTGCGTATCGTCGGGGAGGCGGAGATCGCGTCCCTGAACCGGCGCTTCCGTGCGCGTCGCGGGACCACCAATGTGTTGTCGTTTCCGCTCGCGACGCCGATTCCGCAGCTGCGCGAACTGCTCGGCGACGTGGTGATCTGCGCACCGGTGGTGCGGCGCGAGGCGCGTGAGCAGGGCAAGCCGGCGCGCGCGCACTGGGCCCATATGACCGTCCACGGGGTGCTGCACCTGTTGGGCTACGATCACACCGGAGAGGAGCAGGCACGGGTCATGGAAGGACTGGAGACGAAGATCCTGGACGCACTCGGCTACCCGGATCCCTACGGCGGGCGCGACGTCCATGAATGATGACCGAACCGGAAACGCGCGCCCCCGGTACACCTGGATCGAGCGGTTGCGCCGGCACGTGTCGGACGCACCGCGGGATCGCGAGCAGCTCGTGGAGCTGTTGCGCGAGGCCCAGCGGCGTAATCTGCTCGACGCCGACGCCCTGGGGATGATCGAAGCCGTGCTGCAGGTCTCCGAGATGCAGGTGCGCGATATCATGATTCCACGAGCGCAGATGGTCGTGGTCGAGCGCGACGAGGCGCCCGAGAACATCCTGCCGCGCATCATCGACTCCGGCCATTCGCGTTTCCCCGTGATCGGCGGGACCCGCGACGAGGTGGTCGGGATCCTGCTGGCCAAGGACATGCTGCGCCATTTCGTCGGCAATTCCGGGCGCGCCTTCAGCCTGCGCGATACGTTGCGCCCGGCGGTGTTCATCCCGGAGAGCAAGCGTCTCAACATGCTGCTCAAGGAATTCCGCGCGAGTCGCAACCACATGGCGATCGTGGTCGACGAGTACAGCGGGGTGGCCGGCCTCGTCACCATCGAGGACGTACTCGAGCAGATCGTCGGCGACATCGGCGACGAGCACGACGTGGACGAGGCGAGATTCATCCTGAAGCACAGCGAGTCCTCGTACACGGTCAAGGCGTTGACCCCGATCGAGGATTTCAACGAGTTCTTCGATGCCCGGCTCAGCGACGAGGAGTTCGACACCATCGGCGGTCTGGTCACGAACGCATTCGGCTACCTGCCGCGGCGCGGCGAGTCCATCACCCTCGGCGACTACCGGTTCCAGGTGCTGCGCGCCGACAACCGCCGGGTGCACCTGTTGCACGTGACGCCGCTGCCGGCGCCGGTAACGGCGTCCGAGTAGGGTGTCGGCGCGCGGCGACGACCCGGGCGGCAATCGGCGCGGCCGCCCGGGCGCGGCCGCGCGCGGTGACCTGCTGGCGCTGGGCGCGGGTGCGATCCTGCCGCTCGCATTCGCCCCGTTCGACTGGTTTCCCGTCACCTTCCTCTCGCTCGCCGGGTTGTTCCTGCTCTGGCGGGGAGTCGGACCGCGCCGGGCCCTGTGGCGCGGCTGGTTGTTCGGTGTCGGGATGTTCGGCGTGGGCGCCTCCTGGGTGTTCGTCAGTATTCACCGCTACGGCAACGCCTCGGTCGTACTCGCCGCGCTGCTGACCGCCCTGTTCGTGGTGTTGCTCGCCGGGTTCCCGGCCGCGGCGGGCGGCCTCGCGCGGCGCTTCGGTACAGGCACGGCGGGGTTGGCGCTGGGGTTTCCGGCGTGGTGGATGCTGATCGAGTGGCTGCGCGAGTGGTTCCTCACCGGCTTCCCGTGGCTGTCGGTGGGCTACAGCCAGCTCGATGCACCGCTGGGCGCGTTGGCGCCCGTGGCCGGCGTCTACGGTGTAGGAGCCGCGGCCGCCCTCACCGCGGGCTGCGCCGCGGCCGCCCTCACTGCGCCCGGGCGTCGGCGGGCATTGCCGATAATCGTGATCGTGGCGTTGTGGGGTGTGTCCTGGGGGCTGGGGTGGGTCGCCTGGACCCGCCCGGTGGGTGCGCCGCTACGTGTCAGCCTGGTGCAGGGCAACGTGTCGCAGGACCTGAAGTGGCGGCCCGACCAGTTGGACTCGATCCTCGGGCGCTACGCCGATCTCACCGCCCGCCACTGGGACAGCCGGCTCATCGTCTGGCCGGAGACCGCGGTGCCGGCCTTCTACCATCAGATCCGCGCCGCGTTCCTCGCACCCCTGGCCGCGCAGGCGCGTCGCCACGACACGACCCTGTTGACCGGCGTGCCGGTGCTCGAACCGGCCACCGGCCGCTACTACAACGCCGTTGTGCGGCTCGGTGCCGGCGGACCGCCGGCGTTCTATTTCAAGCACCACTTGGTGCCGTTCGGCGAATACGTCCCGCTGCACGCCTACCTCGATAATCTGCTGCGCTTCCTCGACATCCCCTGGTCCGATTTCAGCGCCGGTGCCGCTTACCAGCCGCCCCTGAAGGTCGCCGGCCGGCCGATCCAGACCTCGATCTGCTACGAAGACGCCTTTCCGACGGAGATCATCCGCTACCTGCCGCGCGCCCAACTGCTGGTCAACGTGAGCGACGACGCCTGGTTCGGGGATTCGCTGGCGCCGCACCAGCAGTTGCAGATGGCGCGCATGCGCGCGCGAGAGACGGGACGTTACCTGTTGAGTGACACCAACGACGGAATCACCGCGATCGTCGGTCCGCGCGGCGCGATCCTGGAACGCGCCCCGCAGTTCCGGACGTGGGTATTGGACGGCACCGTGCGCTTCATGGAAGGCGCGACCCCGTACGTGCGCTGGGGCAATCTCCCGGTGGTGATCCTGTGCGCCCTCGGCGCCCTCGGCGCCCTCGCCGCGGCCATCCCGCTCGCCCGCCGCCGGTAATCGGCGACCGGTAGGGCGCGACATGAAGGAACCCGTCCCCGGATTCCGCTTCGCTCCATCCAGGCTACACCCGAATCCCATGTAGCCTGGATGCAGGCCGCAGGCCGAAATCCGGGGATCCCGCCGCCGCACGCGCTGTCATCGTCCATGCCACACGCTGCGCGGAAGCGTTGGCCATTTACTTCTCCTTGCGGACGCCCTTGAAAGGCGTCCCGTCCGCTTTCTGGTCCATGAACCGCCCGGAATCGCTGTCCCGTTTGGTCCAGTGATCGTTCTGTCGGTTGTATACCTGGGAACGGTCCCGGACCGCGCCGTTCCGGTGTCCATCGCCCTTCGGAGGATTGGTCGCCATGACAATAACCTCTTGTTAATGCAACTAGCCTTGCTCTTGCGCCGCTTGACATCTTGGGCGCCATGGATTAAGTTTACATGAGTGGCAAATATTATCAAGTTTTGTAAACCGCACAGAACCGAACCTTCTACAGAGTGACCACAATGATCGGGGACCGTATCAAGCAGGCCCGCCGGGCGGCGGGCCTTTCTTTGCGTGCGCTGGCGAAGGAGGCGGGCGTTTCCGCCATGGCGATTTCCAAGTACGAGAACCACAAAGCCACCCCTTCGTCGAAGGTTCTGCTGGCGCTGGGCCGGGTTCTGCGGGTCCGGGTCGAGTATTTCTTCCGGCAGGCCAAGGTCGCGCTCGAAGGTGTGGAATACCGCAAGCACGCGCGCCTGCCCAAGCGTGTGCTCGCGCAGATCGAAGGTGACATCATCGAGCAGGTGGAGCGCTTCCTGGAACTGAAGGACTATCTGCCAGTCCGCCCCATCGAGACCTTCCAGCCGCCGGCCGACCTGCTGCAGCGCATTGACGATTATGCAGAAATCGAAGAGGTGGCCCTCAAGGTGCGCGAGGTGTGGCAACTGGGCCTCAATCCGATTCCGGAACTGACTGACACTCTGGAGGAGCGTGGCATCCTGGTGTTCCAGTCCGAAGCGCTCCATGGCGATCGGTTCGACGGCCTGGCGGCGACCATCGACAGTATACCCGTGGTCGTCGTCGGTGCCGGCTGGCCCGGCGATCGGCAGCGGTTCACCCTGGCCCACGAGTTGGGACATCTTATGCTCAAGGGGCGTTTGAACACCGCGCTGGACGAGGAGCAGGCCGCCAACCGATTTGCCGGCGCCTTCCTCGCGCCTGCGTCCGAGGTCCGTAAGGAGCTCGGCGAGCGCCGCACCCGGCTGGAAGTACGTGAGCTTTGTGTGCTGAAAAAGGCCTACGGCCTCAGCATGGGCGGCTGGCAACATCGCGCCAAGGATTTGGGCATCCTATCGGAAGCGGCCTATCGGTCCATGGTCCGCTATTTCCGTATGCGCGGCTGGCACAAGCACGAGCCCTGCGACGATTATCCCCGCGAGCAACCCCTGCTCTTCGCCCAACTCGTCTACCGTGCGCTGGCCGAAGACCTGATCGGCGAGTCAAAGGCGGCCGAGCTGCTGCGCATGCCGCAGGCGGATTTCCGCGCTCAACGGAACATGGATCGTGCAGAACCGACAACTGTTGATCAGTGACGCCAATATCCTGATCGATATGGACGTCGGAGGGCTGCTGGAGGTCATGTTCAGGCTGGGCTTCGCGTTCGCCGTCCCAGATATCCTGTTCGAGGAGGAACTGAAAAGCCGCCATCCCCGGCTTCCCGACCTGGGTTTGGATATCCTGGAACTCACGGCCGAGATGATCGACGACGCGACGAGGTTGATCGTCCGGTACGGCCATCGGCGCATCAGCCGCAATGACCTCCTGGCCCTCGCCCTGGCACGGTGGAAAGGGTGCCCCGTCCTGACTGGCGACGCCGGCCTGCGACTTGCCTGTAACGAACAAGGCATCGATGTGCACGGGACGATCTGGTTGATGGGGCAGATGTTGAACGACGAGCTGGTTGACTCCGAAACCGCTGCCGAAGCCTACCGTGCCATGCGGGAAGGCGGCAGCCGCCTACCTTGGCGTGAAGTGGATCGACAACTGGCTCGGTTCCGGGGCTAGGAGTCTGTCGGAGTCGTCGAGGGCGAACCGGGACCGCCCGTCTTGCGGAGGACCGGGATGAACCGCCCGAGGTCGGTTTTCAGGCCCCGGTCCCCGCCGGGCGGTGGAATACCGTGCCCTGGCACCGCGGGCAGGGCGGGATGTGGCCGGTGTCGCGAAAATGGATCCGCTCGCCGCATGCGACGCACTCCAGCACTCCGGGGCCGGCGATCTCTCCGGTGTGGTATTCGGCGTTGCGCGCCAGGTCGGCCTGCAGCCGGATCCAGTCCAGGCGCGTGTGGTCGGCGGCGTCGGCGAACCATTGGAGCAACTGGCCCTCGATCAGTCCTACGTCGATTTGCAGCCAGTCGGCCAGTTCGCGCCCGCTCTCGGCCAAGTAGCGGGAGGCGTCCTCCAGGTCGCGTTTGAGGAAATAGCCGATCCGTTCGGCCTCGTCGCGCGTCAGTTCCCCGAGTTCCACGGCCGTCTCTTTGGCCGAGTCGATACTCCGGTGCAGGGCCGGGCGGTCGGTGGCGGGCCCTTCGCCCCGTGCGAGGAACGCGCGGACGCGCTCGAGCATGCGGTCGTAGGCCCGGGGCAGCCGCTCGGCGGCGGGCGGGTGTTCATCCTTCGGGTTTTTGGGCGGATTTTTGCGCGGGCTCATGGGCGGACTCGGGGGTTCGGGCGTTCGCGCCCGGTTCACCCCTAGTGTGCCCCATCACGGGTCCCGCGCAAAGCGTTGCGCGTCGGT
>CAZAQG010000023.1:0-31190 GCA_964487445.1 uncultured Chromatiales bacterium
CCTGGATCAGGACCGGCGCGCGACGCTGGTGGATACCGCCGACACGGCGCTCACGCGCGTCACGCGCGACGTGCGCCGGGCGCTGCCCAACAGCGTGCGGGTCGCCGACAACGCCGGCGGCAGCGGGCGCGTCACCTGCAACCACCCGGGCCAGGTGTGCGCCATCGAGTTCCTGAACGTCATCGACGGCGGGCGCTACCGCGCCAAGCCGCCGGGGCCGACACTGCCCTTCAATCGCAGCAGCGGTACCTTCGACGCCCTCGGCGGCCTCTACGACCTGCCGACCCCCTACAAGGTCGGCAACGGCTCGGCCGCCTGCCTGCTGGGCACCGCCTGGTGCCTGGTGATCTACAACGTCGGGCAACCGCTGGCATCGCCGGTGACCTCCGGCAAGAGCGCCAACGCTTATCTGGGGCCGGGCAGCGCGGCGGCGGGCTACGTCGGCGACATCGCCACGGTGTCGGGGATCTCGGGCACGCCGCCCAACCAGACGATCAGCTTCGACAACAGCGACCTCGACAGCGGTTCCTACCGCTGGCATTTTCCGCTCCGCTCGCCGCAACAGCGTTTCTACCTCGTGGACGGCCCGGTCAGCTACGTCTGCGATCCGGCAAGCGGCACGCTGCGCCGCTACTGGGGCTACCCGATCACGGCGGGCCAACCGGTCGACCCGACTGCGCCGCCGCTCGCCAATGCTTCGAGCGCGCTGCTCGCCGACCACGTCGCGAGCTGCTTCTTCGACTACCGGCCCGGGACCAGTACCCGCAGCGGCCTGCTGACCGTGACGCTCGCGATCTCCGAATCCGGCGAGACCGTGGCCCTGTTCCAGCAGGCCCATGTGGTAAACGCGCCATGAACCCCCGATACGCGCAACGCGGCTTCTCGCTGGTGACGGCGATCTTCGTGGTGGTCGTACTGGCCTCGCTCGGCGCCTACCTCGTCACGATCGGCTCCACCCAGCAGACCGCCACGGCGCTGCAGATCCAGGGGGTACGCGCCTATTTTACCGCCCTGAGCGGGCGCGAATGGGCGGCCTACGAAGCGACCGCCGGTCAGGCGAGCCACGATGCGATCTGCGCGCCGGGCGGGCGGATCACGACCTTTGCCCTGTCGGGGCCGGGGCTGCAGGGTTTCCAGGTACAGGTCGACTGCGACGACTTCGCCGCTCCGCCGCCGGGCAAGAGCGGTCCGTTCCAGGAGGGCGACGACTGGTACGACCTCGAGCGAATCGACGTCCAGGCCTGGAACGGAAGCGGTCCCGCGGACCCGGACTACGTCTCGCGCACGATCCACTCCATGGTGACCACCGGGAAGCCGCTGCCGTGACCGCGCCGGTCAAGTCACGCCGCGTCCGGGCCGCCAACCTGTCGATCCTCCGTCTCGACGCCCCGCGGGGACGCAAGCGAGGACTCATGGGAACCCCGTCCACGAACACCCGCAACCGCCGCGCCGCCGGTCCCTCGCACCGGGGTCCCGGGGCCGTGCCCTGGCTGTTGGGGTTCCTGATCCTGCTCGCGGCGGGACCCGCGATCGCGGCGACGTACGTCAGCGTACCGACGACTTTCACCTGGATCGATCCGGCCGGCCACACGCCGGCGATCTGGTCCGGCCTGACCCAGTGCTCCGGCGGCGGAGCGCCCGTGGACGACGACATCACCGCGCCCATCCCGATCGGCTTCACGTTCGACTTCGGCGGCGTGAACTACACGACGGTGCGGATCATGTCCAACGGGCGGCTGCAGTTCAACAACAACTTCTGCGGCTACGGCACGCAGACCATCAACCCGCGAACCTATCCCTACCCGATCCCGAACACGAACCTGGTCCGCACCCTGCGCGTGTACGGCAACGACCTCGATCCGGCGATCGGGGGTTCGGTGACCTACGCCACCCTCGGCACCGCCCCGAACCGCGAGTTCGTCGTCACCTTCACCAACGTGCCGGAGTGGGACGCCTCGAATGCGCCCGGGAGTTTCTTCAACCTGCAGGTGATCCTCTACGAGAACGGCGATTTCGTCTATCAATTCGGGCCGAGCAACAATCCGAGCGGCGGCCACGCACAGATCGGCTGGGAACTGACCACCGGCGACTACGCACTCCTCTCCTTTTCGAACATCGGTGCGCTGAACGGCACCGCGATTCGCTTTACGCGTGCGACGGCGCTCGACCACTTCACGATCGGCGTAGGCGGGAGCACGGCGAGCACCTGCGCGCCGCTCGCGGTCACCCTCACCGCCGAGAACGCAGCGAACACCGTCCTGACGACCTACGGCGGGCTCGTGGATGTGAGCAACTCGGCGGGCCATGGGAACTGGTCGGGCAACACCGCGAGCGGAGCGCTGACACCGGGTGCGGCCGACAGCGGCACGGCCACCTATCGGTTCGCACCCGCCGACAACGGCAGCGCCGTGCTCAACCTTGCCGACGTGCATGCGGACGATCTCACGATCACGGTGCGCGACCCCTCCGCCGGCGTGACCACCACCTCGGCGAGGGTCTCCTTCCGCGACAATGCCTTCGTGATCACCCCCACCGGCGCGCTCGGCACGCAGGTGGTGGCCGGCCGCCCGCACGGGTTCGACGCGGCGCTGTGGCGCAAGGACCCGACCACGGGGGTGTGCGCCATCGCCACCCAGTATGCCGGGGTCAAGGCGCTCAAGGCATGGTACACGCCCGATCCCGCGGATCCCCCCGGGGCGCGGGCGCCGGCGATCAGCGGGACGACGCTGCCCGCCGCGGTACCGGGTGCGAACAATCTCACGCTCACCTTCACCTCCGGACAGGCGCCGTTCATGCTCGACACGACCGATGTCGGAAAATACGCGCTCGACCTGCGCGACGACACCGGCACCTTCGCCAAGACCCTCACCGGCACCGCGCACACCATCGACGGCGCGAGTCCGACGCTCACGGTGCGCCCGTTCGCGCTCGCCATCGTCAACGTCCTCGCCGGCGCAACCCCGAACCCGGGTGCGAACACCGCGAGCGGCGCGGTGTTCGCCGGGGCCGGCGACCCCTTCGCCGCGACCGTGCGCGGCGTGCTCTGGCAGGCGGCCGACGACCCCACCGACACCGGCAGCCCCGCGCCCGGCGCCGATCTCGCCGACAATCCGGTCACGCCGAGTTTCGCCTGGTCGACCACGCTCGCGGCCGCCGCGCCCTATCAGCCGTCCGGCGGGGTGCTCGGGACCTTGACGCCGGGGGGTGCGGCGCCGGTCACACTGGCGGCGGGGGCCTATGCGAACGGCGCGGCCACGGCGGGCCCGCTCGCGTATTCCGAGGTCGGCGCCTTCACGCTCCGGGCGCTGGCCGCCAACTATCTCAATACCCCCGGCGTGAACGCGGGCGGCACCGCGGTGATCGGGCGCTTCATCCCGGCCTGGTTCACGACCGCGGTCACGCCCGGCTGCGGCACCGCGTTCACCTATTCGGGCCAGCCGTTCACGGTGACGGCCACCGCCTACAACGCCTTCGGCGCCGTGACCCGCAACTACGACGGCACGCTCGGCTTCGCCAAGACCACCACCTTCTCGGACGCGGGGGGCGGCACCGGCGGGAGTCTTGCCAACCACGTGCTCTCCGGGCTGGACTACGTGCGGGGCGTGGGAAGCGACAACACCATTGCCTACACGTTCACGAACCGGGACACGCCGCCCTACTCACTCAAGGTGCGGGCCACCGACACCGACGGGGCTTCCTCGGCCGGTCATGCGGAGGGGACGACGGAGATCCGCAGCGGGCGCGTCTTCCTTCAGAATGCGTTCGGCTCGGAACTCCTGGCGCTGCAACTCCCCCTCGCGGTGCAATACTACCGGGACGCGACCGCGCGCTGGGCGGCGAACGCCGCCGATACCTGTACGACGCTCACGCAGGGCGACTTTACGCTCGGGAACCGGACCGGCGCGCTGCTCCCGGGCGATACGGCGGTCACCGCGGTGACGCTCAGCGCCGGGAGCGGCTCGCTGACGCTGTCCGCCCCCGGCGCCGGCAAGGTCGGCTCGGTGGACGTGACCGGGAACGTGCCGGCATGGCTGCGCTACGACTGGAACCCCACCGGCGGTGCCACCGACCCCGTCGGGCGCGCCTCCTTCGGCGTGTTCAACGGCCCGGACAGCGTCATCTATCAGCGCGAGCTGTACTGACCTCTATCGGTCGGTGACGCGGTGATTCGGTGTTTTTGTGCTGATCTGCCATACAGCAGATCACGAAACACCAGCGCATGAGCCGTCTGCCGATCACTCTCGACGACGACCTGCATCGCGCCGTGAAGGAAACGGCGGCGCGCCAAGGCCGTTCTATTGCCTCGATCATCGAGGAGAGCTTGCGCCTGCGTGGCATACAAGACCAGGCAAGTGCCCGTGCGTTGGTTGCACAGGCGCGGATGCATGCGCAACTCGACGCGGACAAGGCGCTGGAGTTGGCGGTTGAGGAAACACATGCCGCGCGCAGGCGATGACCCCGGCCGTATTCGTCGTCGATACGAAGGTAGTGGTCGCCGGGCTGATCACCGATTCGAGCCAAAGCCCGGTAGCCATGATCCTGGATGCCATGTTGTCCGGGGCGGTGCTATATCTTTTATCCCCGGTGTTACTGGATGAGTACCGGTCGGTACTGTTGAGGCCCAAGCTCACCGAGCTGCACGGCTTGGCCGAGGCGGAAGTCGATCGCTTGCTCGTGGAACTCGCAGCGAACGCCATGTGGCGCGAGCCGAAACCCGCTTCTCCTGCGCCCGATCACGGCGACGATCATCTCTGGGCACTGTTGGGGGCCTTCTCCGGGAGCATTCTCATCACCGGCGATCGATTGCTGCTCGAACATCCGCCCGCCGGAAGTTCGACAATCTCCCCCAAGACCTGTGTCGATCGTTTCTTGGTCGCGGACGATTCCACGCCGTGAAGGCCGTGGGCGGCGGCCGAAACCGCAGAAGAAGTTTTACTGACACCAAGCAAAAAACCGGTGGGGTCAGTCCGCTTCGCACCCCGCCTCCGGTTCCATCCCGAGTTCCCGGATCTTGCGGGTGAGGGTGTTGCGCCCCCACCCGAGCAGCTTCGCGGCGTCCTGGCGCCGACCGCCGGTGCGGCGTAGCGCGGCCTCGATCAGGATCCGCTCGACGCGCGGCACGGCCTGATCGAGGAGTTCGCGCTCACCCTGTGCCAGACGTTGGTCGGCCCAGCGGCGCAGGCCCGCCTCCCAGTCCTCGGTGCCGCGCGTCGTCGAAGTGCCCGCGCGTAGTTCCGGAGGCAGGTCGTCCAGGTGGATCTCGCGCGCCGGCGCCATTACCGTGAGCCAGCGGCAGGTATTCTCGAGCTGGCGCACGTTGCCCGGCCAGTCGAGACCTTGCAGGTAAGACGCCACCTCCGGGCGCAGGATCTTGGGCTCGACGCCCAGCTCCCGGGCCGCGCGCTCCAGGAAAGACCGCGCCAGGACCGGGATATCGGGGCGGCGCTCACGTAGCGGCGGGATGTGAATGCGGATGACGTTGAGCCGGTGGAACAAGTCCTCCCGGAAACGCCCCTCGCGCACGCGCTGCTCGAGGTCCTGGTGGGTGGCGGTGATGATGCGCACGTCCACCTGGATGGGGGTGTGCCCGCCGACCCGGTAGAACTCGCCGTCCGCCAACACCCGCAGCAGCCGCGTCTGCAGTTCGGCCGGCATGTCGCCGATCTCGTCGAGGAACAGCGTACCGCCGTCGGCCTGCTCGAAACGCCCGCGCCGCAGGCTGGTGGCGCCGGTAAAGGCGCCGCGTTCGTGGCCGAACAGCTCCGATTCCAGCAGGTCCCGGGGGATGGCGGCGGTATTCAGCGCGATGAACGGGCACTCCGCGCGCGGGCTGTGGCGGTGCAGGGCTCGGGCGACGAGTTCCTTTCCGGTGCCGGACTCGCCGTTGATCAGGACCGTGATCTTGGACCGCGACAGCCGTCCGATGGCGCGGAAGACCTCCTGCATGGCCGGGGCCTCGCCGATGATCTCCGCGTCGGGGGGGGCGGGCGCGGGACAGGCTCCGCCCCGCCCGGTCCGGCGCTGAGCGACGGCGCGACGCACGACCGCGACCGCTTCGTCGATGTCGAAGGGCTTGGGCAGGTATTCGAATGCGCCCCCCTGATAGGCGGAGACGGCGCTGTCGAGATCGGAGTGCGCGGTCATGATGATCACCGGCAGGTCGGGCTGCTGCGCCTGGATGCGCTCCAGCAACTCCATGCCGTTCATGCCGGGCATACGCACGTCGGTGACGATCGCGTCCGGGGGGTTGCGAGACAAGGCGTCGAGGACCCCCGCGGCGCTCTCGAAACTCTCGACGTTCATGTCGGCTTGGCGCAGGGCGCGCTCGAGTACCCACCGGATCGACCGGTCGTCGTCGATAATCCAAATTCGTTCCGGGCTACTCATCACTGGACTCCGACGGCAAGGGCAGGGGCAACAACAGGGTGAATTCGGTATGGCCGGGGCGGCTGGCGCACTCGATCAGGCCACCGTGGTGACTCACCAGGGACTGGGCGATGGACAGACCCAGCCCGGTGCCACCTTCCCGACCGGTGATCAGGGGGTAGAAGATGCTCTCCTGCATCCCGGCCGGGATTCCGGGGCCGTCGTCGATCACCTCGATGCGCGCCACGAGCTTGTGGCGCCGCGCGCCGATCGTGAGCTGGCGATCGGCCCGGGTGCGCAACCGGATCGTCCCGCGCTCACCCACCGCCTGCAGGGCGTTGCGCACGATATTCAACAGCGCCTGCACGAGTTGGTCGCGGTCGCCCGCCAGGGGCGGGATGCTCGGGTCGTAGTCACGCACGATCCGTACCTCGGCCGGCGCCTCCGCCTCGATCAGGCCGCGCACGTGTTCGACGACCTCATGGATATTGACCGGGCCGGTGCGCGGCGGCCCGTTGGGACCGAGCATCCGGTCCACCAGCGCCTGCAGGCGATCCGCCTCGCCGATGATGATGCGCGTGTACTCCTGAAGCGCCGGGCCGGGCAGCTCGCGTTCGAGCAATTGCGCGGCGCCCCGCAATCCGCCCAAGGGGTTCTTGATCTCGTGCGCGAGCCCCCGGGTCAGGATGCGCGTGGCTTGGTTCTGGGCGATCAGGCTCTCCTCCCGGGCGATGCGCAGCGGGAGGTCGACCTGAACGATCTCCAGCAGCAGGGAGCGTGCCTTGCCGGCGTCGCTCAACGGGGTCACCGTACAATCCACCGTGATACTCCGATCCGGCGGCAGACGCACCTCCACGCCGCGCTCCGTATAGGCGCGTGCACCGGCCGCGGCCTGGCGCAGGATCGACACCAGCACCCCGGCCCCCGGGAGCGCGGCACCCAGCGCCAAGTCCTGCGCCTGGCGGGCGCTGATCTCGAACAAGGCCTCGGCGGCCGGATTGAGATAGCGCACGCACAAGTCCTCGCCGAGCAGCAGCACGGCGGTGCTCAGGTTCTCCACGATCCGCTGTGCCTGGGCCTTCGATGACCACACCCGCACTGCCATACCCCGCTTGCTTGCAAAAACCAAACCAGTCGTCGGGAACCCACGGCTCCCGCTCGGGCCTATTTCAGAATCACATTTTAAAGCCGTTGGTTATAAAAGAGATAGCGGACCGTCCGGCGACACGCGATGTCCTGCCGCCCTCGAGTATCCGCCGTTTTCATGGAGCGGGGACCGAGGAGTCGACCGCCATTCTGCACCAATCCGGTGCGCGTCGTGTGATCGACCCGCATGCCGTCGGATGATCAGCGCGAGGGAGTGACCACGTTGGGGTGCGGGCTAAGTACGTTGGGGTGAGGACTCAGCACATTCGGATTCCGGCTGCGCACGTTGGGATTGGGGCTCAACACATTCGGGTTGGGGTTGCGCCCCGATTGGGCCGTCGGCGCCGAGAGTCGCGAGTAGCGCATCAGGTGGAACGTGACCGAAGGGCTGGACATCAGGACCTTGCCGGCGTCATTCACGATCTGCGCTTGCAGCGTATGGGTGCCCCGATCGATGTTGCGGAGGACGGCCTGCGGCGCGCGGTAGCGCTCGGCGAGGCGCTTCCCGTCCAGGACCAGTGCGATGGCCTGCCCCTGGTCCGTCCTCAAGGGCGGCTTCATCTCCAGCCGCACCGTGACATCCCCGTTGTTGCGGCGCACCGTGGCATCCGGCGCGGGTGCGGAGATACGCAAGACCCGATAGGGCGCAACGCCCTGCGTCGTGGAAGCGAAGGGCCTGGGATTCGGGAGTTTGCCGGGTTTGTAGACGTTGGCCGGCGGGATGATCACCTTGCGCGCTCCGCGGTGCGGTTGGTCGGAGAAGACCACCGTCCCGTTCGGTTCCACCCAGCGGTACACCGTGGCGGCGGCGACCAGGGCGGGGGTCGCCACGAGGACGAGCAGGAACGCGATGCGGCGCATTTCTTTACAATAGTAGAGCGGCACACAGGAAGCAACCGCGACGCATCCGGCCCGCGGCGGATTCGGTATCGCGGGACCTGCGGCGAAGATCAAAAAACGGCGGGCACCCCCTGGTCGGAGCACCCGCCGTCGCGCCGCTGCCGCACTAAAACCACCCCAAGTCCGACGGACACCCAGCCTAGAGGCTGTAGTAGAGGTCGAACTCGACCGGGTGGGTGGTCATCCGCAGGCGGGTGATCTCCTGCATCTTGAGATCGATATAACCGTCGATCAAGTCGTCCGTGAACACCCCGCCCGCCTTGAGGAACTCGCGATCCACGTCAAGGGCATCGAGTGCCTGGTCCAACGAATGGCAGACCGTCGAAATTTTCTCCTCTTCCTCGGGCGGCAGGTCGTAGAGGTCCTTGTCCATGGATTCACCGGGGTGGATCTTGTTCTGAATACCGTCGAGTCCGGCCATCATCATCGCGGTAAAGGCGAAGTACGTGTTGCCGCAGGCGTCCGGGAATCGCACTTCGATGCGTCGCGCCTTGGGGTTGGACACGGAGGGGATGCGTACCGAGGCCGAGCGGTTGCTCGCCGAGTAGGCCAACAGGATCGGCGCCTCGAAGCCGGGTACCAGCCGCTTGTAGCTGTTGGTGCTGGCGTTGGTGAAGGCGTTGAGCGCGCGCGCGTGCTTGAAGATGCCGCCGATGTAGTACAGGGCCAGTTCCGAGAGGCCGCCGTACTTGTTGCCCATGAACAGGTTTTTTCCCTGTTTGGCGAGCGACTGATGCACGTGCATCCCGTTGCCGTTGTCTCCGACGAGGGGCTTGGGCATGAACGTCGCGGTCTTGCCGTAGGCGTGGGCGACATTCTGCACCACGTATTTCATGATCAGCATTTCATCGGCTTTGCGCACCAGGGAGTTGAAGGCGGTGCCGATCTCGCACTGTCCCGCAGTCGCCACCTCGTGGTGGTGCATCTCCACCTTGATGCCCATCTCCTCGAGCGCCAGGCACATGGCCGAACGGATGTCCTGCAGGGAATCCACCGGCGGCACCGGGAAATAGCCGCCCTTGATCGACGGCCGGTGGCCGATGTTGCCGTCCTCGAACACGCGCTCGGAGTTCCACGACGCCTCGTCCGAATCGACCTTGTAGAAGGCCCCGCTCATGGTGGTGCCCCAGCGCACGTCGTCGAGGATGAAGAATTCCGGTTCCGGCCCGAAGTAAGCGGTGTCTGCGATCTTGGTGGACTTGAGATAGGCCTCGGCACGCTTGGCGATCGTGCGCGGATCGCGCCCGTAGCCCTGCATGGTCGCCGGCTCGAGGATGTCGCAGCGCAGGAGCAGCGTGGCCTCGTCGGTAAACGGATCCATCACCGCACTCTCGGCATCCGGCATCAGCACCATGTCGGACTCGTTGATGCACTTCCAACCGGCGATGCTCGAGCCATCGAACATCTTGCCGTCCTTGAAGAACCCGGTATCGATCTGGCTCGCGGGCAGGGACACGTGCTGCTCCTTGCCGCGCGTGTCGACGAAGCGCAGATCCACGAACTTCACTTCTTTGTCTTTCATCAACTTCAGAACGTTTGCGGACATGAAAGGGCCTCCTGGGCAGTGACTCGGGCGCCGGGACTGGCGGCAGCGCCGAGGATTTCCGATACCGGGGTCGATATCAACAGCGATATCGATTTCGAGGTGACCCGTAGCCCTTCAGGGCGATCACCGGGGTTCCTCGGTTCCCTTGGCCACCGGAACCGATTACAGGGATGAAGCACGATCCGTGCCATGAACTCAACCTGGTGTTCTTAAACATCTTTTACAAAGATTTCCGGGAGGCGGGGCCGGGAAGCGCACCATCATGGTGCGTCGCAGTCGCGCGCGCACTCATTTTACGCGGATGCGGCCTCGAACTGCACCCGGACTTCACCCACGCCGTCGAGCGACTTGGCGCGGCGTGCCAGCGCCCGTGCCAGCGCCCGCGCGGCCTGCAGGTCGGCGACGACATCCAGCGGCAGAACCACCTCCACGTCCACCCGGCCTTCCAGGTAGTGCAGGGTGACGCGTTCGATGCGCCGTGCCTCGTCAAAGCCGCGCCATTGCCGATGCAATCGATCGAGCATCTCCTCGCGCAGCGGCAGGTCGTACGAGGACATCGTGGCCTCGTCGTCCTCGGTATCGATGTGCACGAGGACGTCGCTGATCTCATCGAACCGGCGCATCAGCCGTCTGCGGACAGTCTCGCTGATCTGGTGCCCCTCGGAGACGCTCACCTTCGGATCCACCAGGATGTGTACGTCCACCAGCGCGTCGCGTCCCATGCGCCGGCTGCGCAACAGGTGCAGGGCCTGCACGCCGTCGACGGCGAGGATCGCCTGCTTCACCGCCGCCACCTGTTCCCGATCGAGACCGGTATCGACCAGCTCGCGCAGGCTCTGCCAGCTCAGATCCCAACCGATCTTGGCGATCATCAGCGCGACGATCACGGCCGCGACCGCATCCAGGTACGGCAGCCCGGCCATGGTGCCGCCGATGCCGATGGCGACCACCACCGAGGAGATGGCATCGCTGCGATGGTGCCAGGCGTTGGCCTGCAACAGATTGGAGCGCACGCGGCGCGCGGCGCGCACCGTGTAGTGGTAGAGACCCTCCTTGGAGACGATCGACAGCAGGGCGACGATCAGTGTGAGCAGATCCGGCCGCAACAACTCCTTCGGCGCGAACAGCCGGCTCCCGGTCTCGTAGCCGATGCCCGCGCCCACGGCGATCAGCAACACGCCGAGCCCGACCGTGACCGCGGTCTCGACGCGCGCATGCCCGTACGGGTGGTCCTCGTCGGCATCCCGGCTCCCGTGGCGCGCGGCGACCAGTACCATGGCGTCCGAGGCGAGGTCGGAAAGGGAGTGGACGCCGTCGACGACCAGCGCCTGCGACCGGCCGATGATGCCGAACAGGATCTTGGCGCCGGCCAGCACGACGTTGATCACCGCGCCGACGACGGTCACGCGGTACACGGCCCGGTAGCGGACGCCGGCGTCCGGGGACGTCGTATGATGGTGGGCGATGCCGTTGGCCATGGGTTCTCGGGGATGACGGGCGCGACGACGGCTACCGACGCCCGGCTTCCTCGTCCGAGACCACCTCGATGGTGATGGAGATCTCTCCGGACGCCTCCCGGATCCCGATCACCCGGTGACCATACATCCGGCACCAGGCCGGGATATCGTGGCTCGCCCCGGGGTCGGTGCAACGAATCTCGAGCTGCTCGCCGTGCGCCAAGTCCCGCACACGGTCCTGAGTACGGATCACGGGCAGCGGGCAGAGCAGGCGTCGGACATCGAGCACTTGGCGGTTCACAGATACCACTCCGCGGGGATCTCCTCGGCAGGCAGCGGCGCGACCTCGAAAAGGCGCGGCTTCCCCCCGCCGTGCGCCACGGCGACCTGCACCCGCGGCGCCCCGCGTCCCTGGCTGAACCGCGCCGTCAGCCGCGCCGCCAGTTCGAGGTCCCCGTCCGAGACCTCGCCGTCCACCAGTACCAGCGGTCCCGGGTGGCTCACCGTGGTGAGGTTCGTGAACTGCTTGCGGTAACCCTCGAGGAAGCGGTTCTCCCCCTCCTCGCGCGCAACGATCAGCTTGAAGTGCGGCCGGGGGCGCAGGTGGCGCCCGACCTTGAGGAGCATGATGTCGTCCAGTTCGTAGTCGCGCGTAGCGCGCGCACGCCACAGGTCGGCGAGCTTCGCCGCGTAGCGCGGGTCGGTCAGGAAACAGCACCCCCCGGCCGGCTGGGCGTAGTCACGAAACCCGTAGTGCTCCGCCAGGGCCATCTGCGGCTTGCGGGTACGCCCGCTGAAGTCGAGCAGCCGCTCGCGCTCGACCCAGCCCTCGCGTTCGGGCAGGGTGGGGGGCAGGAGCTTGGCGCTCAGCGGGCGCAGCAGCCGGTCGCCGGCGCCCGACTCGCGCGCGATCACCGGCATCGTGTCCCGGCGCTGCGACATGGGCCGCTGGCCGACGACCTCGCCGGTGATCACGAAATCGAACCCGTGCTCTTGCATCCACGCGTAGGCGCGCCCGACCATGAACCCCTTGCAGTCCAGACAGGGATTCAGGTTATGGCCGTAACCGTGTCGGGGATTGAGCACCACGTCCTTGTAATCGGTGGAGACATCGATGAGGTGTAGCCGGATGCCCAGTTGCTCCGCCACCCACAGGGCGTTGTTGCGTTTCGGGCGGTCGCGCTCGCGGCTGCGAATGGCGTGCGTGTGTCCCTCCACGCAAAAACCGGTGAAGAAATTGACCCCCTCCACACGAATCCCCTGATCGAGGATCACGCGCGCGGCGAGCAACGAGTCCAGCCCGCCGGAGATGAGGGCCACCGCCGTGCGCGGCTCCGCCATGGAGATACCCCTGCAAAATCCGCAGAAAAACGCCGCCGTGCGGCCGAGGAAGAAAGGGGGAGTGTAGAAGATCCACCGAGTCCGGGCCAGCGTTGCGCTGCACGCGCCGGCCACGGGCCTCTGACGTGAAATGTTATTAGTGTACCGGTCCGCCCACCGGGGCGGGCGGGCCCGGGACGGCGCCGCTCACACCGATCAGGCGCTCGAAGGCGCGGCGGCTGCCGGTCTCGTACCAGAGTTCGGCGGCACGCAGCAGGTCCGCGCCCGCGACGCCATCGACCTCCCGAGTCGCCTGCAGTACATCCATCAGGGAGACGAAGGTCGCGGCGAGGCGCTCGAACAGGGCGTGCAACCCGCGCGTGCGCGTGGCCGCGAGTTCGCGATAGGCGCTGCGCCCGAGGCCCACGAAATAGCCCGGCGAGACCAGGCGCCGTTCGCCGCGCCCGGGGAACAATCCCGAGAACAACAGGCACTGATCGCCGACGTCGCGCAACCGCTCGGCGCGGTGGGTCCCGTGCGTGTCGAGGGCACGCAGGTAGTCCAGTGCCATGACCCGCGCGGCGAGCTGCGGCTCGCCCGTGAAGCGCATCAGCAGGAAGACCAGATAGCTCTCCAGGTCTTCACCGAGATCGCAGCGGCATACGCGCTGCGCCTCCCCGACGAGGGTGTGCCATTGTGCGGCGGCGCTCGGTTGCAGGACCAATTCGTGCATCGTTCATCCCTCCCTATGGTTGATCGACCATCGGGTAGGGGATCTTTAACCCGGATCGGAACCGGCTCGACGACCTTCGTTCGCGCCCGTCGGCACGCTATACTGGTCCGCCGTTTCCGACCGCCGCCCCCAGGGGCCCCAAAGGAATTTCCGGAAAAGCACCCGTGGCCGAGTCGCCCTCACCCACACCGCCCGCCACCTTCCAGGACCTGATCCTGGCGCTGCAGCACTACTGGTCCGCACGCGGCTGCGTGCTGCTGCAGCCCTACGATCTCGAAGTCGGGGCGGGGACCTTCCATCCGGCGACGTTTCTGCGCGCGGTAGGGCCCGAGCCATGGAACGCCGCCTACGTGCAGCCCTCACGCCGCCCCACGGATGGGCGCTACGGCGAGAATCCGAACCGGTTACAGCACTACTATCAGTTCCAGGTGGTACTCAAACCCTCCCCGCCCGATATCCAGGAGATGTACCTCGACTCGCTGCGCGCCCTGGGCCTGGACCCGCTGGTGCACGACATCCGCTTCGTGGAAGACAACTGGGAGTCCCCGACCCTGGGCGCGTGGGGGCTCGGCTGGGAGGTGTGGCTCAACGGCATGGAGGTCACGCAGTTCACGTATTTCCAGCAGGTGGGCGGCCTGGACTGCGCCCCGGTCATGGGGGAGATCACCTACGGACTGGAGCGTATCGCCATGTACCTGCAGGGCGTCGACAGCGTCTTCGACCTGACATGGACCACCGGCGCGCAGGGGCGGATCTCCTACGGTGACGTGTTCCACCAGAACGAGGTGGAGATGTCCGCTTACAACTTCGAACACGCCGATGTGGAGGCCCTGTTCCGGTGGTTCGACACCTGCGAGGCGGAGAGCCGGCGGCTGGCGGACCTGGACCTGCCATTGCCGGCCTATGAAATGGCCCTCAAGGCCTCGCATACCTTCAATCTGCTGGATGCACGCAATGCGATCTCCGTGACCGAGCGCCGGCGTTACCTGCTGCGGGTGCGGGCCCTGGCGCGCGCCGTGGCGGAGCGTTACCTGGCGCGGCGCGCGGCGCTGGGCTTCCCGCTGCAGCGCCGTCCCGCGGGCGATGCGCCATGACGGACAGTGATGACCTGTTGGTGGAGATCGGCACCGAAGAGTTGCCCCCGCGCGCGCTGCCGCGGCTCTCGGATGCCTTCGAGGAAGGGCTGTGCGCCGGCCTCGCGGCCGCCGGGCTGACACACGGCGACGCGCACCGCTATGCCGCACCGCGACGCCTCGCGGTATGGATCGAGTCGGTAGCCGGTTCCCAGGCGGATCGCGCCGAGACCCGGCGCGGCCCGGCGCTGGCCGCCGCGTTCGACCCCGCCGGCCGACCGACGCCGGCGGCGCAGGGGTTTGCACGCGCGTGTGGGGTGCACGTGGAGGAACTGGGCCGGCTGGAGACGGACAAGGGGACGTGGCTGCAGTTCTCGCGAACGGTCCGCGGGCGGCGCACGGTCGATCTGCTGCCGGAGATCGTGCGTGCCGCACTCGCCGCGCTGCCCATCGCACGGCGCATGCGCTGGGGCGAGGGCCGCGTGGAGTTCGTGCGCCCGGTACATTGGGCGCTGCTGCTGTTCGGTGAGGCCTGCGTCGAGACGGAACTGCTCGGCGTGCGCACCGGCCGGCACAGTCACGGCCACCGCTTCCATCACCCGGCCCCGGTGGCGGTGCAGCACCCGGGCGACTACGCGCGGGTGCTGCGCGAGCCCGGCCGGGTGCTGGCGGATTTTGCCGTGCGCCGGGACGCGATCCGCGCCGGCGCCGATACGGCGGCCGCGGCGCTCGGCGGGCGCGTCCTGTGGGACGAGGCCCTGCTCGACGAGGTCACCGCGCTGGTGGAATGGCCGGTGCCGCTCGCGGGCGGTTTCGAACGGCGATTCCTGGAGCTGCCGCGCGAAGTGCTCATTGCGACGCTGCAGATCCACCAACGCTATTTCGCCGTGGAAGATGCCGACGGGGCGCTGCTCCCGAACTTCGTGACCGTGAGCAACATCGAGAGCCGGGACCCGGCGCAGGTGATCGCCGGCAACGAACGGGTGACGCGCCCGCGTCTCGCGGACGCCGCCTTCTTCTGGGAGCAGGACCGTCGGCAGCCCCTCGCCGCACGGCGCGAGGGGCTGCGCGACATGGTGTTCCAGGAACGGCTCGGTTCGCTCTACGACAAGAGCGAGCGCGTGGCGCGATTGGTCACGGAGATCGCGCCGCACATCGGTTCCGACCCGGCACTCGCGGTGCGCGCCGCGCAGATCGGCCAATGCGACCTGCTGACCCGGATGGTGGGGGAATTCCCGGAGCTGCAAGGCGTGATGGGTCGTCACTACGCGCGGCTCGGCGGCGAGCCGGAGGCGGTCGCGGCGGCCATCGAGGAGCGGTACCAACCGCGCCACGCCGGCGACGCGCTTCCGCAGAGCCCGGCGGGTGCGGCGCTGGCGCTCGCCGAACGACTCGACACCCTGGTCGGGATCTTCGCCGTCGGGCTGCGACCGAGCGGCGACAAGGACCCGTTCGCGCTGCGCCGCGCGGCGATCGGCGTCCTGCGTATCCTGATCGAGGGCGGGCGCGATCTCGACCTGCAGTGGTTGCTCGATCGTGCCGGTACGGCGTACCGCGATTTCCCGCAGGCGGCGGACGCGGTACCGGAGGTGCTCGAATTCGTCCTCGAACGCCTGCGTGCGTACTACCTGGAGCGCGGCATCGCGCCGGACGTGTTCGATGCCGTGCTTGCGTGCCGCCCGACTCGTCCGGCGGATTTCGACCGCCGCGTGCGGGCGGTGGCGCACTTTCGCGAACTCCCCGAGGCGGCGAGCCTCAGCGCGGCCAACAAGCGACTGCGCAATATTCTGCGCCAAGCCGGCTATCGTTCCGATGCGGCCGTGGATCCGGGTCGTCTGCAGGCACCGGAGGAGCTCGCTCTGTACAAAGAGTTCGATAAATTGCGCGCCGAGGTGCGGCCGTGGATCGAGGCGGGTGAATACACGCAGGCATTGGCGGCCCTGGCCGGCCTCAAGGACCCCGTGGACCGATTCTTCGACGCGGTGATGGTCATGGCGGAGGACGAGGCGCTGCGTGCCAACCGGCTTGCGCTCCTCCACGCGATCGGCGCGCTGTTCCTGCAGATCGCGGACGTCTCGCGACTCCAGGGATGACGTGGAAAACAGGTGCAGGCGGAGGGTTGAACGGTGGGGACAGGTGAGCGAAGCGGTATGGAAGACGCGGCGGGGACCGGCGACCGGGATTCGTACACGACGATGCTCGCGGCGGTGCAGCGATTCCATGACAAGCACCGCTTTCGGGAGACCGGGGGCGAGGAGCTGACGTACCGGATTGCGCTGATGGCCGAGGAGTTGGGCGAGATCTCCTCGTGCGTGACCAAGGGCAAGGACATGGAACACCTCGCGGAGGAGTGCGCGGACTTGTTCATCCTGTTGCTGGGAACCGCAATCTCGGCGCAGTTCGATCTGCGCGACGCCTTCTGGACCAAGATGGAACGGCTCATGCAGCGTGAGGCGCGTATGATCAACGGCAGGATCCGGGTCTCGGAATTCCGCGACACCTGAGCCGATGGAGACGACGCCCCGCGGATGGACGAAGGAGGCGCGCGCATGAAACTGGCGATCCTCGACCGGGACGGAGTCCTCAACGAGGATTCCGAGGACTACATCAAGGGTCCCGACGAGTGGCACCCGATCCCCGGGAGCCTGGAGGCCGTGGCTCGGCTCAACCGCGCGGGGTACCGCGTAGTGGTCGTAACCAATCAGTCGGCACTGGCCCGGGGTCTGCTCGACAACGACGGCCTGACGGCGATCCACATTCGCATGCATCGTGAACTGGCGAACGTCGGGGGCGTGGTCGAAGCAAGCTTCTTCTGCCCGCACGCCCCCGACGACGGGTGCGTCTGCCGCAAGCCCGAACCGGGGTTGTTGTACGAGATCGCACGACGACTCGGGACCTCGCTGAAGGGCGTGCCGGTGGTGGGGGACTCGTTGCGCGATCTCCAGGCGGCCGCGGAGGCGGGGGCGACCCCCGTGCTGGTGCGCACGGGAAACGGCGCGCGCACCGCAGCAGCGGCGGGCCTGCCGGCGGGGCTTGCCGTATTCGCGGATCTTGCGTCGTTCGTCGACGCACACCTCAAGACGACGGGCGCGGAGGCGTGAGCTCGGGCGATTCCGCGGACGGCGCACTCGTGCTGCTGCGCTCCGGCGTGTACGCAACGGTGACCGTGGTCACCACCGTCGTCTGGTCGGTGCTGAGCCTGTTCACCTTCCCGCTCCCGGTGCACCAGCGCTATCGCATCATCACCCAATGGACGCGTTTCAACCTCTGGTGGCTTGCCGTCAGTTGCGGCCTGCGCTACGAGGTCGAGGGCCGGGAGAACATCCCGCCGGGGCCCGCGATCGTCATGTCCAAGCACCAATCGGCCTGGGAGACAATGGGCCTGCAACTCATCTTCCCGGAGCACACATGGGTCCTGAAGCGGGAGCTGCTGCGAGTCCCCTTTCTCGGCTGGGCACTGGCGATGCTCGATCCGGTGGCGATCGACCGAAAAGCCGGGCGGCGCGCAGTTGAGCAGCTCGTCGAACAGGGCCGCCGTCGCCTGCAACAGGGTCGCTGGCTGGTGATCTTCCCCGAGGGGACGCGGGTCGCCCCCGGTCGCGGGGGTCGCTACCGGATCGGCGGTGCGGTGCTCGCAAAGCGCACCGGCTACCCGATCGTACCGGTCGCCCACAACGCCGGGGACTTCTGGCCGCGCCGCAGTTTCCGCAAGCGCCCGGGGGTGATTCGCGTGGTGATCGGCCCGCCCATCGATCCGGCGGGGCTCTCCGTAGGACAGATCATCGGCCGGGTGGAGGCGTGGATCGAGGGCCGGATGCACTCCATCAGTTCCGCCTACGACGGAGCGCCGGGGGTGGAGAAGTAGGGTGAGTAGTAGTAAAGCTATCTAAAACAACGAGTTACACATCCAAATTGGAGGCGTAGAGGGCGTTTCGCTCGATAAACTCGCGTCGTGGCTCGACATGATCCCCCATCAGCGTGGTGAAGATCTCGTCGGTCCCGATGACATCTTCGATCTTGACCTGGAGCAGCCGCCGGCTCTCGGAATCCATCGTGGTCTCCCAGAGCTGCGCCGGATTCATCTCTCCGAGGCCCTTGTACCGCTGGATCTGCTGCCCGCGTCGGGCCTCCGCCAGCAGCCATTCCATCGCCTGCCCGAAACTGGTTACCGCTTCGCGACGCTCGCCGCGTCCGACCCAGGCCCCCTCGCCGAGCAGACCATCGAGGTTGCGGCCAAGATCGGCCATGGCCCGATACTCCGCGGAGTCGAAGAACTCCATCGATAGAACCTGTTCGGCGGTGATGCCATGGGTACGCTTGCACACACGGATCTGCGAATGCTCCGCGTCGGCGGCAGGTTCCAGCGAAAGCTCATAGCGGACTCCCACGGTCAAACCCGCATTCAAGCGACTCTCCAGTTCCCCCAGCCAGGCGGTTATGCGGCCACGGTCCAGTACCGCCTCTTTTTCCAGGGCCGGCAGATAGATCATCGCCTCCAGGACCTTGGGGTCCTGGCGCTTGGAGAGACGATGGATGGCGGCCAGAACACCGGTGTAGGCCCTGGCCAACCCATCGAGCGCGGCACCGGCAAGCGGCGGGGCGTCGGAGACCACGTGCAGTGCGGCACCATCCAACGCCGCCTGAAGCAGATACTCGGTCAATTCGGCCTCGTCTTTGACGTAGTGTTCCTGCTTGCCTCGCTTCACCTTGAATAAGGGCGGTTGTGCAATGTAGACGTAGCCGCGCTCGATCAATTCGGGCATCTGCCGGTAGAAGAAGGTCAAAAGGAGGGTGCGAATGTGCGATCCGTCGACGTCGGCGTCCGTCATGATGATGATGCGATGATAGCGCAGCTTGTCCGGATTGAATTCTTCCTTTCCGATCCCGCACCCCAATGCAGTGATCAGGACCACCACCTCCGTGGAAGATAACATCTTGTCGAACCGCGCCTTCTCGACGTTCAAGATCTTGCCCTTCAGCGGCAGGATCGCCTGAAAGCGGCGGTCGCGGCCCTGTTTGGCGGAGCCGCCGGCGGAGTCCCCCTCCACGAGGAACAGTTCAGATTGAGCGGGGTCGCGTTCCTGGCAATCGGCCAGCTTTCCGGGGAGTCCGGCCAGATCCAGAGCCCCCTTGCGACGGGTCATGTCGCGTGCGCGCCGGGCCGCCTCGCGGGCCCGGGAGGCCTCGATGATCTTGCCGGTGATCGCCCGGGCGTCGGCGGGATTCTCGAGCAGAAACGCCCGTAGCGCCTCTGAGACCGCCGCTTCAACCACCGCGCGCACCTCCGAGGAGACGAGCTTCTCCTTGGTCTGCGAAGAAAACTTCGGGTCGGGGAGTTTCACGGACAGGACCGCGGTGAGACCTTCGCGTACATCGTCGCCGCTGATCGCCACCTTGGCCTTGCGGGTGATGCCCTCTTTCTCCATGTACTGATTAAGCGTACGTGTCAGACCCGCACGCAGACCGGCCAAGTGGGAGCCGCCGTCGCGCTGTGGAATGTTGTTGGTGAAGCAGAAAATATTCTCTTGGTAGGAATCGTTCCACTGCATCGCCACTTCGACGCCGGTCTGGTCCCGTTCGCTGGTGAAGTAGAACACCGTCGGGTGCAAGGGGGTTTTGTTGCGGTTGAGGTGCTCGACGAACGCACGGATACCGCCCTGATACTCGAATTGGTTGACCTTGTCGGTCCGCTCGTCGATGAGTCGGATACGCACGCCGGAGTTGAGAAACGAGAGTTCCCGCAAGCGCTTGGACAAGACGTCATAGTGAAACTCGATGTTGGAAAAGATCGAGTCCGCGGGTCGGAACCGGATCTCGGTACCGGTCTGATCGGTGTCGCCGACCGGCCGGAGGGGTGCCTGCGGAACCCCCATACGGTATTCCTGTTGCCAGATCTTGCCCTCGCGGCGAATTGTAAGCTGGAGTTGCTCGGAGAGAGCGTTGACTACGGACACGCCGACACCATGGAGGCCGCCCGACACCTTGTAGGAGTTGCTATCGAATTTACCGCCGGCATGAAGGATGGTCATGATGACCTCCGCGGCGGAACGATGCTCTTCAAGGTGTTCGTCGACAGGGATACCCCGGCCATTGTCGACTACGGTTACGGACTCGTCACTGTGGATAATGATGCTGATTTCGGTACAGTAACCGGCCAGGGCCTCGTCGATGGAATTATCGACCACTTCGAAGACCATGTGGTGGAGCCCCGTTCCATCATCGGTATCCCCGATGTACATCCCGGGTCGTTTTCGAACAGCATCCAGACCCTTGAGGACTTTGATGTTGGTGGAATCGTAGCGGGGGCTTTCGATCATCGACATTTCCATGCAGCGGAACCCGGACAGTATATCACCAAGAGCCGCTGGCTGGATGGCAACCAATGTTCCACGTGAAACCTCAAGGGGTGTCGAAGGAGGGGGCTGCTGCCTACCACGGAAGGTTTCACGTGGAACCTTCCGTCGGGCGTGAAAGCGGCTACAGCCGCATCGGCATGACAACGTAACGATACGGGCTGTCGTCCTGCCCCCGAACCAGTACGCTGCTGTTTCCGTCCGTCATCTCCAGCTCGACTCCATCCGATGAGATCGCTGCGAGGGCATCCAGAAGATAAGTGACGTTGAATCCAATCTCCAGGTCTCCGCCTCGATATTGCACCTCCAACTCCTCCTCGGCCTCCTCCTGCTCCGGATTGTGCGCCTGCATTTTGAGGATTCCGTTTGCCAGAAAGAGTCGTACACCACGAAATTTCTCATTGGAAAGGATCGAAGTACGTGTGAGTGCTTGGCGAAGGGCCTCGCGGTCCGCTTTCACAATCTTGTCCCCGCCGCGCGGAATCACACGTTGATACTCAGGGAAGCGCCCGTCGATCAGCTTCGATGTGAACCACAGATCCGGCAGACGAATCTGGATATGGTTGCTGCCGATGGCGATCTCCACCGGGGTATCGTAATCCTCCAGCATCCGAAGGAGTTCCTGGATCCCTTTTCGCGGAACGATTACCTGGAGCCGCTGCGGAACCTCTACCGAGACCGGTAGTTCCCCTAGCGCCAAGCGATGACCGTCTGTCGCGACCGCTCGAAGCAACCCTTCCTCGACCTCCAACAGCAGGCCGTTCAAGTAATAGCGCACATCCTGCAGCGCCATTGCGAAATGGGTACGGGTAATCAGTTCACGCAGTTCACGTTGCGGCATGACGAAACCCAATGCGTCTCGGCCGACCGCCACGCTTGGAAATCCTTCCGCAGGCAACGTAGCCAAAGTGAATCGGCTCCGACCCGAACGCACGGTGGCCCGCTCTCCGCTGACGGCGATTTGCAACTCCGCCTGCTCGGGTAACGTTCGACAGATATCCAGAAACTTGCGCGCCGGCAGTGTGATCTCTCCAGGCTCCGCGACAGATATGTCCAAGTGTGCGACGAGCTGCACTTCGAGATCCGTCGCGGTCAACGTAATCCCGCTGTCATCTCCCTTGAGCAGCACATTCGACAAGATCGGCAAGGTCTGCCGACGCTCGACGACCCCACTGATGACTTGGAGCGGTTTCAGTAGTTGTTCGCGCTGGATAGTGAATTGCATCGTGTCATCCCTAAGGAATCGGTGAATCATTAATAGTTTAGTTAAATTTTAAAGATTATAGTAATAATAGGGCACGCACCTATCTGTGGATAGGCCGATTTTCTCTTTTAATTACAATTTATTACATGAACACTATCCCTGTGAACCCCCTGGGGACATTGGGTGGAGAGGTTGTGGATAAATCGAGTGCCTTAGAAGTGTCGGCGATTATCCACAGGTTCTCCCCTTTATGTGCTCAGGGTTCTGTACAGGTTTTGGTAGTCTTCTTTGATTCGGTCATCCAGCTCGGTCAGTTCCCGCATCTTCCGACAGGCATGCAGAACCGTGGTATGATCACGACCGCCGAAGCTGTCGCCGATTTCCGGAAGACTATGATTCGTCAGTTCTTTTGCCAATGCCATGGCCAGTTGACGTGGGCGGGTAATGGAGCGGCTGCGACGTTTGGATAGTAGATCGGACACCCGGATCTTGTAGTACTCCGCTACGGTCTTCTGGATGTTTTCCATGGAGACCAGCTTGTTCTGAAGAGCAATCAGGTCACGGAGGGCCTCCTTGGCGAGATCCACGGTGATCGGGCAGCCGATGAATCGTGCGTTGGCCACGACACGGCGCAACGCGCCTTCCAGTTCCCGCACATTGGAACGAACTCGTTTAGCGACAAAGAAGGCTACCTCGTTGGGAAGCTGTACCTGAAACTGCTCCGCCTTGCTAATTAGAATCGCGACGCGTGTTTCGAGTTCCGGCGGATCGATGGCGACGGTCAATCCCCAGCCGAAGCGGGATTTGAGCCGTTCTTCCAGCCCCTTGACCTCCTTCGGGTAGCGGTCGCAGGTGACGATGACCTGCTGCTGGTTCTCGAGTAGGGCGTTGAAGGTATGGAAGAACTCTTCCTGAGATCGCTCTTTGCCGGCGAAAAATTGGATGTCGTCGATGAGCAGCGCGTCGACCGAGCGATAAAAACGTTTAAACTCGTTGATTGTGTTATGTTGCAGCGCCTTGATCATATCGCCGACGAATCGCTCGGAGTGGAGATAGATGACCCGCGCCGAGGGATTGGTCAGCAACATTTGATTGCCGACCGCCTGCATGAGATGGGTCTTGCCGAGACCGACGCCCCCATAGATGAACAGGGGGTTGTAAGCGCGGCCCGGGTTGTCGGCGACCTGCCGGGATGCGGCCCGTGCAAGTTGGTTGGACTTGCCTTCGACGAAGCTGTCGAAGACGAACTGTGGGCTGAGGAAGCTGCTGCGTACCACTTCCTGCCCCGCCTGGAAGCTCCGGCCGGCGGCGGGGCGGGCCGGGGCCGCCGCCGGGGTGGGGCGTTGGGTACTGCCGATCTCGAGCAGCACGCGCGCGGGCGCTCCGTGCGTCTGATACGAGACCACCTCAGTGATCTGGCGGTAATAGTGTTCGCGCACCCAGTCGAGGACGAAACGGTTTGGTGCGAGCAAGTGCAGGGCATCGTCTTCTTCAACGGCATGAAGCGGACGAATCCAGGTATTGAACTGCTGCTCGGACAACTCGCCTTCGAGACGGTGGAGACAACTTTGCCACATTGAACCGACCACTGAGTCAGGGCCTCTCTTATCGTTGTAGGTGGCTGCAGAGCGGCGCTGCGGAAGACCAAGCAGTCTAACGCGCCGCGGCCCGGCGATCTATACCCGCGGAGAGCCGACGGCTCTATTGACAGTGACAGGACGAACGGAATAGTCTGCTGTTTTTTCAGCAAAACCTTTTCGACACCCCAATCGCTCGCAGGCCCTAGCCATGAAAAGAACGTTCCAGCCCAGTAACCTACATCGCAAACGGACCCACGGGTTCCGCGCGCGCATGCGCACCAAGAACGGGCGCCGGATCCTAAAGGCGCGCCGGGCGAAAGGGCGCGCGCGCCTGTCGGCCTGACGGCGGGTCCGTTGTTCGCGGGCCGGCGGCGCTTTACCCGCCGCGACCGCCTGACCTGCGAGAAAGAGTTTCGACGCGTGTTTAACCGCCCGCGGCGTCTGAATCATGACGCGTGGGTCACCCTCGTCAAGGCGAACGATCTCCGTTACCCGCGGCTCGGTCTGGCTATCTCCCGCAAGAGTGTCCCAACCGCGGTTGCCCGCAACCGGGTCAAGCGCGTGGTGCGGGAGAGTTTTCGTCTCAACCGGCACCGGTTGGGCGGGTTCGACATCGTCATATTGGCGCGGCGCGGGCTCGCGCGGCGCGCAAGCCGCGCCCTGCGCGAGGCCCTGGAACAAGATTGGACAACCATCGAACGATGCAAAGACTGCTGATCGCCCTGCTGCGCGCCTATCGATACGCGCTGAGTCCGTATCTGGGAGCACACTGCCGGTTCGCGCCGACGTGTTCCGAGTACGCCCTCGTCGCGGTACAACGCCACGGCGCATGGACCGGGACACGACTTGCGCTGCGCCGCCTCGCGCATTGCCACCCTTGGCACGCGGGCGGCTTCGATCCGGTGCCCGAGCGTTGCGAGCATCGCCGTGGATAATCAGCGTCTGCTGCTGTTCATCGCGCTGTCGTTCGTCCTGCTGATGATCTGGCAGGCCTGGATGAAGGACTACGGCGAACGCCCGGCCCACCGGGTCGCCACCCCGACCGCTCCGGCCGGCAATCTTGCCGGAGAATCCACGGTTCCCGAGTTGCCGGCGTCCGCAACGCGGGCCACCCCGGCGAGTACGCCCTCCGTCGCGCCGGCTCTGCCGGCCGGGCGGGTCATTCGCGTGCGCACCGACGTCCTGGACATGCAGATCAGCACCGTGGGCGGTGACCTGCGCCGCGCGGTGTTGCCGCGCTTCGCCGTCTCGACGGAGCGCCCTCGCGAGCCGGTGATCCTCCTCGACGACCGCGGCGAACATCTGTTCGTCGCCCAGTCCGGATTGCTCGCGGCGGGCAACATCGCGCCCACCCATCACGCGCGGTTCAGCGCCGCCCGCACCGACTATCGGCTGGCCGACGGTGCCGCCCGGTTGCAGGTGCGCCTGCACTGGAGCTCTCCCGGGGGCGTGAGTGTCGAGAAGATCTACACCTTCCGTCGCAACAGCTACGTGGTGCAGTTGCAGGAAGTGGTGCACAACGCCGGGGACAAGCCCTGGCGGGCGCGCCCGTATGAGCAGTTGCTTCGCCACCGCCCGCGCAAAGGCAGCTCGATGTTCCTCCATACCTATGTGGGGGGCGCCCTGTACTCGCCTAAGGACAAGTTCCAGAAGGTCACTTTCAAGGACATGTCCAAGCGCAACCTGAGCCGTGCCGTGACCGGAGGCTGGGTCGCGATGGATCAGCACTACTTCCTGGCTACGTGGATCCCTCCGCTCAAGGCGCCTCAGAATTTCTACACCAAGGCGCTGCCCGGCGATCGCTACGTGATCGGGACCCTGGGCGGTCCGCTCGAGGTGGCGCCCGGACAGACGCGGACCGTCGCCGTGCGCCTCTATGTCGGTCCCAAGCTCCAGGAGCGGCTCGTCGGCGTCGCACCCGGTCTGGATCTGACGATCGACTATGGCTACCTCACCGTGCTCGCGAAGCCCATTTTCGCGATGATGCGGTGGATCGAAGAACTGGTCGGCAACTGGGGTTGGGCGATCGTGATCCTGACGATCCTGATCAAACTCGCCTTCTACAAACTCTCCGAGACCAGCTATCGTTCCATGGCGAACATGCGTCGCCTGTCGCCGCGCCTGAAGGCCCTCAAGGAACGATACGGAGACGACCGCCAGCGCCTCAACCAGGCGATGATGGAACTCTACAAAAAGGAGAAGATCAACCCGCTCGGCGGATGCCTGCCGATCGTGGTGCAGATCCCGGTGTTCATCGCCCTCTACTGGGTGCTGCTGGAGAGCATGGAACTGCGCCAGGCGCCGTTCGTGTTATGGATCCACGACCTCTCGGCGCCGGACCCCTATTTCGTGCTGCCCATACTCAACGGCATCACCATGCTCATGCAGCAGCGTCTGAATCCCTCGCCGCTGGATCCGATGCAGCAGAAGATCATGATGATCATGCCTATCATGTTCTCCGTGTTCTTCGCCTTCTTCCCCGCCGGACTGGTGCTCTACTGGCTGGTGAACAACCTCCTGTCGATTTCCCAGCAGTGGATGATCACCCGGCGCGTGGAGAGGGGCGCGAAATAGGGTCGCTCATGCACGCCTCGACGAGCGATCGCGGCGCGTCATGAATCCCGCCGACGCCGGGGCGGCGGACACCATCGCTGCGGTGGCGACCCCACCGGGGCGAGGCGGGGTCGGGATCGTGCGCGTCTCGGGGCCGCTGGCGCCGGCGATCGCCGAGTCCCTGCTGGGCCGTTGCCCGGCACCGCGGTACGCCCTCTTCGCGTGCTTCCGCGACGCCGGCGGCGGCGTCCTGGACCGGGGCCTGGCGCTGTATTTCCCGGCCCCGGCCTCGTTCACCGGCGAGCACGTCCTCGAGCTGCACGGCCACGGCGGCCCGGTCGTGATGGACCTGCTGCTCGGGCGCGTCTGTGCCCTCGGCGCACGCCCGGCGGCGCCGGGGGAATTCTCGCAGCGTGCCTTTCTCAACGGAAAGCTCGACTTGGTGCAGGCCGAGGCCGTGGCCGATCTCGTCGCGGCGGGGACCGCCGAGGCGGCGCGCGCCGCCGTGCGCTCCCTGGAGGGCGCATTATCGAGCCGCGTCGCTGACCTCGGCGAGCGCCTCGTCGCCCTACGCACCCACGTCGAGGGGGCGATCGACTTCGCCGAGGAAGACATCGAATTCCTGACCGAAAGCGCGGTCGACCGGCGCCTAGAGGACCTTCTCCGGGGGCTCGCCGGGCTCGAGGAGCAGGCGCACCGCGGTCGCCTGCTCCAGGAGGGTATCCAGGCGGCGATCGTCGGTCGCCCCAACGTCGGCAAGTCGAGCCTGCTCAACCGCCTCGCCGGGCGTGAGACGGCCATCGTCAGCGAGGTCCCCGGCACCACCCGGGACCTGTTGCGCGAGAGCCTCGATCTCGACGGCGTGCCCCTGCGCCTGGTCGACACAGCCGGCTTGCGGGATTCCACGGACCCGGTGGAACGCGAGGGGGTGCGGCGCGCGTGGGATGCGTTGGCCCGTGCAGACCACGTGCTGCTCGTGGTCGACGACCGTGATGCCCCGGCCGCGGAAGATCGTGCGCTACTCGATCGTATACCGGCGGGCCCGGCGGTGACCGTGGTGCGCAACAAGATCGACCTGACCGGGGGCGCTCCCGGCCGGGTCGCCGCCACGGGCGCTCCCGTGGAGCTGCGCGTCTCGGCGCGTACCGGCGCCGGGATCGACGCCCTGCGCACCCACCTGCGCGGCGGTGCCGGGTCGGTGGACGGAGCCGGCGTATTCGCCGCCCGTCGCCGCCACCTCGACGCCCTGCGCCGCACACGCGAGCGACTCTTCGAAGGGCGGCGCCAGTGGCGCGCGCACCACGCGCCGGAGCTGCTGGCCGAGGACCTTCGCGCCGCCCACCGTGCGCTGGGCGAGATCACCGGGGCGTTCACCAGCGACGAGTTGCTCGGTCGTATCTTTTCCACCTTCTGTATCGGAAAATGAGCGGATCGCCCTACACGAGCCTGGAGGGAAGCGGGTGCCGCGTCGTGATCCCCGGTTCGCGGCGGGCCCCGAATACTATCGTGGCCATCGAATCGGAGCCGGAAACGACGTGAGCATCTTCGCGCGGCGCGCCGTGGCCCGGCTGCTGCCCGTCGTCCTGCTGGTCCTGGCGGGGGCGGCGCACGCCCGCCCGGTCCCGGGTCCGGTCCCCGACCTCGGGCGGCTGCAGCGCAGCCTGAGCGGCGTGCAACGTGTCTTGAACCGCGGGATCCGGTCGGACCGCGTTTTGCAGGAACTGCTGGATCGCGCAAACGCGGTGCGCAAGGCCGCCGAGGCCTGCATTCAAGTGACCTCGAAGCAGGCCCGGGCCGTGCAACAGGCCCTGGACACCCTCGGCCCGCGGACTCCGGGCGAGGGCCGGCAGGTCATTCGCAAGCGCAATCTGCTGGTGCGCGAGAAGATCGACGAAGAACAGCGCGGCGCGACCTGCCGGCTGCTCCTGTTGAACAGCCGGCAGGTCCTGGCCATGATCCGCTCGACGCAGCAGGAGCGCCTGACCCGGCGCCTGTTTATCCGCGGGCCCTCGGTGATCACGCTGCTTGCAGAGAACTGGCGCCGACCGATCGCTTGGTGGCCGGAGACCGCGAAGTTCCTCGATGCCCATAGCGGGCTCGATCGGCTCGATCCGATGGACTGGGGGGGCATCGCGCTCGCGGTCTTGATCGCCGCGCTGCTCGGCGTGTTGCTCCGGCGCCACTTGCGCGAGCGCGTCGCACGCGGCCCGACGGCCGAGAGCTTCGAGGCCCGCTTCAGCTGCGCCCTGCTCGCGACGGCGGCGCGCTATGGGCCTGCACTGGTCGCCGCCGCCGCCGCCGCCGGCTCCCTGTGGCTGGTGATCGGCGACATCGAGCCGGCACCGCTCGTCGCGGTGCTCGCCTACGGACTGTTCGTCTACCTGGTCCTGATCGCATCGATCCGTGTGTTCCTGGCTCCGTGCCGGCCCGCCGTGCCATATCTGCCGCTCTCACCGGAACTGGGCCGCGCGCTGGCGCGGCGGCTGCGCGTGCTGGTCGCGTTGCTGGTCGTGGGGCTGCTGATGTTCGCCACGGTGCTCTCACAGAGCCTGCCGCGCCCCGCGCTGCAACTGGCCCGCGCCGCCTACGCGGTGGTCCTGGTGCTCAACGTGGTCTGGATCGTCTGGCTGCTTGGGCGCCTGCCCTACCTCGCGGCCCACGTGCTGCGCCGGGTCGTGGTGACCGCGGTGATGCTCGCGGCCCTTGGGGCGGAGTGGGCCGGCTACCGGAATCTCTCCGTACTCATACTGCGCGGGCTGCTCGGGACCGGGGCCGCGCTGGTCGCGATGCTGCTCGCGCGCCGGCTGTTGTTCGACGTGCTCGACGGCCTCGATCAGGGCCGCCACGCCTGGCAACGACGTCTGCGCACCTTCCTGGGTCTGAAGGGTGAGGAGGCCGTCCCCGGCCTGGCTTGGCTGCGCATCCTCGTCGTGATCGCCCTGTGGCTCGGCTTCATCGCCGCGGTGCTGCGCATCTGGACGTTTTCCGATGCCGGCTTTCTGGCGCTCCTCGGCTATTTCAATGCGTCGATCCCGATCGGTTCGGCGCATATCGTTCCGGCGCGGCTACTGCTCGCGGCCGTGATGTTCGCCTTGTTCCTCGGTGTCTCGCGCTGGGTACGCCGGCGTATGGCCGAACGCTGGCTGGTCGGTGTGCGCATGGAACGCGGCGCGCGCGAGGCCCTGGTGACGATCACCGGCTACGTAAGCCTGGCCGCGGGGTTGCTGGTGGTGTTGTCGGTCGCCGGCGTCAACCTGACCAATCTGGCGATCATCGCCGGGGCCCTCTCGGTGGGCATCGGCTTCGGGCTGCAGAACATCGTCAACAACTTCGTCTCGGGGATCATCCTGCTCTTCGAACGACCCATCAAGACCGGCGACTGGATCGTGGTCGGCGATATCGAAGGCCACGTCAAGCGCATCAGTGTCCGCTCGACCATCATCCAGACCTTCGACTGGGCGGACGTCATCGTGCCCAATTCGGATTTGATCTCGGGGAAGGTCACCAACTGGATGCTGCGCGATCCGTGGGGCCGGGTGCGGGTGCCGGTGGGCGTGGCCTACGGCAGCGATACCGCGCAGGTCAAGGAACTCCTGCTCGAGGTCGCCAAGGCCCACCCGGCCGTGATCCCGGGCGGCCATGTGCCGGCACCCATCGTGTTGTTCCTGGGATTCGGCGACAGCTCGCTGAACTTCGAGCTGCGTTGTTTCATTCGCAACGTCGACCGGCGCCTGGGCGTCCTCAGCGACTTGAACTTCGCGATCGACGCCGCGTTCCGCGCGCACGGTGTGGAAATCCCGTTCCCGCAGCGCGACTTGCACGTGCGCGATTGGCAACCGCCGCCGGGATCGGGATAGCGAGGGGGCGCTACGCCGCGCCTTCCAGGCGCTGTTCGCGGTAGCCGATGGCGCGCAGGAAGAGATCGATGCAGCGGTCCACCAGTTGATGCAGGGGGATGTCCCGGTAGCGCCCGGAGCGGTAGACGCACTTCACGTAGAGGACCTCGCGCAGCATCCCCTGGAACATTAGGCTCGCGCTCGGCACATCCACCGGCGCCGCTTTGCCCTGCGGCGCGAGTTCGCGAATCCCCAACTCGATGTAATCGGCGAAGTGTTTCCAGCGATTCTCGAAGAACCGGCCCGCGAACGGGTTGCCTTCGAGCACCGCGTGCATTTCCATGCGCAGGAAGTCCGGATCTGCGGCGACGCTGTCGACGAAGGTGCGGGCGATACGGCGCAGCACACTGGCGAAGTCGGAGGGTCCGCGCAGCACCGCGTCGACATAACTCTCACGGCTGCAGGCGGTGGCGTTGATCACCGCCTCGTAGAGCGCCTCCTTGGAGGCGAAGTGCTTGTAGAGCGTCGCGGGGCTCACGGCCAGACGCTCGGCGATGGCGTCCACGGAGACCCCGTGCAGCCCGTTCTCGGCAAACAGTGCCTTGGCGGCCTCGAGGATCGCCGCCCTGCGTTGTCCCGCCGACAGGCGCTTGCCCACGACATCTCCCTCCCGGCTCCGAACCGGGATCGGTCCGGCGGAGACGATCGCCTCCGCCGGCCGGACCGGATCAGTGCTTGCGGATCAGGAACACGAACTCGCTGCCTTGCTCCTGAGAGTTCATCAGCTCGTGGCCGGTCTGCTTGCAGAAGGCCTCGAAGTCTTTCACGGCACCGGGATCGGTGGCCACGATCTTGAGCACCTGGCCGGCCTGCAGTTCGTTGATGGACTTTTTGGCACGCAGGATCGGCAGGGGGCAATTGAGGCCACGGGCATCCAGTTCCGCATCGAATTCCGCCATGGGAGTGTCTCCTTCGAGTCTGTTGTGATGGATATCGGGTTGCCTGCATCGGGCAGGCGGCGTCGGCGCGGACGGCTCTCTGGGCCATCAAGCCGGATGGTAAGTGAACGTTCACTAACCTAGCGCGGGGTCGGCCGTCTGTCAAGTCGGCCCAGCCCCTCCAG
>CAZAQG010000024.1:0-6883 GCA_964487445.1 uncultured Chromatiales bacterium
GAATCGTTTACACTGGACGTTTTTGCAACTGCACAGGCGATGACATGGCAGGGCGGACCCTCTACGACAAGCTCTGGGACGATCACGTGGTGCACGCCGAGGCCGACGGCACCACGCTGCTCTATATCGACCGACACCTGATCCACGAGGTCACCTCGCCGCAGGCGTTCGAGGGGCTGCGGCTCGCCGGGCGCCGGCCGTGGCGCACCGATTCGCTCCTGGCGGTGCCGGATCACAACGTCCCGACCACCGATCGCGCCGCCGGCATCGCCGATCCGGTCGCGCGCGTGCAGGTGGAGGCGCTGGACGCCAACTGCGCCGCCTACGGCATCACCGAGTTCACCATGTGCGACCCGCGCCAGGGCATCGTGCACGTGATCGGCCCGGAGCAGGGTTTCACCCTGCCCGGTACGACGATCGTCTGCGGCGATTCCCACACCTCCACGCACGGCGCGGTGGGCGCCCTCGCGCTCGGAATCGGTACCTCGGACGTGGAACACGCGCTCGCCACCCAGTCTCTGGTGCTCAAAAAGTCGCGCAACCTGCTGGTGCAGGTCGACGGCACGCTCGGGCACGGCGTTACCGCCAAGGATCTCGCGCTGGTCGTGATCGGTGAGATCGGCACCGCCGGCGCGACCGGATACACCATCGAGTTCGCGGGCGAGGCGGTCCGCGCGCTGTCCGTCGAGGGACGTATGACCCTGTGCAGCATGGCCATCGAGGCGGGCGCGCGATCCGGGTTGGTGGCGGTGGACGAGCACACCATCGAGTATCTGCGTGACCGGCCGCTGGCGCCCAAGGGGGCGCTCTGGGAGCGCGCGGTGCAGGCCTGGCCGGCGCTGCACAGCGACCCGGACGCCGTCTTCGACCGGGTGGTGCGCATCGAGGCGGGCGCGGTTCGCCCGCAGGTGAGCTGGGGGACCTCTCCGGAGATGGTGGTCGCGGTGGACGAGCGGGTTCCCGATCCGCAGGCCGAGGAGGACCCGGTGCGTCGAGAGGGGATGCGCCGCGCGCTGCGCTACATGGGACTCGAACCCGGCACGCCGATCACGGAGATCCGTCCGGACAAGGTGTTCATCGGCTCGTGCACCAACTCGCGCATCGAGGATCTGCGCGCGGCCGCGGCGCTCGTGCACGGACGCCGCGTGGCGCCGGGCGTACGCCAGGCCATGGTGGTGCCGGGATCGGGGCTCGTGAAACGCCAAGCCGAGGCCGAAGGACTCGACCGGGTGTTCCGCGACGCCGGCTTCGAGTGGCGTGAACCGGGTTGTTCGATGTGCCTGGGGATGAATCCGGATCGGCTGGCGCCGGGCGAGCGCTGCGCCTCGACCTCGAACCGCAACTTCGAGGGCCGCCAGGGGCCGGGTGGACGCACGCACTTGGTCGGCCCGGCGATGGCGGCGGCGGCTGCAATCCACGGCCGTTTCGTCGACGTGCGCGAATTCGACTGAGGCAGGGGGCGATGGAGAAATTCGAGACCTTCACCGGATCGGTCGCGGCGCTCGATCGCGCCAACGTCGATACCGACGCGATCATCCCCAAGCAGTTCCTCAAATCGATCCGGCGCACCGGCTTCGGGCCGTATCTGTTCGACGAGTGGCGCTACCTGGATCACGGTGAGCCCGGGATGGACTGTGCGGAGCGCCCGCGCAATCCGGACTTCGTGCTCAATCTCCCGCGCTATCGCGGCGCGCAGATCCTGCTCGTACGCGAGAACTTCGGCTGCGGCTCCTCGCGCGAACATGCCGTATGGGCGCTGTCGGACTACGGGTTCCGGGTGGTGATCGCGCCGAGCTTCGCCGACATCTTCTTCAACAACTGTTTCAAGAACGCCGTCCTGCCGATCACGCTGCCCGGTACGATGATCGATCGGCTGTTCCGCGAGGTCGGGGCGCGCGAGGGGTATCGGCTGACGGTCGATCTGCGGGCGCAGTCGCTGGTTACGCCCGAGGGCGAGGTGATCGCCTTCGAGATCGACCCGTTTCGTCGGCACCGCCTGCTCGAGGGTCTCGACGAGATCGGACTCAGCCTGCGGCGCGCCGAGGAGATCCGCGCCTACGAGAGCCGCCGGCGCGACGAGGCCCCCTGGTTGTTCCCGGAGCGCTGCGACGGGTGAAATCGCGCCCGCCGCGGGCCGCCCGGGTGTGAACCCGGGCGGCACCGGCACGCGCGCGAATGGAGGAACAATGATGCACAAGATACTGATTCTGCCCGGCGACGGCATCGGCCCGGAGATCGTGGCCGAGGCGGGCAGGGCCATCGAGGCACTGCGCGCGGATTTCGGCCTCGCCGTGGAGATCGAAGAGGCCGCGATCGGCGGCGCCGCCTACGAGGGCGCGGGCCACCCGCTCCCCGAGTCGACCCTGCGCCTGGCGCGCGCGGCCGACGCCGTCCTGCTCGGTGCCGTCGGCGGGCCGCGCTGGGAGGGGCTCGCGCGCGAGCTGCGCCCCGAGCGCGGTCTGCTCGGGTTGCGCGCGGCGCTCGGGCTGTTCGCCAATCTGCGTCCGGCGCTGCTCTATCCGCAACTCGCCGAGGCCTCCACGTTGCGGCGCGAGGTCGTCGCCGGGCTCGATCTGATGATCGTGCGTGAGTTGACCGGCGGGATCTACTTCGGTGCGCCGCGCGGCGTGCGCGAGGAGGCCGGCGTGCGCAGCGCCTTCAACACCATGGGCTACACGGAGCCCGAGATCGAGCGCATCGGGCGTGTGGCCTTCGCGGCCGCGCGCCGGCGCGGGCGGCGCGTGTGCTCGGTGGACAAGGCCAACGTGCTCGAGGTCTCGGAGCTGTGGCGCGAGGTCATGACCGGCCTCGCCGGTGAATACCCGGACGTCACGCTGACGCACCTGTACGTGGACAACGCCGCCATGCAACTGGTGCGCGCCCCGACGCAGTTCGACGTGATCGTGACGGGCAACCTGTTCGGCGACATCCTCTCGGATCAGGCGGCGATGCTCACCGGCTCGATCGGCATGCTGCCCTCGGCCTCCCTGGACGCGCACGGTAAGGGGATGTACGAGCCGATCCACGGATCGGCGCCGGACATCGCCGGGCGCGGTGTGGCCAATCCGCTCGCCACGATCCTCTCGGTGGCGATGATGCTGCGTCACTCGCTGGACGAGCCGGAGGCGGCCGCCCGCGTGGAGCGTGCCGTTAGTGCGGTGCTCGATCAGGGCCTGCGTACCCCGGATATCGAGGCCCCCGGGACGCGCCGCGTCGGGACCCGGGAGATGGGTGAGGCGGTCGTGGCGGCGCTGCGCGCGGGCTGACAGAGGCAACGATGTGGACGGTGAGGCGGGCATGAGCAGGCGTTTCGATGTGGCGGTTGTGGGTGCGACGGGCGCGGTGGGCGAGGCCATGCTATCGGTGCTGGACGCGCGCGATTTCCCGGTGGGAGAGGTCTACGCTCTCGCCAGCAGCCGCTCGGCCGGCACCCGGGTGGCGTTTCGCCATCGCCAATTGAACGTTCAGGACCTGGCGCAGTTCGATTTCGCGCGCGTGCAGATCGCTCTGTTCTCGGCGGGGGCGTCGGTCTCGGAGGAATATGCGCCGCGCGCCGCTGCGGCGGGTTGCGTGGTAGTGGACAACACCTCCCGGTTTCGCCGCGACCTCGATATCCCGTTGGTGGTGCCGGAGGTCAATCCCCTCGCCATCGCCGGCTACCGGGAGCGGGGGATCATCGCCAACCCGAACTGCTCGACCATCCAAATGGTGGTGGCCCTCAAGCCGATCTACGACGCGGTGGGTATCGAGCGCATCAACGTCGCCACCTACCAGGCCGTATCGGGCACCGGAAAAGAGGCGATCGAGGAACTCGTCGGGCAGAGCGCGCGGCTGCTCAACGGCCAGCCGATCGAGACCCGGGTCTACCCCAAGCAGATCGCCTTCAATGTGCTGCCGCATATCGACGTGTTTATGGAGAACGGCTATACCAGGGAAGAGATGAAGCTGGTCTGGGAGACCCGCAAGATCCTCGAGGACGATTCGATTCAAGTCAACCCGACCGCGGTGCGGGTGCCGGTGTTCTACGGGCACTCGGAGGCCGTGCACATCGAGACGCGTGACAAGATCAGCGCCGCCGAGGCCCGCAAGCTGCTGGCGGCGGCGCCCGGGGTCACGGTACTCGACGAGCACCGACCGGGCGGCTACCCGACTGCGGTGACCGAGGCGGCGCAACGCGATGCGGTCTTCGTCGGCCGGATCCGCGAGGACATCTCCCATCCTCGGGGGCTCGACCTGTGGGTGGTGGCGGACAACGTGCGCAAGGGCGCGGCCCTGAACAGCGTTCAGATCGCGGAGGTTTTGGTCGCTGACTACCTGTAGAGTATATTTCCGTCAGGTTCCGGGGGAGGGCGGCGCTCGCCCGGCGGGCCGGAATTAAATTAACCGGGCAGGCTTCCGATATAGCGACACAGGCCCGAGTTGGAGGTCCGGTCGGACCCCGCCCACGGGATGAGCCGCAGAAGGGGGCGTTTTGATAATGAATCGGAAGCTGGTCTTGGCCGTGGCCTCCGCGTGCATGGTGGCACCTGCGCCGCTGTATGCTCTCGGGCTCGGTGCCATCACCCTCCATTCCCATCTCGACGAGAAACTCAACGCCGATATCCGGCTCTACTCCGAGAACCCGGGGGAACTGGACGGTGCCCTCGTGAGCCTCGCCGGACCCTCGGCCTTCGCCCGGGCCGGTATCGGTCGGCCGTTCATTCTGGGCGATCTGCATTTCAAGGTCGTGCACAACGTGAAGGGTCATCCGGCGATCCAGGTGACCAGCGACCGGCCGATCCGCGAGCCGTTCCTCGACTTCATCGTCGAGGTCGGCTGGCGAAACGGGCGGATTCTGCGCCAGTACACCGTCCTGTTGAACCCCCCGACGATGACCGCGCTGCGCCCGGCCGGGGTGCATCCGGCTGCGGCGGCGGCCGTGACCCGTACCCCCGCCGTCCCCGTCGTTACACCGCTCGCGGGCGGTGCGCCCCCGGTCGCGGGCGTCGGCGCCCCGCCGCCACGACGCGGGGCGGTGCGGCGCGCCGGCACCCCGCAACCGGCGGGCGTTGCGCGCGGTACGATTCGGACCACGCGCAACGATACGCTGTGGGGTATCGCCCGGCGCGTGCGACCTGATAACCGGGTGAGCATCGAGCAAATGATGTTGGCGTTGCTCGATGCCAACCCGCAGGCGTTCTACGACCACAATATCAATCGTCTGAAGGCGGGTTACGTGCTGCGGGTTCCGGATGTCTCGCAGGTCCTCGGCATCGACCCCCGAGGGGCCCTGGCGCAGGTGCACAACCAGAATCTGCTTTGGGAGCGATACCGTCGGCGCCTGGCCCGGGCGGCGACCGGCGTCCCGCGTGCGCCCGGCGCCAAACCCGGCGCCGGCGTGTCGTCGGCGGCGCAGCAGGAGCAGGAACGGCTGCGTCTGCTGGCTCCCAAGGCCGGCGAGGCGGTTGCTACCGGCGCGCCCGGCGGAACCGCCGGTATGAACCGCGGGGCGCTCAAGGATCGATTGGCCCTGGCCAACGAGGCCGCGGTGTCCAAGGCCGCGGAAGCGAAGAATCTGCAGGGCCGGGTCAATACGCTGCAGGACCAAGTGGGCAGGCTCAAGGAGTTGCTGAGTCTCAAGAATCAGCAACTGGCGGACCTGCAGGCACGGTCCATGACCGGAACCGGCGCCGTCGCGGTACCGCCCGCCCCGGCGAAGCCCGCGGCGGCCACTTTGCCGGCCGAGGCTTCCAAGGCGGCTCCGGTGCCCGAGTCGGCCCCCCGGCATTCCATGGCCCCCGCCCCGGCGCGGGTGCAGACGCCGCCCCCGGCCTCCCGGGTCGGTTCGTTGCGCGAACTGCTCAACAACCGCGGCGTGCTGGCCATGCTTGGCGGGGCGTTCCTGGCGTTGGTGGCCCTGATCTGGCTGGTGATCCGTCGGCGCCGCTCCACCGAATCCGGATTGCCGCTGGAGGCGGAGTCCCGGGCGTTGGCGGATAGCGAGACGAACAAGGAAACGGACGGGGAGACGAGCGGGACGGAGATCTTCGCACAAACGCTCGGCGATGAGCAGGAGGGGTCCGGGGCGGCGGTCGCCGAGGCCGGTGGCGACGCCCTCGCCGAGGCCGAGATCTACTTGGCGTACGGGCGCTATGAGCAGGCGGCGGAGCAGCTCGCGCAGGCGGTACGCGAGGAACCCGATCGGGCGGATCTGAAGGCAAAGCTGCTCGAGGCCTATCACGCCCTGGCCGATCGCGACGCCTTCGAGTCGACCGCCGAGGCCTTGTATGCGGATCTCGGCGACACATCCCACCCGTTGTGGCGGGACGTCGCGCAGTGGGGGGCGGAGTTGTGCCCCGATCATCCGCTGTTTCGCAGGGAGGCCGGTGCCGAGGCGGAGTCGTCCGCCGGAGCCGGTTCCGTCGCCGAGGCACAGGGCGCGGATGCGCTCCCCGAGGCGGGTGTCGAATCGACCGACACCGAGGAGTCGACCGGAGAGGCCGTCGACGAGTTGCTGCGCAGCCTGGTGGCGGAGCTGCCGCCGCAGGAGGGGGACGATTCGGCGACGGCTGTGGCACCGGTCGATGAGGCCTCGGCTGCGGATCGCCCGCAAGGCCTCCCGGACGTGCCCGAACTCGAGACGTCCGGAGATCTGTCGGAGGAACCGTCGGGGACGCAGGAGCAGGGCGAAGCGGACTCGGGCGCCCCCCTGCCCGGCACCGAACCGGAGACCTTCGAAGAGGCGCATGCGCCGGAGCAGGCCGCCGAGGAGGCCCCCATCGAGGAGGCCGCTGCGGTGGAGGAAACTCCGGAGCCGGCCGAGTCCAATGTGATCGAATGGGAGGGAGGACTTATCCCCGGCGGCGCGGCGCGCACCGGAGAGGAAGCCACCGGAGAGGAAGCC